>CAYQZG010000062.1:7580-11275 GCA_964421785.1 uncultured Anaerolineales bacterium
CGTCGACGTACTCAAACGGCGGATACTCCGCGTTGGTTCCGATCACGACCGTGCCCAGTTCCTCCTCTTCCTCAGCAGGCGGTTCAGTCGGCGCTTCTGTTGGCACCTCAGTCGGCGCTTCCGTCGGTGGCTCGGTTGGCTCCTCGGTAGCTGGCGCACCACATGCAGCCACCAGGATCACCAGAATAGCCAGAACAGTCATCAGGCTGAGCAGTCTCGTTCTCTTCCTCATGGTCTCCTCCTCATATCATCTACTGCGTAGAGCTTGCGTGTCTGCAATCCAGGAGCACCTATAGACGTCCATCATCGATTCAACCAACCACCTCCTTTCATAGAACTCAGAGGACGCTTCATCATTCTCGGATATGCTTCGATCACCGCGCAACGCGCGTCACGGTGAACGCTTACAACCACAACAAAAAAGGCCAGCCTCCGTCTGGAGGCTGGCTTTCGGTCGCTTTCGGTAACATAGCCCAAGCAGGCCTACTCAGACGGCGGTGGCTCTCCTCGTGGCTTTCGCTTGTCAGAAGCAGTGATCCTATCCATGGTTTCCGGACCTTGACGCGAGTATACCATGCGATACTAGATTGTCAAACCAGCTAACGAGCCCAATCACTGCACAGCTGGCCAAGGCGTGGATGGTCGGCCTGCACCCTGTCAACTCATCAGGCGCTTGCCGAGTTCGACAGCTGCAATAACATCCTCGGCGTAGCCATCGGCGCCAATCGCATCAGCCCACTCCTGGGTGACCGGCGCCCCGCCAACCATCACCTTGACCTGATGGCGGATGCCTGCCTCCTCCATGGCCTGGATAACCTCCCGCTGCGCCGTCATCGTCGTGGTAAGCAAGGCGGATAGACCAAGAAGATCTGCCCGCGCCTCCCTCACTTTGTCCACGAACCTGGCAGGAGAGACATCCACACCGACGTCGTACACGCGGAACCCATTGGCCGACATGAGCGTCGCCACCAACGACTTACCGATCTCATGGATATCTCCCTTCACGGTTCCGATAACCATCGTTCCCAGCGATTCCGTGACCTGCTGACGAGCGTGTAACTCGGGTTCCACCAACGCCATAGCCTTTTGCATCGCGTTGGCGGCGATGACCATTTGGGGCAAGAAGTACTCGCCAGACTGGAACTTCTCACCTACGATCTCCATGCCGGGCACGAGCCCCTGGTCAATCACAACGAGCGGCTCTACACCCGCCGCTAGGGCTTCCTGCGTCAACCGAGCCGTCGAGTCCGGCTCGCACGCTACCAGGCTTCGGGTGATCTCTGTCAAAACGTCGTTTGGCATTGTCACTCTCCTTGCTAACCACCTTCTGGCAACGGCGGCAGCTCGTCCATGCCGAAAGCTTGAGCTGCTCTGAGCGTGATCGCGCGCAGTTCGCCACGCAGGTCCTCCGGTACGGACGGGGATTCGTACGTGGCGAGAAGCTCCTGTACGCGATCTTGCGCCCGCTCCCAGGCAGTCTTGCTGCCCTTCTTCTTCCAGGCGTCCAGCGAGCCGCGGTCAATCACACTGGAGGGGATGTATTGCTCTTTGCTGAACCACCTAGCCGTGTGTAGCTGTCCCAGGTACTCTGCGCGATGTCTCAGCTGGCGCATCAACCCCAGAGCCAGGGGGTCGTCGCGAGCCTCCACACCAGCGATCAGTCGCTTCGCCATCCCAATGATGTCCGCGTCGATGACCAACTTCTCGTAGCTCTGGCAGCTCTCGAAATCCATCATGCCAGCACCGGAGACCATGTTCACGCCGGCGAGCGCGGCCATCAAGGTTCCCCCCGCCGACTCAAGCCCACACTGGGCATCCACCACCTTGGCATCGCTCATCCCCAAGTAGGCATGCGTCGGGAGATCCAAGGCCTTGCCCACCTCGGTGTAGGCCGCATCGATCATCCAGGTGCCTATGGCACCCATTGGAGTCGTACCTTCGCGCATGTCGAACGCGGCTGGCGAACCGCCCCAAACGATAGGGGCGCCTTCGTTGGCCACCTGGCAGATCGTCACGCCACTCATGCACTCAGCCGTATGCTGCACGACCGCCCCTGCTATGGTCACCGGGGCCGTGGCGCCGGCCAGCGGCATCGAGACCAACTGTGACGGAATGGTATGTCGCGCGCAATCGATCATATTCTGACAGGTCAAATCGCTCCACAGCAGCGGAGGAGAGGGACAGACGTCGAAGATGGCTATCGGCCGCTCTGCCAAGGCTTCCTCGCCGCCCGCAGCCGCGACCAGCAGGTCCTTCATCGTCCACCAGGTGTCCTTCCGGAAGGCACCAGTGACAATCGGCTTGCGCATGTAGTTGAGCGCCAGATAGAGGCGATAGAGATCGCCGATCTCCTCCGGCACATCGGTACAGATGAGGGCCGTGCTCTGCGCGTCCAACTGCGGTAACGTCTCAACCAGCTTGACGAACTTGACAAGGTCAGCCGTCACAGGTGCCCGCTGTTCCCGCGTCTCGCTGTCCAGCACCGTGATGGCGGCTGATCCAGGGTCGAATTGAACGGTATCGCTACCATAGTGAACGACGGGCTCACCAGCCATATCGTAGAGGTAGAACTCTGACGGCGCCGTTCTCAGCGCCCGCTCAATGATATCTCGGGGTATGTACGCAATCTGAGACTCAAAGTCGACGTCAGCCCCCGCGTCAGCGAGCAGGTCGAGCGCTTCGTTGTTGTGAACGCGCACCCCCGGGTCCATCAGCAGCTCAAAGCCCTCGTCAATGATCTGCCCGATCAGGTCATCGCTCAGTATCCTAAATCGTGGTCGCATCCCTCCAGCCTCCTAGCTTCTTCGTAATTCGGCCATGCCCTCAACACATCATGCAGGGGCTGGGACAGCCTAGGTCGGTTCGCCCCCAGCAAGCGTATCGATTGCCGATGGGATATCAAGGCCTCTCCGTCCGATATCGCCGCACAGAAACCCCGTCTACTCCGCCTACTTCACCGATCGCCTAGCTAGATCAAGCACCTCCTCGCGCGTCTCGACCTCCCCGGCCGCCATGGCCTCGCGGAGGGCATCGAGCAGCCGGCCGATCTGCGGACCCGGTTCCAGGCCCAGCTCGCGCATCAAGTCGTGGCCGTCGACCGGGAGTTCCGGAGCCACCGTCTCCTCCCACCGCTCGAAGTAATGGTGGAGCAGCAGCTCCGCCACCTCCAGCCGTCGCGCCCAGCGCCGCTCTCGCAGATTCGGCCCCCAGGTCGCCAGGTGATCGGCCAAGCTGAGCAGGACGACGTCGACGCCAGCATCACGGGTGTCGCGGAAGTAGCGGTAGATGGCGCGGCGGGTGACCTTCTCGGTGCGGGCCAGGTGGGAGGGGCGCAGGTGCGCCTCGACGACGGTTCGCACGCGCGAGACTTCGTCACGGCTGAAGCGAAGCTTCTCCAATCGCTCCGCTGCAATTCGCGCACCCACCGGCTCGTGATTGTAGAAATGAATGCGCTCGTCCTCGCCCAGCGAGTGTGTCTGGGGCTTGCCGATGTCGTGGAGCAGCGCCGCCAGCTTGAGCAGCAGCGCCCGATCACGGTCGGCGCAGACGTTGATGGACAGATGAGCATCTACGTCGCCAGCGAACTGGCTCAGCCGCCTGGTCAAACTGCCCCAGGCAGCAACGGGAACGGCAACGCCCCCGGGACGGGGGCTGTGAGCAGGGGGGGCGGGACGGGGGCTGCGAGCGTCGGGATC
>CAYQZG010000062.1:11375-21895 GCA_964421785.1 uncultured Anaerolineales bacterium
CGGGACGGGGGCTGTGAGCAGGGGGGGCGGGACGGGGGCTGCGAGCGTCGGGATCGGGATGAGGGCTGCGAGCATTGGGATCGGGATGGGAGCTGTGAGTGTCGGGGTCAGGACGGGGGCTGCTAGCAGGGGAAGTTGATCGCGTCGGTTCTCCGGTGACGGTGGCTATGACGCCTTCGAGCACGTCCACCACCGCCAGTGTGTGGCGCCATACGTCGAAGCGATGCGGGGACGACTGCGTCACCCCCTTGAGTGCCTCCAGTTCCGGCACCAGGTAGGTCAGCAAGGCCAGATCGTCGAGGCGGCGGACGAAACCGGACGCGCCCGGGACCGCCAGGCCGCGTACGAACTCGTCCCGCAGCCGCTCTACCGCCGGACGAGCCAGAAGAGACGCGTCACGTCCGATCCAGGCCTCCGTACGAGGCACAATCCTAAAACCGAGCTCGGCCTCCAGCCGTGCCGCGCGCAGGAGGCGCACCGGGTCATCGCGGAGAGCCCACTCACTCGTGGCGCGGATGAGCCCTGCCGCCAGATCGGCCTCACCGCCCAGGGGGTCGATCAGCGTGCGTGCCTCGTCCAGGGCCATGGCGTTGATGGTGAAATCCCGCCCGGCCAAGTCTTCCTCCAAGCTTGCGCCACGCAGGAGCGCAAAGTCGAGCTCCACACGCGACACCTCCTCCGTCTCGACCACGACGCGGGCCGTCCCCCGCTCCTCATCAAGGGGAAAGAAGAACCCACCCAGTGCATCGCCGACAGATCGAGCCAATCTTGTCGCATCGCGATCGACGGCAAAGTCCCAATCGTGCAGAGGCCGCTTCAGCAGACGATCACGGACAGCGCCGCCCACAAGCCAGACCTTGATGGCCTGATCTTGAGCCAGCTCCCGCACGACGCGCCAGGGCCAGTCAGGTAGATGGACAGTCGTCATTAGAAAACCCTTCGGCCGACACAAAGACCACCTGGGATCCTTTCTCGGGCCGACTCCACTCGGCAGCGCACCAAGCCTCCTAAGCCGATGGCCCCATTAATCAAGCATCGACGCATCAGCGCCATCCGGCGGACGGTGTGGGTATGAGACGGACGTACCGGGCTTCTGTTCTCCCCCCATTCGCAGGGATATGATAGCGAAGAACCCAGGAGTGTCAAACCGCCGTGGTTTGGACGCCACAAATGAGTGTCGACAATCCTGTCATCCCGACCTGTCAGTCACATCAATATGATGATACGAGGAGGATCGCCGGGCGACGCGCCCTCCAGCCAGGCCGTCGCCCCGAGCCGATTCAGGATCGGCGACGACCCGCCCTACGCCCTGCCGACGGTGGCACCGACGAGTTCTTTGGTGTCAAAGGTAGCCGCTTCAACTGCTTCTTAGGCTTTGCTACTCGCCTCGAAACTGCACATTCTCCTCGCGAAGCTTCCCGTTCATTGCGTGAAGCTCAAGCACCAGCTCGATCAGTTCGACTTTCGAGAGGCTTTTCAGTCCAGCTTTGTTCATACTTCTAGCTTGAAAGGCTATCCACAGGAACGCCTTGACGTGCCGGACACCTGAGCGTTCGCCGCGCCGTTTGACATAGGCGCCAACTCAGGGTATAGTTAGCGTGAAGTCGTAAGACATCTTACGATTAGGATTATGCACGAGCTTAAGATCGACCGACGACCCCTTCACATCCAGGCCCGACAGCACCTCCTTGAGCTCATTGAGGGGGGTACGTACGAACCTGGCGAACAGCTCCCCTCTGAATCGAACCTTGCAGCTCAGCTAGGTATCTCCCGACCCACTCTGCGCGAAGCGCTATTCAACCTAGAGCAGGAGGGGGTCATCGTACGGAAGCACGGTGTTGGGACCTTCGTTGCCCCGGCGTACAGGGAACGACTGGCGAGCGGTTTGGAGCGTCTGGACAGCATTCTGGCTATGGCGGACAGCCAGGGGATGTCGGCTTGCATGCTCCGGTTGAGCGTCGAAAAGGTCCTCGCCGACGACCAGGTTGCAGAGAAGCTGAAGCTGGCAACAGGTGCGCCGGTCACCTGCGTCCGCCGCACAATCGCCGTCGACGACAGATTAGCTGCCTATCTGGTCGACTTCGCCCCAACAACCGTGCTGCCCCCAGAGGCGGTGGACGCATCATTCGATGGATCGGTCCTGGACCTGCTGATACGGAGGAACTCCATCCGAGTCCGCGAGGCGATGGCCGAGATCACGGCCATCAACGCCGATGCTCTGCTGGCGGAGCATATGGAGGTCGAACTAGGAGAAGCGCTTCTTCTGCTATCCGAAACGTTGTTCACAGAGGAGCTGATCCCGATAGATTTCTCGCGCAATTACTTCCTACCCGATTTCTTCGACTTTCACATCCTGCGTCGATGAGGGCACGCAGAGGAGTGACATCTAATGGCACAACGGCCCAACGCCCTTGAGCTAGAGAAAGAAATGATCGAAGGCCCTCTTTGCGCTGTCCCATCTCGGTCGACAGTCGCTACGTTTCCAAACACCTATGTATTTTTACACTATGGAGGTAGATTAAGATGAAAACCAAGAGTTTCCGTGGTCGTGACCTCATCACCCTGCTCGACTGGAGCAAGGAGGAGATTGAAACTATCCTAGATGTGGCACTCGATCTGAAGCAGCGGAACGCAATCGGCGAGTACCACGACCATATCCTACGAGCCAAGTCGTTGTTCATGATCTTCTACAACTCATCACTGCGCACGCGCAACTCCTTCGAGGCAGGGATGACTCAATTGGGTGGTCACGCCCATTTCCTGGAACCAGGAAAGATCTATACGCCAGCACTGCCTGGCAAGGAGGTCGCCTACAGCACGGAGCGTGTCTCCGACGTCGCCCGCGTGCTTGCCCGGATGGGAGACGGCATCGCCATCCGCTGCTACGGCGATCCAGTGGACTGGGAATACGGCGGAGCCAACGAATTGATTCGCAATTTCGCCTACTGGGCCGACATTCCCGTGCTGAATATGGAGGATGACAAGTATCATCCATTTCAGGCGCTTGCCGATGTGCTGACGGTTAAGGAGAAATTCGGCGGTTTCAAGGGCGTGAAGTTCGTCATGTCCTGGGCCTACTCACCCAGCATTCACAAGCCGCGGGCCGTGCCACAAAGCGCGATCATTGCCGCGAGCATGATGGGCTGTGACACTGTTCTGGCTCGGCCGAAAGAGATGGCCCTTGATCCTGAGGTCATCCAGGCTTGCGAGAGCTACGCCGAGATGAATGGGGCAACCTTCGAGGTCACCGATGACTTCATGGGCGCCGCCGAGGGCGCTCACGTGCTCTATCCTAAGGCCTGGGCTCCGGTACAGCTCTTCAAGCCACCGATCGGCGAGGATGATGAAGACCTGGCACAAGAGATTTTCGATGGCTACAAGGATTGGAAAGCTACGCCCGAGTATATGGCTCAGGCCGATCCGAATGCCATTTATATGCACTGCCTACCCGCCGACCGGAGCTGGGAGGTCACCGATGAGGTGATCGACGGCGAGCAGTCGGTGGTCTTTGACGAGGCAGAGAATCGCCTGCACGCCCAAAAGGCGGTAATGAGCCTGACGCTGTCATAGGCTAGAGATAAGGGAAATTATGCCTGTTCAAGACAAAGGGGACGTAGCCCTCTTCATCGACTGGGAGAACATCAAGTGGAGCCTCGAGGACGCGGAGATGAGTCCTAACGTCTCTGCCATCCGTGACGCGGCGGAGCGGTACGGCCGAGTCGTCGTGGCAAAAGCTTACGCCGACTGGACACAACGCTGGCATCAGAAGGAGTCATCCCGTCTCTACAGAGCCGGCGTCGAGCCCGTCTACGTGCCGACGAAAGCATCCATCCGCGCTCAAGCTGAGGAGGCGGAGGACTTCTTCATCAAGGGCAGCGTGGACGTGAAGATGACGGCGGACTGCATCGAGTGTGCTCACGATTATCCGACCGTCGAGACGTTCGTGCTGGTTTCTGGAGATGCTGACTTCGTCCACGTGGTCAATATCCTTCGGCCCTACGGCAAGCGCGTCGTCGCCGTTGGCGTTTCGTGGAGCGCAGCCACGCGTCTGATCCAGACGGTGGACGAGTTCCTGCAGTACGACAAGGACGTGGTGCCTTTCTCCGAGCCGGAGAGCAAGCCTGTTCAGCGGACAGAGAGGCAAGAGGACAAGCTGGACGCAGCATTCGAAACGGTCGTGGATATCGTGGAAGGATCGCGCTTTCCCGGTCGCGCTCTCGCCTCCTACGTCAAGCTCGAGCTGATCAAGCGTAGGGGGGAATTCGACGAGAGCGAGTACGGCTTCAATCAGTTCCGGATGTTCCTCAAGGAAGCCGAGAATCGCGGGTACATCCACTTGATTACGGACGAGCTGGTGGATTGGGTCTACCTACCCGAGAGCGCACCGAAGGGAGAGGCCGAACCATCGGCAGCACCACCCTCCGATGAGGAAGCGGCTAGCAAGTTACTGCGCTTCGCGGACAAGCTGGAGAAAACGTATGATTACGTCGCTTTCAAGTTCCTGGTAGATCGGGCAATGGGGGCGGATCTCTTCGAGAAGATGTCTCGCTCGCAGGTCTCGGCTCTGCTCAATGACGCCATCGAGGAGAGGCTTTTCCGACGAGGCACCTACGTGAAGATAGATCCAAACTCCGGAGAGGAACAACAGATCCGCACGATCTTGCTCAACCGCGGACACTCCCGCGTTCAACAAGCGTTATCGTAATTCACTCGAGCGGCAGATGGGTGCAGTATGTGGCACCCATCTACCGCCAAGCGGAGCCATTGACTTCACGGAGGAAGCTGTGGATCTATTTGGTCGAGACTTCATCTGCACCCAGGACTGGTCGGTGACCGAGCTCAAAGAAGCCCTCGAGTTGGCCGCCAAAATGAAGCGTGAGCGCTTCTCGGATCGATGGACCACCATCCTGGAGCACAAGACGTTCATTATGTTCTTCTACAACCCCTCGGTACGCACGCGCATCTCGTTTGAGGCAGCAGCAACCGAGCTAGGTGGACACGCTCAGTTCATGACGCCATCGGCCGGGCGCTTCAAGACCGAGAAGAAGGCAGGCGAGACCATCGAGGACGCCGCCACCGTCATGGCCCGGTACGCCGCAGGTCTGGGCATCCGTATCCTTGAGGACAAGATACCCTATTACGGTGCCGGCGACGAGGTGCTGGTGGAGTACGCCAAGTGGGCGAACGTGCCTATCCTGAACATGGCCGACGATCGCTTCCATCCTTGTCAGGCACTGGCGGACGTGATGGGCTGGGCCGAGTGGCTAGGGCACGGGCCGGGCCGTCCTGACTACGAAGCGCTTAGGGGCAAGAAACTCCTGCTGTCCTGGGGATCGGGCGCCCTGGCCCGCTCCTGGTGCTCGGTTCAGGCGGCGCTGTTGATCGCCTCCCGCTTGGGGATGGACGTCACTATGGCGTATCCAGAGGGGTACGATCTCGATCCAGAGGTGATCGCGTGGACGAAACAGAACTGCGAGCAGAACGAAGCCAGGTTTGAGACTGTCCACAACCCGGACAGCGGCTACGAGGGGGCGCACGTCGTCTACTCGCGCAACTGGGTCAGCCCCAAGGCCTATCAAGATGGAGAGCTTCAGAAACAGGCCGAGATCGAGAAAGCAATGGCGCATCAGGGCTGGACCACGACGGCCGAGCGTATGGCCCGCACCGACAATGCCATCTTCACGCACCCGATGCCCGTCGATCGAGGCCATGAGGTGACCAATGAGGTAGCCTCGGGTCCCCGATCCGCCATCTACGATATCGCCGAGAATCGTCTGCACGTGCAGAAGGCGGTCATGGCGCTCACCATGGGGAATTGGTAGAGAATCGGACTGGAAAGGATACGATATGACGGAGAAGCAAGTCGCCGTTGTCGCCATCGGTGGCAATTCGTTGATTAAGGACAAGAAGCATCAGACTGTCGAGGATCAATATCAAGCAGCGAAGGAGACCTGCGAGCATATCTTCGACATGATCCAGCAAGGTTGGGACGTGGCCATTGGTCACGGGAATGGCCCACAGGTTGGCTTCATCCTCCGCCGGTCGGAGATCGCGGCCAAGGTGGCCGGGATGCACGAGGTGCCACTGGATGCCTGCGGGGCCGACTCCCAGGGCGCCATCGGCTACGCCCTGCAGCAAAACCTGCGCAACGCGTTCGATCGACGCGGCATCGACAAGGCCGCCGCCACCGTGATCACCCAGGTGCGGGTGGATGCGGACGACCCAGCCTTCAAGAATCCGTCCAAGCCAATTGGGGGCTTCATGGAGGAAGACGAGGCACAGAAGCGAGCCGATGAGGAGGGATGGTCCGTCGTCGAGGACGCCGGCCGCGGTTGGCGCCGGGTGGTGCCCTCACCAATTCCGAAGGAGATCGTGGAGCTACGCGCCGTGCGTCAGCTGATCGAGGCCGGCATCACCACCATCACCGTCGGTGGCGGTGGGATTCCCGTGGTGCGCAACCAGGATGGCGACCTAGAAGGCGTGGCGGCTGTCATCGACAAGGACTACGCCTCCGCCCTGCTCGCCCAGTCGATCGACGCGGATCTCTTCCTCATCTCCACCGCGGTGGAGCACGTCTACTTGAACTTCGGTCAGCCGGATCAAGAGCCTATCGAAGAGATGACAGTGACCGAAGCGAAACAGTACATCGAGGAGGGCCACTTCGCCGAGGGGAGTATGCTGCCAAAGATGAAGGCCATCGTCTGGTTCCTGGAGCAAGGTGGTCGCGAGGCCATCATCACCACCCCGGAGAATATCTCCCGAGCACTTAAAGGCGAGAGCGGGACACGCATCATTCCATAGCCCAACAAACAGGTAGGCTGAAAGGAAGCCAATGGATCACGTTCTCGGACTGAAGTGCACTATCTGCGGCAAGATGTACGACGTCAACGAGGTTGACTACGTCTGCCCCGAGCACGGCGACGAGGGCATCCTCGATGTCGTCTACGACTATGAAAGTATAGCCCAACAGATCGATCCGGAGACACTGAGGGGCAATCCCACACAGTCGTTGTGGCGCTACATGCCGCTCCTGCCCGTCGATCCCGAAGTGGCACGGTGCATCACTCATGGTACGCCGGCAGCGACCGTCGGCGGCACGCCTCTCTACCCGGCGCCGTGTCTGGCGGCGGACCTGGGTTTGGAGCATCTGTGGGTCAAGGATGACAGTCGCCAGCCAACCGCCTCGCTCAAAGATCGCGCCTCGGCTGTTGCCGTGGTCAAGGCTCGCGAGGAACGGCCCGATCAACAGCCCCCCTATGAAGTCGTCACCACTGCCAGCACGGGCAACGCCGCTGCAGCGCTCTCCGGGCTCTGCGCCGCCACCGAACAACGGAACGTCATCTTCGTGCCCCGCTCGGCGCCAGAGGCGAAGATCGCTCAGTTGTTGGCCTACGGATCGTCGGTCTTGCTTGTGGACGGGACCTACGACCAGGCCTTTGAACTCTGCTTGGAGGTAGCGCGGTCCTTCAACTGGTACAATCGCAACACAGCCTACAATCCCTACATGAGCGAGGGAAAGAAAACCGTCATCTACGAGGTCTGCGAACAACTTAGCTCATCTGGATCGACATCAAGAGGGGGTTCAACGGCGTGGCAAGCTCCAGACGTGGTCTTCGTCCCCGTCGGTGACGGCTGCATCATCGGTGGTGTACACAAAGGCCTGCGAGATTTGCTCGCCCTGGGCTGGATAGATCATATGCCTCGCCTTATGGGCGTCCAGGCGGAAGGCTCGGCCCCCCTGGTCACAGCCTGGGAAGAGGGCCTCGACGCACTGGAGATGGAGCCTGTGGAGGCGCACTCCGTTGCCGACAGCATCGTCGCCAGCCTACCCCGCGATCGTATCAAGGCACTGCGAGCCGTGCGAGAGAGCGACGGCGCCTATGTCAGCGTGAGTGACGATGAGATATTGGAAGCCATCCCCACCTTGGCTCAGGGCTGCGGCGTGTTCGCCGAGCCAGCCGCCGCTGCGGCCTACGCGGGTTTGGTCAAGGCGCTGGACCAAGGGATGGTGGAGATTGACGAGCGGGTTGTCGTCCTGTCTACCGGGTCAGGCCTGAAGGATGTCGCAAGCGTCATGAGGGCCTTGGAGGAACACCCGCCGGTCGTAGAGCCGACGCTGGCCGATGTGCAGCACGCTCTGGCGTTGAGCGGTAAGGCGAGGACAAGCAACGTCCCTGAGCAATAGACCAGGAGAGCGCACTCTCCTCAATGACTGGAGGCTACGATGGTCAATGTGACATTTCTCGGAACCGGCGGTGCCTTCTCCTCCGGGAGACGCACCAATCTGGCGCTTCTCATCGAGGGTCCCGACTTCCGGATGCTGGTCGAGACAGGGCCGATGATTGTGGAGCAACTGAACCGGGTCAACCTGAAAGCTGCCGACATCGACCAGCTATTTGTCACGCACGCCCACGGCGATCACGCGCTGGGATTCCCAATACTGGCACTCAACCGCATGCAGGCTGCAACGCCCCTCCACGTCTACGCCGGGCTGAGCACAATAGCCTCCCTGCGCATATTGAACGCCGTGAGCTTCTCCAGCCTTAGCCCTGATCGAATTGACCTTCGCTGGCACAGTTTGTCGGAAGAGGGTTCCGATGAAACGTGCTTACCGACGGACGTTAAACTTCGCACGATGGTGCTCGATCATCCCCCTGACGTCCCTACACTGGCCGCCCGCTGGGACTTCAAGGGCGGCCCCTCGGTGACCTTCATCACCGATACCCGACCCACGGACGTTGGGGTCGAGTTCGCCCGAGGCAGCGACCTGTTGATTCACGAGGCCTCCTTCAGCACCGTGCTCGAGCCCGAAGCCAACCCGGGAGATCACTACCATAGCACAGCCAAACAAGCAGGTGACGTAGCTCGCCAGGCGGGGTGCCCACGCCTCGCGCTAGTACACTTGGGCCCGGAGATTGGGGAGCACCCCGACGTCCTTGTCGAGGAAGCGCGCGCCGGCACGGACCTAGAGGTCATCGTCCCGGAGGACAGACAGCGGTTGCCCGTCGGAGATGATGGGTGATGAGAACGAAAAACGGCCGCTTTGAGGCCATATGCAGAGAGCCGTCACGGTGAGTTGGTAAACCGGGAGACGGGTAGATTGGTTGATCTGAACATAGCAGATCAACCAATCTACCCGTCTCCCGTTGTATCAATCATCCAACGACATAGAGAGGAAACGCACATGATCGATTTGACCATTGATGAAGAACAGCTTGAACGCACGGTGCAGCGCGCCAGAGAGCGCACTATCATCATCCCTACCTTCGAGCAGATGAAGGATCCATCGCTCATCCCGGACGGCGTCAAGAGACGCCTGGCGGACATTGGCCTCTGGGACATCACGTCGCTCAATCTCTTCCGCATCACCTGGAAGAACGAGCCGGTCGAGCAGGGCGGCGGCTTCAACGGTGTCAACTACGTCGAGCTCCCACCAGCGCTGACCGGCGTCCCGGCACGCATCATCGCCCTGGTGGGCAAGTGGTTCCCCACCGGGTCTCACAAGGTGGGCGCCACCTTCGGCTGCCTGGTGCCGCGACTGGTCACGGGGCAGTTCGACCCCACCTACCAGAAGGCCGTCTGGCCGTCAACCGGTAACTACTGCCGCGGCGGCGCCTATGACGCGTCGCTCCTGGCGTGCGAATCGATAGCGATTTTGCCCGAGGAGATGAGCCAGGAGCGCTTCGATTGGCTATCGAGGGTAGCGGGCGAGGTGATCGCCACACCCGGCTGCGAGAGCAACGTCAAGGAAATCTTCGATAAGACCTGGGAGCTGCGCGAGACGCGCGAGGACGTGGTGGTCTTCAATCAGTTCGACGAGTTCGGCAACCACCTCTGGCACTACGACGTCACCGGCCACGCCATGGAGGAGGTGCTGGAGCGGGAGCTGCGTTCGGACGACACCTACCGAGGCGTGGTGCTGACCAGCGGTTCCTCAGGGACGTTGGGCTGCGGGGACTACATGAAGGAGCTCTTCCCCACCAGCAAGATTGTCGCCAGCGAAGCCCTACAGTGCCCCACGCTGATGCTGAACGGCTACGGCGGGCACCGCATTGAGGGCATTGGCGACAAGCACGTGCCATGGATCCACAATCTAAAGAACACCGACATGGTGATGGCCATCGACGACGAAGCGTGCATGAGCTTGGTGCGACTGTTCAACGAGCCAGCGGGGCGGGCCTATCTAGTCAAGCAGGGCGTGCCCGAGGAATTGGCAAGCAACCTGGACCTGCTCGGTATCTCCTGCATCGCGAACGTTCTCTCCTGCATCAAGTTCGCCAAGTGGTATGAGCTGGACGAGCAGGACGTGGTACTGACCGTCTTCACCGACTCGATGGAGCTCTACGAGAGCCGCTTGAAGGAGCTGCACGAAGAGCACGGTCTGTACAGCGAGACCGATGCAGCGGCGGACTACGAGCGCTACCTCCTGGGCACCGGCATCGACTACGTCGAGGAGCTGGGTTATTGGGACGCCAAGCGCATCCACAACCTGAAGTACTTCACCTGGATCGAACAGCAGG
>CAYQZG010000063.1:0-4984 GCA_964421785.1 uncultured Anaerolineales bacterium
CGGTCAGATGGCGAATGATGCGCCCCAACCAGACCTCGTCCCACTCGCCATAGCGGGCGATTGCCTCCAGCAGCTTCGGGTCGTCGGCACGGGGGTCGTCGCCGGTCTCCAGGTAGTGGAACAGATGGAGCCTCATCAGTTTGTCCGCGAACTCGGTGATGGACCAGTCGAAAACCTGAGCCGAATCCCGCACCTCCGGCCAAGCGCGCGACATCACCTGGATGAGGATCTGGAGGCGACCGTAGTATCTCAGCTGGTCGATGATCTGGGAGAAGATGCTCAGGTTGGACGCCAGCTCCTCGACGAAAGGCAGCAGCAGCTGAGGGATGTCGTCCCACCGCCCCGCGGCGACGGCGTCGGAGACCAGGTCCCTCTGGTAATGGCCAGCGTGCTGACGGTAGACGTCGGGCGCCTCCGCGCGCAGATCCTCCACGATCTCGGCATAGCGCGCCCGGCCTTGTGGTTCATTCGTGTCGAGAAGGCCGCGGATCGTGCTTACCATCTCAATGGCCGCCTCGCTCTCTATCTCCCCGGACGCCACGGCCTCGTGGAAGAGAGCCTCCTTACCGTCCAGGCCAGTGACATCGAACTTGTCCCAGAAGCGATCCCAATCCCAGGCTTCCTCAGACGCCTCGGCCTCCGGGGTCTCCGAAGCCACGTCGCTCTGGGCAGACTCGGCCTTCTGGCGCTCGATGGCCTTCTGAAGGCGCTTCAACTCCCGCCGCCGCCTCTCCTCTTTTGATGACATCGCCTCGAACTCCCCAATACTACAACATCATGCCCGCCAAGAGACTTCCGAAGTCTGCACGATTGTGCTAGACAGGCCAGGAATCGTCCTGTGAGCCCCCCTATACCGCGTTGGGCATGGACCCCAAGACTTCCGAAGTCTGCTCCTTTGGCAGGTGCGGTTGTCGCGCTAACCGGGCGCCAGGCCGACGCCGGCCACGGGCGTGCCGCAGTTGGGGCATACCTGCCCGGGGGCGACGTGGTTCGCCAGGATGGTGTAGCCCCTGCGGCGGATCAGCAACTCGCCGCAGACGTGGCATTCGGTGTTCGCCTCGCCCGGCACGTTGCCCACGAAGATATAGCGCAGCCCCTCCTCCCGGCCGATCTCCAGCGCCCGGCGCAGCGTCGCCACCGGCGTCGGCGGCACGTGCCGCATCTGATACCCGGGATAGAAGCGGCTGATGTGCCAGGGCGTCTCCGGCCCCAGCTCCTGGGCGACGAAGCGCGCCGCGTCCCGCAGCTCCTCCTCGTCGTCGTTGAGGTCGGGGATCACCAACGTGGTCACCTCGACCCAGATGCCCAGCTCCTTCATCTTCCTCAGGCTGTCCAGGACCGGCTGCAGGCGCCCGCCGACGTAGCGGCGGTAGGTCTCGTCGCGGAACGCCTTCAGGTCGACGTTGGCCGCGTCCAGGTAGGGGTCGAAGGTCTCCAACATCTCGTTGGCGCCAGACGTCATGAACCCGTTGGTGACGTAGACGTTGGCGATGCCCTCCTGGTGGGCCAGCTTCGCCGTGTCGTAGGCGTACTCGAAGAAGATGGTGGGCTCGGTGTAAGTGTAGGCGATGCTGCGGCAGCGGGAGCGCTTCGCCCCGGCGACGACCTCCTCCGGGCCGGCCCTCTCCCCCACGATGAGGCCCGTCTCCCGCGGCATCTGGGAGATGTTGGCGTTCTGGCACCACTCACAGTGGAAGTTGCAGCCCACCGTGGCGATGGAGTAGGCTCTCGTGCCGGGGTAGAAATGGGCCAGCGGCTTCTTCTCCACCGGGTCGACGTGCTGGGAGATGGTGCGCCCGTACACCAAGGTGTAGAGCGTGCCGCCCCGATTCTCCCGCACGGCGCAGATCCCGCGCTTGCCGTCCGCGATGCGGCAGCGATGGGCGCATAGGTAGCACTGCACCCGTCGATCCTCCAGCTTGTCGTAGAGCCTGGCTTCCGTCAGGTCATCCTCTTTCATCGCACGTCCCTCTCCCGCGCCTCGGCCAAAGCGTCGTCCAGCGTCCCGGCCTCGGTCTGGCGCATCTCCACCGCAGCGTCGCCAAAGACGTAGACGGGGCCTTTCCCCTGCAAGCTCTCGCTGAGGAAGACGATGTCGGCCTTCTGTTCGACGAGCCACTCCGCCACCCTGATGCCCTTGGCCCGCTCCTGGTCCAGGTAGGGATTGTCCAGCATCCGCCGTTCCTCCACCACCCCGTCCTCCAGACGGAGCCTGACCAGCGCGAAGAGCGGCGCCTCGCCGAAATGCTCGCTGAGCGCACCGTCAGCGTCGGCCAGGGGAGCGGCGTAGCAGAGATGGGTCCGCTCCATCGGTTCGGCATGGATGAGGACGCGCTCCACGTAGGGGACGGCCTGGTCGATCTTCTCCTCAATGCGGCGCGTGATCGTCTCGGCCCGCTCCAGGTCACGCACACGGAGCGTGAGCTCGGCCTCCACGAAGCGAAAACGTCCCGCGTTTCGCCCGGTGACCCACGCCAGCTCGGCCACCGCGGGTTCCTCCAGGATGATCTCCCGGATCTCCAGCAAGGTATCGGGATCGAGGGAGGCGTCGAGCAGCACGCGCATCCCGTCGCCGAGGAGCTCCCAGCCGGTCTTGCCGATCGCGACCACGATGACGAGCGCCGCGAGGCGATCCAGGGGTAGCTCAAACCACTGGCCCAACAGGGCGGCGAAGACCACGCCGGTGGTGAAGACGTGAGCGCGGTACTCCTTGGCATCGGCGATGAGGGCCGGGGAGTTGGCCGCCTGGCCGGCCCGCAGCTCGAAGTGGCTGAAGACGAGGGGGATGATGGTCGCCACGACCACGCCCCCCAGCATCCAGGGGTCGACGACCGCCTTGCTGGGCGGCGTGAAGAGGGCATCGCGCGCGATCTCATAGGCGGTGACGAAGATCATCACGGCCAACCCCACGGTGATCACGTTCTCCAGCTTGTAGAGGCCGTAGGGGAAGGCCTTCGTCTTTCGCGTGGAGAGCTTGAGGCCGATCAGGACCGCCACCGCGGTCAAGAAGTCGACCAGATTATGGATCATCTCGGCCTGGACCGCCAGGCTGCCCGATGCGAGCGCGACGATCAGGTTGATGGCGGCCAGGACGACGTTGATGCCGATGGAGTACCAGCCCCAGCGCTCGACGTTGTCCGGGCCGTTGCGAGCGTCGGGCCCACCACGGGCTGCCACGGCCGCGACCGGCTGCTCCTCACCCATCAGTCGTGCGCATGCTCGTGGGGATGATGATGCGCCCCCCCGAGCGTCTCCAGCGCCTCCTCCAGGCGCGCGTTAGCCTCCTCGATGAGCTGGGCGGCCGAGAGGATGGATGCCTCGGCCTCGCCAGCGCGCCCGGCCCAGTCGCGGAACTCCCCGGCGTGCTCACTGTTGTGCTCAATCCAGTGCGGCAGCAAGACGCGCAGCTTCTCAAGATCTTTCATGCTTCCTCCTCCAGCGGCTCCAGTTGTACCCGATGTTTAAGAAAATCGACGTGAAGGACGCGCCCCGGCACAATCTGGGGCTCCTCGAAGAACGACGTCAGGCGGACGCCATCCTCGACCAACACCATCCCGGTCACTTCCCGGGCCACTTCCTCATCACCAAGATAGACCGTCGCTTGACACATAACACTCCTATTCCACTCGTCTATGACCTTCCCGAAAGCCAGGGGGGAGGACATAAGCATAGACAGATATCACTCTTAAGCGAATTTCCGGCCGAGCTCACCGATCCGGAAGCTTTCGGGAAGGTTCTTGCCTCTTGAACGCTGACCACCGTCATAGGCTGAACTCCGCCACCAGGAACGTGTGGTCCGATGGCCGCTCCGCCCGTCGCGCATCGACGTCGATCCAGGATGCCGTGGAACGCTCGGCCAGCGGCTCGGTGGCCCAGACGTGATCCACGCGCCAACCGATCCCGCGCTCGATGGGATCCTTGGCGCGGTAATCGTAGTAGGTGTACTGGTCCTCCTCGCCAGGGTGATGGCGCCGGAAGACGTCGACGAAGCCCCAGGCCTTCACCTGATCGAGGGCCGCCCGAGCCCGGGGATGGAAGTCGACGTGGTTCGCCTTCCCCTTGGGATCGTAGATGTCGATCGGTTCGGGCGCCACGTTGAAGTCCCCCATCCAGAGCAGTGGCTCACGGGGGTCGTAGTGACGCTCGAAGAGGGCGCGAAGCCGGTCGAACCAGGCCAGCTTGTACTGGAAATGCTCCGAATCGGGCGAGCGGCCCTGGGGCACGTAGGTGTTGACCACCGGCAGGCCGGCATAGACCGCGCGGATGAGGCGCGGCCCGTCGGGCTGGCCGCCGTCATCGAAGCCGTAGGCGACGTCCTGCGGCTCCAGGGAGCTGAGCATCGCCACGCCGGCATAGGACTTCTGCCCCCGATAGACGACGTGGTAGCCGGCCTCCCGGATGGGATCCGCGGGGAAGTCCTTGTCCTGCACCTTGGTCTCCTGGACGCAGAGAATGTGAGCCCGCTCTCGGTCCAACCAATCGAGGATGAGGTCCATCCGCGCTCGAATTGAGTTTGCGTTGTAGGTCGCCACCTTCAGCAGGTCGTTGGACACGTCTCCCTCCCTCTATCAACATGGCGATGGCACATGGACATGGTGCGCTTTCGACCGCGACGCCCTCGAGGACGAGGGCTCTGAGCGCGGGTACGCTTTTTGCTCCCAGACCCCGTCTCGGGGTCGCCCTCCGGCACCAATCGCTCTCTCGACCACAACGCCCTCGAGGACGAGGGCCCTGAGCGCGGATACAATTGCTGCTCCCAGACCCCGTCTCGGGGTCGCCCCCCGGCGCCAATCGCCCTCTCGACCCCGACGCCCTCGAGGACGAGGGCTCTGAGCGCGGATACAATTGCTGCTCCCAGACCCCGTCTCGGGGTCGTCCCTCGGCGTGAATCACCCTCTCGACCCCGACGCCCTCGGGGACGAGGGCTTCGAGCGCGGGTACGCTTTTTGCTCCCAGACCCCGTCTCGGGGTCGCCCTCCGGCAC
>CAYQZG010000063.1:5084-21776 GCA_964421785.1 uncultured Anaerolineales bacterium
GAGCGCGGGTACGCTTTTTGCTCCCAGACCCCGTCTCGGGGTCGCCCTCCGGCACCAATCGCTCTCTCGACCACAACGCCCTCGAGGACGAGGGCTGTGAGCGCGGGTGTGATCGCTCCCTAGTCTTGAATCAGCGAGCGGACGACCAGGAGGGGCCGATCGACGCGATGGAGCACGCCGGCGGCCACGCTGCCGTAGAAGCACTGCGACAGGCCGCTTCGCCCGTGGCTGGCGATGGCGATCAGGTCCGCGCCCTCTCTCTCCGCTGCGTCGGTGATGGCCTCCACGACGGGCCCCTGAAAGACGACCGCCTTGGCCTCAATACCCTTCTCGCGGAACTCGCCATAGCGCGCCTGGACGTACCGCTCGGCGTCCTGGCGCCGCTGATCGAGATCCTGCTGGTGAATCGTGATCGGCATGCCCTCGGGTCCCGCGACGTAGGGAATGGGCTCGAGGACACGCAGGAAGACCACCTTTGCGCCATACCGCTGGGCCAACTCCTCCACGTGAGGCAGGATCGCCTCCGCACGCTTCGATCCGTCCAGCGGGACGAGGATTGTCTTGTACATAGCGTCAATCTCCTCTTTCGAGTGACTGCGACGCCCTCAAGGATGAGGGCTGCGAGCACAGGTGCGGGCGATCAGTCAATCACTTGCCAAGCGAACTTTCTCAAGAATCCGAAACCTCCTCCGCCCCTCGACCAGGGAGAGGACGAGCCATCGGGCATCAAAGAGGCGACGGGGAGACGAGAACGCGTCGCCGAGACCGTCAACGTCTCCATCAGGGACGCCGTCGAGCGCCGTGACGTACCGCGGCACGTATCCCCGGTCAGACGGAAAATGGGCCCTTATGCCCTCCGAGCCAAGAACCCGCTCGACCCTCCTGCCGAACGCCCTGAGCTCAAGTGTACTCCGAACGCGCCAACGAAGCAAGCGCGACTGCCAGAAGGGATGCTCGATCAAGGCCAACGCGTCCGCCAGAATGGGAAACGGCTGCACGCCCGCGAGCCCCTTGGCCAGAAGTTGAACCACGCCCTGCCGTCGGGACGACGGCGCTCCAGCCGGAACCGCTGGCAGGTCAGGGGAATCCGTCCCCCCGCTCAATCCCGTCGATCCGCCCCCGTCAGCGCCCGCCAGACCCGCTCCGGCGTGAAGGGCACCTCGCGCAGCCAGACGCCGGTGGCGTCGTGGATGGCGTCGGCGATGGCGGGCGCGATGCCGTCGATGGAGAGCTCGGCCACGGACTTGGCCCCGAACGGGCCGGTGGGCTCGTCGGTCTCGACGAAGATCACGTCTATCTCGGGCATCTCGTCGGCCCGGTAGATATGGTAGGGCCCCAGGCGGGGGTTGACCAGCCGACCATCCTCGTCATACACCATCTCCTCGCACATAGCGAAGCCGAGACCCTGCGCAATGCCACCCTCGACCTGCCCCGAGGCGGTGATGGGGTTGATCACCCGCCCGGCGTCGGCGACCATCAGCACGCGCTCGACGGTGACCCCTCCGGTCTCAACGTCCACGGCCACCTCGACGAACTGGACGCCGAAGGGCGGCGGGCTGTCGTAGCTCTTGTGCGACGCCGTGGCCATGATCTGATGCTGATCCTGCTGGTGCAGGCTGCTCAGAGCGACCTGATCCAGCGCCACGCTCCGCCCGTCAGGGAACCAGACCGCCCGGTCGCGCAGCGTCACATCCTCCAGCCCGACGCCCCGCCCCTCGACCCCTCCGCTCCCCTCCTGCAGCTCTACCCCCAGCATAGCAGCGGCGTGTTCGCGGATCTGATCGGCCACCTGGCGCGCCGCCTTGCGCACCGCGCCGCCGCTGATGTAGGTGGTGCTGGAGGCGTATGCGCCCTTGTCGAAGGGGGTGAAGTCGGTGTCGGACGAGTAGACGATGACGTCGTCGAGCGGGACGCCCAACACCTCGGCGGCCATCTGGGCCAGGATGGTATCCGAGCCGGTCCCGATGTCGGTGGCACCGATGAGGAGGTTGAAGGAACCGTCATCGTTGATCTTGATCGTCGCTGCGGCCATGTCGAGGCCCGCGATGCCGCTGCCGTGGGCCATGACGGCCATGCCGATGCCGCGCCGGATAGGCCCTGCTTCCTGCCCCCTGCCTCCTGCTTTCTGCCTCTTCTCGTACCAGTCCATAGCATCCAGGCCCACCCGCACGCACGCCTCCAGACCGCTGGAATGGATCGACTGCTCGAAGCCCTCACGGCCCTCGCCCAGCGCCTTGGCCATGAGGAGCGCCTCGCCCTCCTTGATCCAATTCTTGCGCTTGAACGCCACCACGTCCCAGCCCATCTGGTCGGCGATCTCGGCCATCATGGTCTCGATGCCGAAGAAACACTGCATGGCGCCGTAACCCCGGAAGGCCCCCGGCGTGGGCTTGTTGGTGTAGACCACGTCGCAGATGAACGAGGTGTAGGGGGTGTTGTAGAGGGTCAGTCCTTTCTGGCCGGCGACCATGTTCACCGTCAGACCGTGGGTGCCGTAGGCGCCGGTATCACCGAGGAGATCGAGCTCGGTGGCGACGACCTCCATGTCCTCGGTCACGCCGATCCGATAGCGCTGCACCGTAGGATGACGGCTGCGGGAGCTGGTGAACTCCTGCCGCCTATTGTACTCCATGCGCACGGGACGGCCCGTGGCGAGGGTGAGGTGGGCGCAGAGATCCTCCAGGAGCATCTCCTGCTTGTTGCCAAACCCGCCGCCGATGCGCGGCTTGATGACTCGAATGTCCTTCTCCGGCAGGCCGATCAGGGGCGCCAGCATCCGCCGAATGTGGAACGGCACCTGGGTGCTGCTGCGCACGACCAGCCGGCCATCCGCGTCCCAATACGTGATGCAGACGTGCGGCTCGATATGTGCCTGCTGCTGCTGTGAGGTGCGATACGTCCGCTCGAAAACGGCGTCGGCCCGGCCCCACTGTTCGTCGGCGTCGCCCTCAGCGGCTTCGATGTGATGAACGACGTTGCGGTCGGCGTCATAGATGTCCTCGGTGTCCGGCTCATCGTGGATGACGGGGGCGCCAGACGCGCGCGCCTCCTCGCCGTCCAACACGTGGGGCAGGACCTCATACTCGACGTCGATCAGCCGCAGCGCCCGCTGCGCCAATCTGGGGGTCTCGGCGGCGACGACGGCGACGCGGTCGCCGACGTGGCGCACTTTGTTATCCAGGCAGACCTGGTCGAAGGGCGGCGGCTGGGGGTAGCTCTGTCCGCCGGAGGCGTGTTTGACGCGCGGAATGTCCTCGTGCGTGAGAACAGCGTGAACGCCCTCCAGCGCGCGGGCCTCACCGGCGTCGATGCGCTTGATGCGCGCGTGAGCGTGGGGACTGGTCAGCAGGGCACCGTAGAGCATACGGTCCATCTTGACGTCGTCGGTGAAGGCCGGGTAGCCCGCCGCCAGCTTGACGCCGTCCACCTTCAGCTCCGATTGGCCGACGACCTCCAAAGGCGCCATCTCCGGCGGGGAGATGACGATCGTCGTCCGCGGATGGCGCCCGTCGTCGGGAACCGCGTAGAACTCACCGAGCAGATCGGCGGGCGATTGACCCTCGGCCAGGGTGGCCTCGACGTGGCGGAAGGGCTCGACCTCCTCACCGCGCATGAGGGCCGCCGCCCGCTCCACGGCCTGGACGATCTTGACGTAGCCGGTGCAGCGACAGAGCACGCCGCTCAAGGCCTCCTCGATCTCCTCTCGGGATGGGGTCACACCGCTGCGCTCACAGCGATCGAGGAGCGCTTTCGCCGTCAGCATCTGGGCCGGGGTGCAGTAGCCACACTGGATGGCCCCGGTCTCGACGAACGCCCGCTGAATGGGGTGAAGATCCTCGACCCCGCGCGCGGGAAAAGGGGCCAGGCCCTCGACCGTGAACACGCGACGCCCGTCAGCGTGGACGGCGCGTAGCTGGCAGCTGTGCACCGGCTCGCCGTCGAGGAGCACCGTACAGGCGCCGCAGTCCCCCGTCCCGCAGCCGTATTTGACGCTGGTGTAGGAGGCAGCCCGCAGGGCGTCGAGCAGCGTGTCGGCCACGTGGACGTGCAGCGTTTTCTCCTCACCATTGATGGTCAACGTGATGCTCTTCATCCGATCGCTACTCATGGCCGCCTCCTGCTTTAGGCAGAGCGGCGCGCCGCGGCGCGCCGCTGCCACAGGCCTGAAGGGCGCGCCGCGTCAGCACACCCGCCATGGCCCGCCGGTACTCCTCGCTGCCCAGGTAGTCCCCCTGCGGCCGGACCTGATCCTGCACGGCCGAGGCCACGTGCTCGATCCACCGGGGCGGTATGGCGCCATCGCCCGTCGGCCCATCGTCAAGCACCCGACCCGGCAGCGCGTCGGAGGTGTCCGCGAGCCATACCGGCGCGGACGAGACCCCGGTCAGAGCGATGCGGGCCTCCTCCACGACACCGTCCCTGGAACTGACAACGGCGAAGGCGGCCACAATGGGATCGTCGGACGGGGTGCGCGCGACGTGCGCCTCGCCCCAACGGGCGCCAGCCCGGCGCGGAACATGGAGCGTCTTGATGGCCCCCTTGACCTCGCGCTGAATCAGGGCCTCCAGATCGACCTCCTCGTCGCCACCGTCCCCCTCGACAGTCACAACAGCTCCCAGCGCGAGCAGCGCCGCCATCCAGTTGGGCATGACGGACGACGCTTTGAGCGTTCTGCGGACGATTGTCTCATTCCGCACCTGCCACGACTGAATGGCATTCAGGGCCCGACGCAGCAGCGCCGGGCACGCCGGATCGTCCAACAGGGACTGCAGCGTAGCGCCTGCATCTACAGTCCAGACTTCCTCCTCTGTGGAAGCGAAGCGCCCTCGTCGATCATCCATACCGGCTCTCACTCCTTAGCAAGCGTAAGCAGATGTCGTCAGTAAGCATCGCGTTCACGGCCATCCAAAGCTGTCGAACCAGCGACCCCTACCTCCTCCCTCGCCTCACGGACGGCAGCGGCCCTGACCGGCTCGCCGCCATCCAGGTGACCCGCCACGACGCTGTAGCTGCCGTCCTGGTAGCCCGTGTTGTAGCGACGCAGGAGGAGCACACGATGGTCGCGGATGAGAGAGATGGACCGCGGAGACGAGCCTGAATCGTCTGGAAGGACGGCGGTTACTCGTGCACCGCGATGGCTTTGCGATAGAGATCGACGTACTCCTCGGCCGAAGCTGTCCAGGAGAAGTCGGAGGCCATGCCGCGCATCTGCAGCGCGCGCCAGGTCTCCTTGTCCTGATAGACCTCCAGAGCTCGCCGCAAGGCCTCTATGCACGCCTCGGGTGTCCTCTCTTGGAACACAAACCCGGTGCCGTCCCTCGGTTCGCGCGTGTGGTCGGTCACCGTATCCGCCAGGCCGCCGGTCTCCCGCACGATGGGGACGCTCCCGTAGCGCATGGCGATCATCTGACCCAGGCCGCACGGTTCGATGAAGCTTGGCATAAGAA
Source organism: uncultured Anaerolineales bacterium (assembly GCA_964421785.1). Taxonomy (GTDB): domain Bacteria; phylum Chloroflexota; class Anaerolineae; order B4-G1; family B4-G1; genus SKLM01. Next base: position 10,532 of record CAYQZG010000063.1, read on the forward strand.
ACATGTCCGCGCTGGCGTAGATACGCCGCGCCAGCACAGCATCGAACTTGAGGAAGGCTCGCATCCGATTCGGATAACGCTCCTGGATAGCCTCAAACATGCGATGGTATCTGGAATCGCCGGTGCCCAACAAGACGAATTGAGCGTCGCGCTCCCCCAGGAGCCAGTTCAAGGTCGGCTCCATGAGGTCCATACCCTTCACCTGATCGAGGCGGGATATCATCCCCACGAGCGGCACGTCGGAGCGCACCGGCAGGCGTGCCTTCTGCTGCAGGGCGATCTTGTTGGCAGCACGACGATTGAGCACGTCAGCGTCGAAATTGTGGGGTATGTGGGGATCGGTAACCGGGTTCCACACCTCGTAGTCGAGCCCATTGAGAACTCCGTGAAGGCGATCCTTCCGCTCGTTCAGCAGGGAGGCCAACCCCATGCCTATCTCGGGGCTCAGAATCTCCCGGGCGTAACGCTCACTGACGGTGTTGATCAGATCCGAATGGGCGATGGCCTGAGCCATCCAGTTCACCGCTCCCGGCTGCTCGACGGTGAGGTGCTCCAGGTCCTCCATCTGAGCGAATCGCAAGATGAGGCGGCCGGTGACACCCTGATAGGCGAGGTTGTGGATGGTGAAGAGCGTGGCCGTGTCGCGGAAGAAAGGGTCGCGCCAGCCGGTCACGTCGAGCCACGCGGGGACGAGGGCCGTGTGCCAATCGTTGGCGTGTATGACGTCGGGCTCCCACTCCAGCAGCTTGAGAGCGCCCAGGACGCCCCGCCCGAACACGGCGAAGCGCTGAGCGTCGTCCTCGAAGCCATAGACCTTCTCGCGCGAGGTGAAGTAGTGCTCGTTCCAGAGAAGATAGACGGGGGTATCATCATCCATCGTAGTCCCGATCAGATGGATGTACTCCTTCCCTGCCCCGGCCGGCACGCGGAAGGGATCCCCGATCTTCTGCAACTCGAATTCGTCGCTGCTGATGGTGCCGTAGCGGGGCATCATCAGCCGCACGTCGTGGCCCAACCCGCAGAGGGCCTTGGGCAGCGACCCAGCTACGTCTGCCAGCCCCCCAACCTTGGCGAAGGGCACAGCCTCGGCGGAAAGGAAAAGGATTCTCAACGGGTTCTCAGTCATCGTTCGTTCTCCCCACCCGTGCAACGGGTCTGCGATCAAGGAAGCGAAGGCGGCATCCGCTCACCCGGCGTTCGAAACAGAGGCCGGACCTATAGGCAGCCTTCTCCGGGACCGTGCGGCGGTACGCGCACTCGGCTAAGGCCATCGCTTCTATCACATCGTGCTCGGCGTCGACGTCAGCGTTGGGAATGGCGTAGGAGAAGGCAGAGGCGTGGGGGTGACCCGACGCGTCGATACCAGGGATCCGGCCATACTCAACGCCATACTGAGAACGACCAACAAACTGATGATCCAAGCGATAGTGCGATTTCGTCTGTCCCTTGCGTTGCGCACAATACCTCCCATCATTAACTCACGCAAGTCATTATATCACAGCCAAAGGTGGGACACAAGCACAAACAAGGAACCCCGCAACACTCTGCGGGGTTCCATGAGGCGCGGCGCGTTGAACGGCTGCCACGCCAGACTCAGTCAATTACCTCTGCAAGCGCCTTCTTCAGGGCCGGCACGACATCGAAAAGGTTTGCGACGATGCCGTAGGTGGCCATCTTGAAGATGGGCGCTTCGGGATCCTTGTTGATGGCGACGATGACTTTGCTCGTCCGCATGCCGGCCAGGTGCTGAATGGCACCGGAAATGCCACAGGCGACGTATAGGTCGGGGCTGACGGTCTTGCCGGTCTGGCCCACCTGGTGCTCGTACGGAATCCAGCCGGCGTCGACGGCAGCGCGCGAGGCACCGAGGGCCGCGTTCAGCATGTCGGCCAGCTCCTGGAGCGGTTCATACCCCTCCGGGCCATCCACACCGCGGCCGCCTGAGACGATGATGCTGGCGTCCGCCAGGCTCACGCCCCCCTCGCTCTCCTCGAAGCCGGTGACCCTGGTCGCGATCTGATCCTCGGCCATCACCGGCTCCAGCTCAACCACCTCGCCGTCGCGCCCGGCGTCCGGCTCCGGCTTGGCAAACGCGCGCACGCGTGTGGTGAAGACCCGCGGCCGCCGCTCCGGGATCAGACACCGGGACAGCAGTTTGCCGGCATAGATGGGGCGGGTCGCCACGAGCTCCCCATCCTCAAGCACCAGCTCCGTGCAGTCGGCGATGCACCCGGTCTCCAGCCTCACCGCCAGCGCCGGCCCCAGCTCCCGCCCGCGGAACGTGGCCGCAACGAGCACAGTGTCCGGCTCGAAACGCTCCACCGCCTCCGCCATCAGGGCAGCGTAGGGCTCGACGCGGAAATCGGCCAGCGTGGCATCCGCGGCCAGGAGCACCTGGTCGGCGCCGTAGGCAAAGGCCTCCTGCGCCAGGACCTCGACGCCGTCGCCTCCAAGGAGACAAGCGATCACGTCGCCGCCCCCTTCATCAGCCAGGCGCCGGGCTGCTCCGACCGCCTCCCAGGAGGCACCGATGGCCTCGTTCTCGAATTGCTCCACCCAGACGAAGATATCGTTTGTCATATCCTCTTGCCTCCTAGATCACTTTCTCGGCCAGAAGCTTCTCGACCAGCATCTCGGCCTCTTCCTCGACCGTCTCGGCCTCGATGATCTCCGCCTCGCCCTCCCGCACCGGTGGCTCGAAGACGGTGGGCCAGCGCACGCCCGATCCACTCTCACCGACCCGATCCGCATCCGCACCGATGTCCTCCAGCGTCCAGAGCGGGTACTCCATCTTGGCCGCCTTGCGGATGCCCATAAAGGACGTATAGCGAGGCTCGTTGATACCCTTGATCGTGCCGACGACGGCCGGGAGTGGGGCTTCAACAACCTGCCGCCCCTGCTCCAGCAGCCGCTCGACTGTGATCTTGCTCTCGTCAGGGTCGAGTTCGGCAATCTTGATGGTGTACATCAGCGAAGGGACGTTGAGGCGCGTCGCAAGGCCGACAGCCGTCTGCCAGGTCTCGGCGTCGATGGCCGATTTGCCACAGAGGATCAGATCGACGTCGCCGATGGCCTCAATCGCCCTCGCCAGGACGTAGCTGGTGGCCAACGTGTCGGAGCCGGCACAGGCGTCGTCCCAGACACGGATGGCCTCATCCGCGCCCATCGCCACAGCGTGTTTCAGCGCCTCCAACGCATCCTCAGGCCCCATTGAGATGACCGTGACCGTGCCACCATACTTGTCACGGAGCAGCAAGGCCTCCTCCACTGCGTACTCGTCCCAGGGATTGATGATCAACGGCGAATCCCCCCAGGACACGTTCCCCGCCTCGTCCACCGACATCTTGGCCTCGGAGTCGGGTGTGTATTTGGTGCATACTACGATGTGCAAGGGACACCTCCTAGTCTAATGCGTAGCACGTGAAGCGTAAGACATAGTCACCAGATCGGTCGTCGCACGGTGAGTCGCCTGCTGCAACGGCAAGCTCTAGACGGTCCTCACCGTGCACGTTGAGAATTACGGCTCGCTCGTCCATCCTTCGAGCCCGCGGGATCGCCCCCTCCGGCCTGCGCGCGAAAGGGGCAACTCCAGCCCCCTAGCCTTTCTCCGTGTAGAGCGTGGGGAGGAAGTCATTCCCCAGCAGCTCACGAGCGATGATGATGCGCATGATGTTCGGCGTGCCCTCCGCGCCGATGGAGTAGGAGCGTATGCCGCGGATGCCCATCTCGACGGGACACTCCTTGGTGTAGGCCATGGCACCGAACCAATCGGCCACCTCGTTCATGATCTTGAAGCCGAGGACCGGGGCCCTCAGCTTGGTCATCGCCGCCGCCAGGGCGATATCGTAGTGCGTGGCTGCGTCGTGCCGATACATCTGGTCCATCGTCCAGGCCGACTTGTATGTGGAGAGCCTGGTGCCCTCCAACTCGGTGTAGAGATCGGCCAGCGGGAACTGAACGCCCTCATAGCTCGCTATCGGCCGTCCGAAGGCGTGGCGCATCTTGATGTGATCCATACCCATCTCCAACGTCGCCTCCGACGCCCCCACGCAGGTGGCACCGATCAGCGTACGAGCGGCCGAGAACCCCTCCATGGCGTGGTAGAAGCCACGGTTGAACCCACCCACCTGGTGGTCGGCCGGCAAGCGGACGTCCTCGAGCGCAAAACCACCGGTGGAGATCCCCATACGTCCCATATCGTCGAAGAAGGTGGGCGTGACGCCCTCGTTGCCCTTGAGCGGCATGGCGAAGAACGTGAACGCTTTGTGTCCCGCCTCCTCGACCTCGGCGGTGCGGGTCAACATGAGGTGGATGCCCCCCCACTCCAGCGACTCCCGCACGCCACTGATGTAGGTCTTCTCACCGTTGAAGACCCACGCGTCACCGTCCTTCTCGGCGCGCATCCGACACGCACCCAGGATATCGGAACCGCCCTCCGGCTCCGTGGTGGCGATGCCCAGGAAGGCCTCCCCACGCGTCACCTTGGGGAGATAAGCCTCCTTGAGCCTTTCGGATCCATATTGATAGAAGATGAAGCCCCAAGCCGCCTCGACCAGGTAGAGCACCGGGACCGCCAGGCTGATGTCGGCCCGACCAAGCTCCTCGGCAGCGATGGCGGCCATCATCCAGTCGGCCCCCACGCCTCCGTACTCCTCGCCCACCGTCGGGGCGAGAAGCCCCATCTCGGCCATACCATCGATGATGTCGCGCGGGATGTACTCCTCTTCGTCGATCTCGCGCACGCGAGGGGCGATCTCATTCTGCGCGAAGTCACGCACCGCCCGGCGCCAAAGACGCTGTTCCTCGGTCCAGCTGAAATCCACGACTACCTCCTTGATTGAATAGAACTATAGGGAGCTGCCTAGGAAGGGCGCTGAGAGAGCGTCTCGACGCTCAGACCGATCTTCCGTACAGCATCGCGTCCAAACAGCGAAGTTATCCCTATTCAAAGCTTGGTGGGGATAACTGACCGACAGTCATTATTATACTCACGTGTGAACGGTGTGCAACTTGAGACCAAGGGTAAGGCTACGACACAGCAACGGCCCGGCTTGTTGACACACGCGGGCAGGCAAGTATAATCAGACCATGGAGCGACGCAGCAGCGCCAGACGCCCACGGCAGGTGCAGGATCAGGATGTGATAATGGAAACGGCCTACGTTTACCATCCAATCTACCTTGAGCACAACCTACCCAGCCACCCTGAAAACGCCACCCGGCTGGAGCGGATCCTGGACACACTGGACGAGCGAGAGATGCTGAAGCGTCTACGGCTGCTGGAGCCGCGGTCGGCGACAGAGAGAGAGCTGCGCCGCGTTCACACGGAGCGACATATCGAGCGCGTCAGAGAGACGGCTGAGAGAGGCGGGGGACACCTGGACCTGGACACGTATGTCTCTTCCCGGTCCTACGAGGCAGCCCTGATGGCCGCCGGCGGCCTCGTGCGCGCCGTGGAGGGCGTGTTGAGCGGTGAGATCGCGAATGCGTTCGCCCTCGTGCGCCCACCGGGCCATCACGCCACAGCCAGTCGGGCCATGGGCTTCTGCCTGTTCAACAACGTCGCCATAGCAGCCCGAGCGGCACTGGCACGGGAGGAGATCGAGCGGGTGTTCATCGCCGACTTCGACGTGCACCACGGCAACGGGACTGCGGACATCTTCGCCAACGATCCCGACGTCTTCTACTTCTCGACACATCAATACCCCTACTACCCGGGCACCGGTGCCAAGCAGGACACGGGACGTGGAGCCGGGACGGGGACAGCGCTCAACGTGCCGCTGCCGACGAACGTGGGGGACGATGGTTACAGAAGCATCTTCGAGACCCTGGTCTGGCCTCTGGCCGAGCGCTTCAACCCAGATCTACTCCTCGTCTCGGCTGGATACGACGCGCATTGGGCCGACCCGTTGGCCCACATGGCCCTCTCCCTGGCCGGCTACGCAGCCATAGCCCAGGCGCTGGTCAGGATGGCCGAGCAGATGTGTGATGGGCGACTTGTCTTCACACTCGAAGGGGGGTACCGATTGGACGCCCTCGCCTACGGCGTGTTGAACGCTTTCTACGCTCTGCTCGGGGAGGAGACCGTGGTCGATCCACTGGGCCCCTCGCCGCGTCCTGAGCGCGCGATAGACGGTCTGATCGAAGACCTGAAGGAGCTGCATCAGCTCGATTGACATTTGCTGGAGATGTTGGATAATCCAACCTATTGTATCGCTTGGTAGGAGGTGGACTCGTGAACCAGATTTCGCTAGCCGAGTATCGTCAGCAGATTGAAGACGCCATCCAGGATGGACGCTATGAAGAGGCCGTCGCACATGGCCGGCACATCCTGGAGCGGTATCCCAAGGACATAGGATCCTACTGGCTGCTGGGCAAGGCGATGCTCGAAGCCGGTCAGAACGATCAGGCTATGGACATGTTCCAGCGCGTGTTGAGCGCCAATCCCGAGCATATGCTCGCCTGGGTCGGGATGAGTGAGACGGCCCAGCGACGCGATGACTTGGAGGACGCCATCTGGTATCTGCAGCGCGCTTTCGAGCTGGCAACCGACAACGAGGCGGTGGCCCAGGAGCTCCGTCGCCTCTATGGCGAGCTAGAGGGAAGTGAACCGAAGCGCCTTCAGCTCACAGAGAGCGCGCTGGCAAAGCTCTACCTGAGAGGCGATCTCCTGACCCGCGCGATCACGGAACTGCGCGGCCTGGTCGAGGATCACCCGGAACGATTGGACCTCAGAGTTGCACTGGCCGAGGCACTCTGGCGAGACGGGCAACGATTGCAGGCCTCTCAAGTGTGCCAGGGAATTCTAGATGAACAGCCCTACGTCCTCAAGGCCAACTTGATTCTGGGAGAGATATGGTCCAGCAGTGGGAGAATGATCGAGGCTGAGGCCTATCTGGATCGCGCGGAGGCTTTGGACCCGGAGAACGAGATGGCGCAGGAGCTGTTTGGCTCGGCCTCTCCAGTGCCAACGCAGGAGCCACAGATCGAGCCCATCACTCACGAGGATGTGCACGGGGAAGAGGAGCCGGATTGGCTGATCGAGATGGAGAAACCCGTGCCAGCCGAGGTGGATGAGACGATGGGAGCCGAGATCGAGATCCCCGCCTGGCTGCAGGAGCTCGCCGGCGAACCCGCGCCTGAGGGGCCCGCCGAGCCGGAGGAAGAGGAGCTGCCGGCCCCGGCGGAGCCTGAAGCTGCGCCGCCGGCTGAGGTCACCGCGCCGGAAGAGGAGGAGGCCCTCGAAGAGCGCCTCGCCCCGGAGCAGGTAGCTCCCGAGACGATGCCGGAGGAGGATGTCCTGGACTGGCTCGACGAACTGGAGGAGGAGGAGGAAGAGGAAGAGGTCCTACCCGGCGCCGACGAGGAAGAGGAGGTCCCCGCCTGGCTGACGGAGATCGAGGTCGGGCCAGAGGAGGGCATGGCAATCGAGGCGGAGGAGGCACCTGAGGCGCCAGAACCCGAGCCGGCCGAGGTTCCGGACTGGCTGCGGGATCTCGCTCCACCGGCCGCGGAACCCCCGGAGGCAGCAGAGCCAGAGGCTCCGGCGGCGATCTTCGAGGAAGAGGCGCCTGCCGAAGAACCGGTCGCAGAGGAACCGGAGGTAGCAGAGCCAGAGGAGATGGCAGAGCTGCCGGCGTGGCTGGAGAGCGACGAGATGCCTTCCGGCGACGACGCCCTGGCCTGGCTCGCCCAGCTCGCCGAGGGGAAGGAGGATGAGCTCCTCGCTCAGGCCGAGATGGAGGGCGAGGCACGGCTGGCCGAGATCCTGGGACGGCCCGAAGCACCCGCCGAGGAGGCACCGCCGGCCGCCGAGGTGCCGGAGGCAGCCGAGGTCGAGGCGGAGGCTCCGGCCCCGGAGGAAGAGGCTTTTGGGTGGACCGCGTTCGACGAACGGGAGGAGATGGCACCCGAGGCAGAGGAGGCAGTAGCTGTCGAGGAGGCGGAGATGCCGGAGCCAGAGCCACCCGCCCCAGCGGAAGAGGAGGAAATCGCCGCTCCGGAGGAGGTGCCGACCGAGGTGCCGCCCGAGGTGCCGGAGCCCGCACCCGTCGCCGAGGAGGTGGCCCCGCCCATCAAGGTGCCCGCGCCCGAGGAAGGAGCTCCTGCGGAGGACCTGGACAGGTTCATCGCCGCCCAGCAAGCCTACGCGGAGGAGCACCCGGATGATCTCGAAGCACAGTTGGACCTGGGTCGGGTGTTGTGGCAGGCGGACAGGCGCAAGGACGCAGTCGCGGCCTACGAGAAGCTGATCGGCAGGAGTAAGCTGTTGGATGACGTCATCGCGGATCTGGAGGACTATACGGAGCAATGGCCGGACGCGAGGGTGATGCAAAGCTTGGGCGACGCCTATGTGAAGGCCGACCGACTTCAGGATGCCTTGGATACCTATCGTCATGCCCTGGAAAGCCTATGATCGCTCTTGACCCAACGAGCCAATCAAGGAGACCACCATGGAACGCACACTGATCATCATCAAGCCTGACGCCGTCCAGCGAGGGCTGACAGGACGGATTATCACCCGCTTCGAACGGCGGGGGCTGCGTATCGCGGCGACGAAGCTGATCCACATCGACGAAGCCCTGGCGCAGCGCCATTACGCCATACACGAGGGGAAGCCCTTCTACGAGCCACTGATCGCGTATATCACCTCCAGCCCGGTGGTGGTCATGGTCCTGGAGGGAAATGACGCTATAGAGATCGCCCGCCGCACGATGGGGGCGACGAACCCGGCCGAGGCCACGCCGGGCACGATCCGGGCGGACTTCGGGTTGGAGGTCGGACGCAACCTGGTTCACGGCTCCGACGGGCCCGACACCGCAGCGTTTGAGGTGTCGCTCTTCTTCGACGAGGAGGAGATCCTATCCTACGAGCGGAACAACGATCCCTGGATTTTCGAGTAATCTGACGACGACGAAGACCCCACGACCTGCCATCAGTCCTGGGGTCTTCCGCTTTCTACTTCTATGAGAGGACCCGCAGCAGAGCAGCCCCTTGTCGCACTTACCGGCGCCGGCATCTCCGCCGAGAGCGGCGTGCCCACGTTCCGAGGCGAGTAGGGCCTGTGGCGCGACCACAGCCCGCAGGAGTTGGCCACGCCCAGTGCTTTCCGCCGAGATCCTGAGCTGGTTTGGACGTGGTACGACTGGCGCCGCGAGCTGATCGCGGGGTGCGAGCCGAACGCCGCCCATCAGACATTGGCGGACATGGAGCGGGCGCTGTCGGACGTCACGCTCATCACGCCTCACGTTTTACGCCTCACGCCTTACGCCTTACGTTTCACGCCTCACGTTTTACGCCTTACTCCCCCCCTGCCCGACCTTCCTCCACGTTGTCCTTCCTGCGATGGCTTGCTGCGTCCGGACGTGGTCTTGTTCAGCGAGGCGCTGCCCCGGGAGGTGCTGGAAGCCGCCTGTTCAGCGGCGGCGCGCTGCCGCACGATGCTGGTGATCGGCACGTCGGCCATCGTGCAACCGGCCGCCTCCCTGCCGCTGGTGGCGCTGAGAAACCAGGCCCGGCTGGTGGAGATCAACCCACAGTTGACCCCCCTCTCGAACCACGCCCACGAACTGCTCAACGAACCGGCCGGGGAGGCGCTGCCCCGCTGGTGGTCGGCGCAGCAGGGTTGACGATCCCCCTACAACATACGCACGACCACCCGCGCGTCCTCCCAGAACCCCTCCAGATCGTAGTAGGTCCGTGCCTCCGGAGCAAAGAGATGGACGACGATATCTCCATAGTCCATCAGCACCCACCCAGAATCGGGCTCACCCTCGACCCGCCAGGGCTTAACGTCGAACTCCGTCCTCGCCCTCTCGATGATGCCGTTCACGATGGCCTTCGTCTGCCGCCTGCTGACGGCGCTGCCGATGACGAAGTAGTCGGCCAGGATGGATACGTCACGAATGTCGAGGAGCAGAATGTCCTCGCCGCGCTTGTCGGCAATTACGTCAACGATCCGTCGCGCCAACTCCAGTGAATCCAGGTCCCCACCTCCCTAAAATGAACCATTAACAACGACACATGACGAATGACAATCGGCACATGGGCAATGATGGGCAGTGATCATTGACGTCCCCAGAGCTCTGTGATATCCTCGGTCGCCCGGGCGGCCGCCAACACGACCATCAGCTTGATGCGCGCCTTCTGCCCGTTGATACCCTCGGCGAAGAGGCAACCGAATTCGACCAGGGAGCGATAGGCCCCGGGATAGCCATAGCGATCCCAGACCCGCCCCGAGGGACAGCGACTGGCGATCACCACAGGGATGCCTCGCTCTCGCACACGTCCGATGACGGGCAGCCACCAGGGGGGGACGCGGCCCGCGCCCAGGCCCTCGATGACGACACCCCGAGCGCCGCGTTCCAACGCGGCCTCCAACAGGTCAGGCCCGGCACCGATCGTCAGCTTCAGCAGCGCAACGCCCGGCTCGAGCCCCTGCCACGGTAAGCTCTCCCGCTCCGGGCGCCGATCGACGATGACGGCATCTCCCTCCACACGCCCGAGGGGACCCCAACCCGGCGACCGGAAGGTGGCCGGGCTGAGCGTGTGCATCTTGGTCACGCGTCGCGCAGCGTGGATCTCATCGTTGAAGACGATGACCGTCCCCAGGCCGCGCGCCTCGGGGGCCGCAGCGACGCGGATGGCCGCCAGCAGGTTGGCGTAGCCATCATAGCCTATGTCGGAGGCGGTGCGCATGGCCCCGGTGAGGACAACGGGCTTCTCGCCGACCACGGTCAGATCGAGCAGATAGGTGGTCTCCTCCATGGTGTCGGTGCCGTGGGTGACCACGACGCCGAGCACGTCGGGCGTCTCCACCAGCTGGGCCACGCGGTCCCGGATACGCCCCAGCGTCTCCAGCGTGAAGTGGGAGCTGGGCAGGTTGACGATCTCCTCGGTGCGCAGCCGCGGCGCGTCGGGCGGCAGCGCAGCGGAGAAATCAGAGGCGCCGAGCTGCGGCACGGCGCCACCGGCCGCCTCATCGTGCTGCATAGCGATGGTGCCGCCGGTGCTGACGACGACCACGTACGCTTCATCCGCCACGGCATCGTTTCCTTTGTCAGGCAACGGACGACCTCCTCGATTCATAGGCGTAATCCTCCCACGGGAAGTTGGACACAGCCCTCTCCCAGATCGTCTCCGGAACAACCACCCAGTCTTCGTGCCCCGCCTCGTGGGCAAGCCGATTCAGGGCGGTGCCTTGCACTTGCCGTTAGTGCGAGGCACCTAGGTCTTCGTGCCCCGCCT
>CAYQZG010000064.1:0-21295 GCA_964421785.1 uncultured Anaerolineales bacterium
ATTCTAAGCGTTCTCTCCCTTCCATGTGCGATTCCCCTGTCTGGAGGCGGCTATAGCATTGACGCCCCGGACCTCCTGTGCTATAATTGAATAAGTAAAAACATTATCTACAAAAAGGAGCCGACGTGCCCAATCGACTCGTCCAAGAATCAAGCCCCTATCTTCAGCAGCACGCCGACAACCCGGTGGAATGGTATCCCTGGGGGGAGGAGGCCCTTCAGAAGGCTCGGCGTGAGGACAAACCCATCTTCCTCAGCATCGGCTATTCCGCCTGCCACTGGTGCCACGTGATGGCGCGGGAGTCCTTCGAGGACCAGGCCACCGCCGAGATCCTCAACCGGCACTTCGTCAGCGTCAAGGTCGACCGCGAGGAGAGGCCGGACCTGGACCGCATCTACATGAGCGCCGTCCAGGCCATGACCGGCAGCGGCGGCTGGCCGATGTCCGTCTTCCTCACCCCGGACGGCAAGCCCTTCTACGCCGGCACGTACTTCCCGCCACGGCCGCGCTACAGCATGCCGTCCTTCCAGCAGGTCCTGACCACCATCGCCGACGCGTGGCAGAACCGGCGTGAGGAGCTTCTCGAGGGGAGCGACCGCGTGGTCGCCTCCATCGAGCGTCAGATGGCGGCCCGCGCGACCGAGCGGGAGCTGGAGCCAAGGACGCTGACCCAGGCCTTCCGGAATCTGCGTCGCGATTTCGACGACGCCCACGGCGGCTGGAATGGCGCGCCGAAGTTCCCCCAGCCCATGGCCATCGAGTTCCTGCTCCGCCTCCACCACGCTACTGGGGAGCCGGACACGCTGGGCATGGCCACGGGGGCCCTCGACGCTATGGCACGCGGGGGCATCTACGACCAGCTCGGCGGCGGCTTCCATCGCTACGCCGTCGACGAGCGTTGGCTGGTGCCGCATTTCGAGAAGATGCTCTACGACAACGCCCAGCTGGCGCGGGTCTATCTTCACGGTTGGCAGGTGACCGACGAGCCGCTATTCCGCGCCATCGTCGAGGAGACCCTGGATTACGTCGTGCGCGAGATGCTCGACCCGGACGGCGGCTTCTACGCCACGCAGAGCGCTGAGAGCGAGGGGGAGGAGGGGCGCTTCTTCGTCTGGACCATGGACCAGGTGCGCGACACGCTGAACGAGGAAGCCGACGCCTTCATGGCGGCCTACGGGGTGGAGCCCGGGGGCAATTGGGAGGGGAAGACCATCCTCACCTTCTCGGGAACCTGGGAGGAGCGGCAGGCGCTGACCAAGGCCCGCCAAAGGCTCTTCGAGGCGCGCGAGGAGCGCGTCCGTCCCGAGCGCGACGAGAAGATCCTCACCTCCTGGAACGGCCTGATGCTCGCCGCCTTCGCCGAGGCCGGCCGGGCGTTGGAGCGGGACGATTACGTGCAGGTTGCGCGGCGGAACGCCTCCTTCCTCCTGGAGGAGCTGCGGGCCGACGATGGGCATCTGCTCCACACCTGGCGCGACGGTGAGGCCAAGGTGAGGGGCTATCTGGAGGACTACGCGAACCTGATCGACGGCCTCCTGGCGCTCTACCAGACCACGTTTGAGCCGCGCTGGTACCAGGCCGCCCGCGCCTTGGCCGAGAGGATATTGGCGCACTTCCGAGCCCCCGAGGGCGGCTTCTTCGACACCAGCGATGCGCACGAGGAGCTGATCACCCGTCCCCGCTCGCTGCAGGACAACGCGACGCCATCCGGCAACGCCATGGCCGCGCTTGGCCTGCTCCATCTCAGCCAGCTGGCCGTCGAGCCCCGCTACGCCGAGGAGGCGCGGCGCAGCCTAAGGCAGATCCAGGGGATGGTGGGTCGCTACCCGCTGGGGTTCGGGCAGTGGCTGAGCGCCCTGGAGTACGCCCTGACTGAGACGCGTGAGATCGCCATCGTGGGCGATCCGCAGGAGACCGAGGTCCAGGCGCTGCTCGAAATCTGTGCAGACGGTTTCCAGCCGCACCGCGTGCTGGCCGTGGGCGATGCCGGCGAGATGGAGAACCCGGTGCCTCTGCTGCGGGATCGCCCGCGGGTGGACGGCCAGGCCACGGCCTACGTCTGCGTCGATTTCACCTGCCGTCGGCCGGTGACGGAGCCGGAGGCGCTGCGGGATCAGCTCTAACCTTCCCGAAAGCTACAACGGTTAGTTTTCGCCAAACATCTCGGCGCTCGGCGCACGGCTAAGGCACTGGGTGGCCGTTTTTCCAGCTTTCGGGAAGGTTATCCCTTGCGCACCGCAGCACTCTGGGGTATCCTTCGGTAATCATGGCCAAGAAACGAATCGACGTCCTCATCGCCGAGCGAGGCCTTGCCGAGAGCCGCAACAAAGCCCAGCGCCTCATCCGCGCCGGTGAAGTGCGCGTGGACGACCAGCTGGTCGACAAGCCGAGCACTCAGGTCGCCGAGGACGCTGAGATCACCCTGAAGGCCAAGCCGCCCTTCGTCAGCCGCGGGGGGAAGAAGCTGGCCGCCGCCCTGGAGCACTTCGACCTGGACGTGACCGACGCCGTGGCCGCCGACGTCGGCGCGTCCACGGGCGGCTTCACCGATTGCCTGCTCCAGCGCGGCGCACGGCGCGTCTACGCCATCGACGCCGGCTACGGTCAGCTCCACTGGAAGCTGCGCAACGATCCCCGTGTGGTGGTGATGGAGCGCACCAACGCCCGCTATCTGAACGAGCTTCCAGAGCTCATCGACCTGGCGACCATTGACGTCTCCTTCATCTCGCTAGATCTCATCCTGCCGCAGATCGTAACGTGGCTCGGATCGGAAGGCGACACGGTAGCGTTAATCAAGCCTCAGTTCGAGGCCGGCCCGGAAAACGTGGAAAAGGGAGGCGTGGTCCGCGACCCGGAGGTTCACAGGCAGGTGCTGGAGGATGTACTCGCTGCCGCCGACCGGCTGAGGCTAGGCCTGCGCGGTCTGATGCCCTCCCCACTGCGCGGACCGGCCGGGAACGTCGAGTTCCTGGCCTGGTGGAAACCGGGCGCGGAGGCGGTCGACCGGCCGTCGGCAGTCGACGCCTGCCTGCAGGAGAGCGAGCGAGCCTAACACCACAACCGCACTTGCCAGAGGAGCAGATTGCTACAATCCAACAACACGTGGCAGAGGGACTGCCGGACCTCTATTCCACGTAGATCTCCACCCGCTCGTTGTCCTCGGCGTCCATCACCTCAACGATTTTCCCCTCGGCACCGCTGACAATCGCTTTCTCCAGCTCCTGCATGTCGATACCTTCTGCCTCGGGGGCGAAGCGCTCCGCGATGCGCAGACCTGCGCTCACCAGTCCCAGCGGGATGGTCACATTTACCTTCGCCGTGCCGGAAACCAGGTCTGTGACCCGGATGCGTAGGAAGCGGTTCTCGGTTTTGCGGGCCGCGGCATAGGCGCCCGCATCCTGCCCTTTCCCCAACGCCCGCAACAGGGACGTTGCCTCTTCCGGCGTGATCTTCCCGTCTTCCAGCATCTGCAGAACTCTCAGTCGTTCCTCACTCGCTGCCATTCTGATACCTCCTAGCGAAAGTAGATCTCAACTTGATCACCAGCCCCACCTTCATCTACGGCAACGACGATGCCACGGCCATCCTGCAACTCGTGCCGCAAGGCGAGGATCAACTTATCCACGTCCATCTCTTGAAGCTGCGGGACGAAGGGCCTGGCAACCCGCAATAGCCATAGGACCAAACCGATCGGCAGAGGAAAGGCAATGGTCAACACCCTTCCGTCACGCTCGCGCACGCGTAGATAGAACCAACGCGCCCTCTGGAGCCACCAACCCAGCACCAACAACGCCAGGCCGAGTGAGAAGAGCATCCAGCCCCAGGCAAGCCCGGACGCATCCTCTCGGCCGTACGCCCTCGCCAGCAGCAGACCTCCACCGGTCACCACAGTGATGCCGACGCCGAACACGATCATCCAGACGATCCGCACGAACGCCGGCTGTAGGGGCTCAGCCGATGGCTCGGCCGCTTCAGCCGGCACCGTCGACGCCGTCTGGTCCTCTTCGGTCCCCGGCACCCGGCCAGCCTCGTCCTGACTCAGCTCCTTCAGCCTCCGCACGCCCTCCTCGACGCTGATCTGACCCGATTCAATCAATCCTAAGATTTTCAGACGCTCGTTCACGATATCTCCTCAAGAAACTCAGACCTGCTCCGGGGCTTCCTCCCGAGGGGGTATTCACTGTAGATCGACCGCGGCCGAGCCAGCACCTTGCGCAGCACCATAGGTCACGCCCCTCCGTCACTCGGCAGCCTGGGAAGCATCAGCGCATCCTCCGGAGATCGACGCGACCGGCCTTCCTTCTGCGACCGAGGTGCCGCGGCCGTCCTCGAGATGGACGATGGCAGGCACGAAGAAGCCACCGGTGCCCATCAATAAACAGCCCACGCCGCCCACCACGTACCAGATCCGCACGCCCAGCGCATCCGCTACCGGGCCCGCGATGATCATGCCAAGCGGCGTCGCCGCCGCTGCCATACTCTGGATCAGTGCAAAGATGCGCCCTTGCATACTGGGATCTACTGAGGCCTGGATGATCGAGAAGACGGGGCCGTTTGTGATAGGATTCATCATCCCGGCAAGGAAGATCGCTCCCACTGCCCAGAGGAAGGCCCAAGGCGGCACCAGGCCAACCAGGAGAAACCCGAGACCGACGCCGGTCAGGCCCATGAGGGAGGTCAGGATCCTTCTCCGGAAGCCGCCCCAGGCGCCTAGAATAAGGCCACCGACCACCACACCGCCCCCCCAGGCTGATTCCAACCAGCCGAGCTCCAGAGCCTCCCCGCCAAAATGATCGGTGACCAGGATCGGCATAAGCGAGGTGGCGGGCGTCAGCAACAGGTTGATGACCGAGGCCATCACCAGAACGGCCAACAGGCCCGGCCAGCGGCGCACGTACCCCAACCCCTCGCGGACGTCCTGCATGACGGAGACTTCGGGTCTCGAGCCGCCCTCATTCGACCCGCTCTCTGGCTGCGGCACCTGGATGAAGAGGAGCGGTGCGATCGCCAGCATGGCCGTCACCACGTCGATCGCCAGGACTCCCTGCAGCGGCACCAGCTCAAGGAGCAGCGCTCCCAGGGGAGGGCCGACAATGTTCACCGCCCCCTGAAGCGTCTGATTGAAGCCGGCCACTCGCGATAGGTGCTTTTCGGGCACCATCAATGACGTGGAGGCCTGCATGGCAGCCCAGTGGAAGCCACCGCCGGCGGAACGGAAGAACATCACGGCGTATACCGCCCAGACACGCTCTGCACCCGTCAGGAAGAGACCCGCCAGTCCTATCGTGGCCAGTGCAATGAGCCCATCGGCCACTATCATAACCAGCCGACGATCCCAGCGATCGACCAGGGCCCCAGCGAAGGGCGCGAGAAAGACGCTGGGCAGCACCGCCATCAAGGTGGCCATCGCCAGCACCGTCGCCGAGCCGGTCGCGGTCGTCAGCCACCAGACGAGCGCGAACTGCACGAGCGCGCTCCCCAACAGGGAGAATGCCTGACCGGCCCACACCGAGAAGAACGGGACCTGCCATCCTGTACCAACTTGATTACTCCGTTTCATGCCCCTCCAGACCTATCGCTTGTTGAACGTCCACTCTCTCAGCCACTGCAGCATCGTGATCCGGCAAGATGCGCTCGACATCACGCACGGCGGGGAAGAGATAGCCACTCAGGCCAGTCAGGGCACCAAGGAGCCCCGTCACGACGAACAGCAGTCCGATGCCGGCACCGGTGCCCTCGCCGACCAGCCAGCCAAACGTGGCTGCTAGATCCCCTTCCGCCGCCATGGCCGGCTCCAGGAAGTAGTCAACCAAGGGGCCGGCCAGCAGCCGGCTCAGGGGCGTGACCAACCATGCGATGAGACGGCGGGTCGTGAACACGCGTCCCTGCACGTCCGGCGCGACCTTGGCCTGCCAGATTGCCTGGTTAGAGCCATTGATGACGGGTGCGAAGAACGATAAGAGGAACATCCCTGCCGACCAAACCGGAAGCGTATGCCCCAACCCGAGGATCACCTGTCCGAAAATGCTTATGCAGAACCAGCCCAGGAGCACGCCGTGGATGCGCCGCCGGGGGCCGCCCCAGGCACTCATCACCAGACCCCCTACCACGCCACCGATGGCTCCCATGGACTGGACGCTGCCGAAGACCAACTCGTCGTTCCCGGTGCGGCCCAGAATCAGAGGGGCGACGACGGCAAAGGCCAACCCGCTGAACAGGTTTCCCACCATGAAGACCGTCTGAAGGCCGAGCAGACTGGGCCGCTGGAAGATGTAGCGGAACCCATAGGCCGCCTCCTGCCAGAATGCTCCCTGCGCCTCGCGGCCAGCCTCCGTCTTGGCTGGCTGCGGGATGTGAACGACCAACAACGTGCCAATCGCCACCGCAGCGGAGACGAGGTCAATGATGAGCAATCCCGAGAGCCCCAGTGGCCCCAGCAAGGCCCCGGCCACGATGGGGGCGAAGACATGGGAGCCACTCCCGGCCAGCTGCATCATCCCGTTGGCTCTGGCGTACTGTTCTTTGGGCAGCATCATAGTGATGGCAGCGGAGTAGGCCGGCCATTGGAAGCCTTGGAAGACGCCAACAACGGTGGCAGCGACATAGAGATGCCAGATCTGCAGCCCGCCACCTAGATGGAGAGCGAAGATCAGGGCCGTCGTCAGCGCGGCGGCAAGGTCGCTGAGCATCATCATCAGTTTGCGGTTCCCGCGGTCGACCAGCACACCAACGAAAGGACCGAGCACGACCATGGGGGTCGTGAAGAAGAAGCCGACCAGAGCCAAGGGCGTGGCCTTTCCTGTGACCTCGTAGGCCCACAGCGTGAGAGCGAAGTGGCTTATGGCAGTACCCAGGAGGGATACTACCTGACCGATCCAGACCACGGTGAAACGCCGCATCCCCCTGAGATGACTCTCTTGCATCGTCAGAAGCTCCCTGGCAAGTCGTGATTACCCGGAGGCACAGGATGATCCGCCTTCTGGCACGGCAGGCAGCGAACCGCACTCGACCGCCTGCTCAACGTGACCAAAAAAGACCTGGAGCAACAGAGCAGCCACCAGGTACGTCGCCCCCGTAGCCAAAAAGAGAGGTGTGAAGCCCCACGTCTGCTGCACGACCCCACTGATACCGGGCCCGATACCCCGCCCCACCGACCACGTTAAACCGAGCAATGCACCCAGCTTCCCTCGCTCACGCTCCTCCGCCTGCTCCATAGCGAAAGCCGTGTAGAGCGGGCCACCCATATTCATCAGCGTTGCCCGCGCCCAGAAGGCTCCGATGGCTATCGGCAGCACAGGCACAAAACCGAGGATCAGCAAGAAAGGCAGCGACGAGAGCTCAGAGACGACGATGGTGCGAACGTTGCCCCACCGCTCTGCGAACACCGGTGCCATAATCGTCGCCAGCCCCATCCCTAGCTGAGAGACGCCGAAAGCCAGGCCCAGCAGGCTATCGCTGATCGCGAAGCGTTGCTTGAAGAACACGTTCAGATAGGGAATCAGCAGCCCGGCCCCCAGGCTGATGATCAGCTGCGGCACCAGGAGTTGCATCACGTCCTTGCGCAAGAGCGAGCGCAGAGAAATCCCCACCTCTGCGTCTGAATCGGCGCCAGCCGCGAGGCGCTCGTGCAGCATCAAGAGTGGAACGAGCGCCAACGCCATGACACCGGCGGAAACGAGCAGCGTGGCCCGGTAGGCAGCAGCGCTCTCCGCCGCCCGTCCCAGGAGGGCCGCAAAGCAACCGGGCAACGGCCCGCCGATGACGCTCCCGGCGAAACCCACCACCATCATCACGCCCATGCGCAGGCTGAAGAGCGTGGCCCGTTCGTCGGGCGCGGCGTTTTCTGCCATGAACGCCGGGCCGGTGGCCATATAGACCGCGTTACCCCCACCCCACGCCACGGCGGCCACCATAAGCGGCCAATCCAGGGGTGACAGGACGACGATCAGCGCCCCCACCGTCGATAGGAGCGATCCCAGGAGGAGAGAGCGCTTTCGGCCCAGCCGGTCGGCTACCACGCCCATGGGCAGCCCCAGGCCCAACGCGGACAGGCTCGTCAGGGACATAAACAGGCCCAGGAACGCCTCATCGTTTCCTCGGGCCAGGATGAAGAGGTTGAGGAACAGCATGAAGATACCACTCCCCAGGCCGCTCACCGCCGTCATAATCAGGAAGAGCTTGGCATTGCGCCCCAAGCCCGCCATGCGCTTTACGTGCTGTACGACAGCTTTCACCAGGCCTTCCTTGTCAATGGACCGACCGGGGCATCATAGCCGGTGCGTCCGGTTCACCGTCGCCCCACGACATATCGTGTGGCCACTCTGTTCATAATCGGTCACCTCGTAGCGCGGCACGCCGCGCCTCACGTGCCCTTTAGGGCAGCCAGCAGCTCGGATGCTTGCTCCGGCGTCAACAGCCCCTCCTCCACCATGCGCAGGACACGAAGACGTTCCTCATCGCTGGCTGGCTTCGGCTGTGGCTGCGATCTCTCACCGCTCGCTCGCCGCCAGCGCCGCTCAGCCCGCTCGGCCCGCATGCGGGCTCGCTCCGCGGCCTGCTCCGCCTTGCGGCGTGCCTGTTCCGTTGTCTCCTCTATCTTCCGGCGCATCGGCTCGGGATCCCAGCGCCCCAGGCTGCTTTCCAGGCGGGTCGCCAGTTCAGCCATCGCATCGTTGACCTGCCATTCGATCCGTGCACCCAACTCTTCCAGACCCGCGTTTATGCCAAACGCCTCGCCGGGCTCGACCGACCGTAGCAGCACGTTACCTTGCACGTCGGCGTTCACCAGGGCCTCACCGGCACCTAACGTGGCTCTCGTCTCGCCCTCGATCGTCTCCAGATTGAGCCCAGGGACCTCGGAATGAACCTGGCCCCTTGCTCGCAGTGCCAGTCTCAGGTCTGCATCGGCTGGAAGATGCACGGTCAGATTGCCACTGGTGTTCGCCCGGTAGGTCTCACCGGCCACGAAGGCAGGTCCTAACCGTACATTACCCCGCACCTGCTCCGCCTCCAAGCCGCCCTGAATGTCCTCAGCAGTGAGGTTGCCAGCCACCTGCCCCAGCGCGAGCCGCCCCTCGACTCGATGCACGCGAGCATTGCCCTTCACATCCTCTGCCGCCAGATCACCGGTCACCCCACGCGCGCTCAGGTTGCCCAGCGCCCTCTCCAAAGCGACGGGCCCCACCTCTGTCAGTGTAGCATTGCCATGCACCACGCCGGCAGCCAGCGAACCTCTGATGCTATCGACGTGCAGACTGCCCATCACGCGATCGACCGTCAGAGTCGTCCCTGGCGGACAGATGAGGGTTCCACTAGCGGGGATGGTGACAGTGAGCGTCTCGCCCTGACGCTCCAGGCTCACCTCGTCTTCTTGATCCCGCACCAACAGTCTTATCTCGCGCTCCGCATCCCCGCGCACCGTCAAGCTGCCCTGGCACATCTCGATGGTCACGTGGGGTGTTGCCGACGTCTCCATCTTTCGCTCGAACATGATTTCCTCCTTCACGACACAGCATCCCCGGAGATGCCGCAGTATGTCCTATCCTCCCGGCGTCGAGTCGGTTCACCCACCCTATCTCTCTCCACGCTGGAGGACGGTCTCCGCTTTCCCACACCGCCTGCACCACACCATCGAACGACCTCAGCCTTGAAGGAGTTCAAGTGCCTCCTCCGAGGTGATCTCGTGACGGGCCAGGCGTTGTAGAACATCCTGATCGTGCCCCTCGCCGCTCTCCTCACGTGCCTTCACCGGATAGCCCATGGCACGAATGACATCATCCAACCGGCTTCGCACGGTGGGATAGGATAGGTCCAGCTCCTCCTGCATACGGTTCAGCTTCCCCTCGCAGCGTATGAAAATCTCAACGAAATGACGCTGTTCGGCCGTCAACTGAAAAAGTCGGCCAAGACTGAAGCGCCCCTCCAGAGCAGTGCCGCAATTGCGGCAGACCATACGAGTGACGAGCAGATTATCGTGACAGACGGGACATTCGCTTGGTGCAGTATGCATCATAAACCTCCAAGAGATATTTAGTTGACTTTCAACAATTATAAACTATGACTTAATTTTTGTCAAGTAAGAGAGCGGGGTGGATCGCAAACGTCGGACCAATACCTCTTCGAATCGACGAGACACACAAGACATGGAGGGAGCCACCAGTGGCTGCAATGACGCAGCGTTTCAATAGGTGGAACAGCTAGGGGTGAGGATGGCAAAATGGGTGGTCAGATGGGAGGTCGATGGTCTGGCGGCTTTGGAGTCAGAGACTTCAGCCGCAAGCCACCAACCTCCCAGGTAGCGATCAGATCACTGTGCCATCGGGAATGACAGCGTTCTTGGGGATGACGACGATCCCGTCGCGGATGACGTAATTCTCCTTCTCCACCATCTCGCCCTCCGGATCGTGCGAGCGGATGGTGACGCCCTCGCCAATCCGGGCGTTCTTGTCGATGATGGCTCCCTCGATGCTGCTGCCCCGGCCAATGCCTACGTCCGGGCGATCTAACGCGCGGTTCTCCGCCTTTCGCTCCGGCGTCTCGAAGAAATCCGCCCCCATAAGCACCGAGCGAATGATGCGTACCTCAGGCCCGACCACGCTGCGAAGACCAATCACCGATTCGCGGATGTCCGAGCCGTGGATCAAACAGCCGTCGGCCACCACAGCCTGCTCCAGATCACAGCCATCGGTCACCGTCGGGGGCAGGAAGCGCGGATGCGTATAGATCGGGTGCTCAACGTCGTAGAAGTCAAAGGGTGGATCAGGCCGCCCGAGGGCCAGATTCGCCTCGTAGAACGCCCGAACGGTCCCAATGTCCTCCCAATAGTCGTCGAACTCATAGGCGTAGACACGGACGTTCTCGATGGCGGCCGGGATGACCTCTTTGCCGAAGTCCTCAGCGTCCGAGTGCTTCAACACCTGCTGAAGCACGTCGGCCCGGAACAGGTAGATGCCCATCGAGGCCATGTAGGGCTTTTCAGCGCCGGGCGCGCTCTCCAGCCCCTCCAACTCCTCAGCCGCGGGCTTCTCGTGGAAAGACGTGATCTGGTCATCAACATCCTTCTTGAGGATACCGAAGCGGGTAGCTGCCTCCGCCGACACAGGTTGCACGGCGATGGTCACGTCGGCCCGTTTCTCGCGGTGATGATCAACGAAGCGCGTGTAGTCCATACGGTAGAGATGATCGCCAGAGAGGATCAGGACGTCCGTGGCCCGCGCGTGCTCCAGCCGCCACAGCTGCTTGCGCACAGAATCGGCCGTACCCTCGTACCAATCCATACCGGTTCGCGTCTCCTCGGCAGCCAGAATCTGGACAAAGCCATCGGTGAAGACGTCAAACTTGTACGTCTGATAGATGTGTCGATGCAACGATTCCGACATGAATTGTGTCAAGACGTAGATCTTCGGAATGTCAGCATTGATGCAGAGGCTGATGGGGATATCGATCAAACGGTACTTGCCGCCCAGAGGGACGGCCGGCTTGGCCCGCAGTTTGGTCAGCGGGTAGAGGCGGGTGCCCTGCCCTCCACCGAGGATCAGAGCCAGGACATCGCGCATCGGCATAGAGATTCCTCCTTAAGTGAATGGTACCCAGATTACCACCAGCATGATACAATAGGTCTCCTGTTTGCGCTAGGGCTTACCCAGCCCACGAGATGCAATAGACTCACCAAAACAACGCTTATGCACCAGACGTGGTCAAGGCTGCTCACCATAGCCGTCCTTCTTCTAGCTCACGTGGCTCTCATCTCCACCGTCAGAGCCGACGATCCGACACCGTTCCCCACGCTGACGATCGAGCCCTGCCACATCTGCGACGAGGATGTCATCCTCGGCACGTCCGACTCGGCGGTCCATATAGTCTTCTTCTACGACCGGTTGTGCGAGGAATGCGTGGTGGTGGAAGAAGAAGTCCTCGCACCTCTAGAGGAGTTGTATGGACCACTTATGGTGATCGAGCGACGCGACGTCGAGGGGTCGACCGACAACTACAATTCACTGCGGAGACTAGAACGACGCTACGGCGTGACGCACGCAGAGATGCCTGTCATCTTCATCGGGACGTACGCCCTCAACGGGGAGCAGGAGATACGGGATCATCTGCAGCAGTTGGTGGAGATGTACCTGGATTTGGGCGGTGTGGCGCTCCCGAAGGTGACATTGACGCCTACAAAGGCTGCCACATCGACGGTGGGTGCTGAAGCGCGCCCAATCCACCTGGCCTACTTCCACCAACTCGGCTGCCGGACGTGCGACCGGGTACGGCTAGACCTGCAGAACCTGCAGCATCAGTACCCCCAAATCGTGGTCCACGATTTCGACGTTCAGGAGGAGGCGCCGCTGTGTGAATGGCTCGGGGAGCGGGCCGGTGTGCCGGAGAAGAAGCGACTCACCGCGCCCGCCGTCTTCGTCGGCGATGAGGCTCTGGTGGGCGCAGATCTCCACACCGACAGCCTGGAAGCGCTGATTGCGCGCCACATCGGCGCCGGGGCCAAACCAGTCTGGAAAAGCGGAGCATCTCCCAGGAGCGAAGCAGCCTCCGGCATCATCGAGCGCTTCCATTCTCTCCGTCTTCCCACCATCCTGATCGCCGGGCTGGTGGATGGGCTGAATCCCTGCGCCTTCGCCACGCTGGTCTTCTTCGTCTCCTACCTGGCAGTTATGGGCCGGGAGGGGCAGGATGTGTTGCTGGCAGGGGCCGGCTTTGCCCTGGGCGTCTTCCTCACCTACCTGGGTGTGGGCTTCGGCGCGCTCGAGTTCCTGATCAACCTGACCTTCCTAGACGCAGCGAGTCGCTGGATCTACAGACTGACCGCAGTACTCTGTCTTTCTCTGGCCGTCGGAAGCCTCTACGACTGGTGGCAGGCCCATCGCGGCCGGGCCACAAAAATGCGCTTGAAGATGCCCAACCGACTGCGCCGCTGGGTCAACCGGGCCATCCGGGAAGGAGCTGGGGCGAGGGCCTTCGTGCCAATGACGTTCGTCACCGGCATGGTGGTCTCCGTCATTGAGCTGGCGTGTACCGGCCAGGTCTACCTGCCCACCATCCTATTCGTTCTTGGCGTGCCCCAGATGCAGGCACGGGCTGGGCTCTATCTGGTGCTCTACAATATGATGTTCACGCTTCCGTTGGTGGTGGTCTTCATCCTGGCCTATTTAGGCACCACCTCGCAACAACTAAGCCTGCTGATCCACCGACACACAGCCAAGGTCAAG
Source organism: uncultured Anaerolineales bacterium (assembly GCA_964421785.1). Classification (GTDB taxonomy): domain Bacteria; phylum Chloroflexota; class Anaerolineae; order B4-G1; family B4-G1; genus SKLM01. The sequence continues at coordinate 13,215 of CAYQZG010000064.1, forward strand.
TTGGCCACGGCCGGGTTGTTCCTCGTGCTGACCGTGTGGATGCTGACAACGCTGGTATGAAACGCCAACGAATCGGTCGGATCCCTGTCGACGGTAGGCGCCACTGGACAGGTCTGCCCCTGAGCCTGTATAATCGAATCTCGCTCAATCGATATGACAAGGAGGCTACCGCATGAGGCGCATTGTGCGTGAGACGGCATTTAGACTGGCGCGCGGCGACATCCTTAAGTTCGTAGAGGACCATGAGGAGGAGTTGCTCGCCATCTTCCGCGAGGAGCTTCAGAGCCTTGATGATCGTCTGCCAGAGGAGGAGATGTTCATCGACATCCACATGACAGCCCTGGGCGAGGAACTCCTCCTGGCCGCCCTTGAAGCCTTGAAACGCTTCCTGCGAGAAGCTTGAGACACTCGCTACCAGCCCGTGACAGCCCGAGCAAGCCCCCCTCTGCCCAACGGGGCGTGGGACGACCACGACCCGCCTCTCCTTAAGGGATGCGGGATGTGGATGACGAGGGAGTGAAAGCGGTTCTCCCTACTCCTCCAGGGTCTCCTTCACAGCGGCCCCAGCATCTACGACGCCGCAGCCGTAGACGTTGTTCGGCACGCCGCTCACGCCTCCACACGCGCAAGCGGGTGGCGCCATCACCACGGCGAGCGGCCCCTCCGGCACCGACACATTTTCACACGATTCACGCACCGGCTTCGCCACTGCCGTCCGACACAGGATCTCCTCTGTCGCGTCGATGTCCCCGAGTAGGCCTTTGTCAGCCGACCAGACCAGAGCCACCGCGCCGGCCACGTGGGGGCCGGCCATCGAGGTTCCTCCTGCCATGCCATACCCCCCACCGGGCACGCTGGAGCGCACCTGCTGCCCCGGAGCAGCGATGTCAGGCTTGATCAGACCGTGCACCGGACCACGACTGCTGAAACCAACGATGTCGCCTCCCTCAGTCGTCGCTCCGACGGTGAACGATGCGTCGTATCTGGCCGGCGGCGCCGAGGCCGTGCCACAAGCCGGTCCCTCGTTACCTGCACTGACCACCATCATAATGCCCGCAGCGCGAAGCGCCTCCACCGCCGGCCTCAGCGTGTCAGGGAGACAGCCTTCCATGGGCGGACATCCCCAGGAATTATTGATCACGTGGACAGCACGTCCCACGTCTCCGTCGTGGAAAGCGTCACCCCCCAGCGGATAGGGAGCGAACAAAAATTCCATGCACTCAGCGTAGGAACCGGGGTTCCCAAAACCGCGACGCATATTGCGACATCCAATCCACGTCGCCTCTGGCGCGACACCGATCCGGTTCTCGCCGCCATCATCGCCCAAGACGGTCCCCATCGTATGCGTGCCGTGCGAACCATCGTCGAACGGCGTCCGCGTGTCGTCCCAAGCGTCGTGCCAGTTGTAGTTGTGATCGACCCTCTCGTCGTCCCAGCCCCGATAGTGGGTCTTTAGCGCCGGATGATCCCAATCATAACCCGTGTCCTGTCCCCCAACGACGATACCCTGTCCTACCACCCCCAGCTCCCAGGCCGCGTCCGCGTGAATCGCCGTCAGGTTCCCTTGAGTGCCCTCGCTGGCCCCTCCGCTGCCGTAGGGCAACGGAATGCGACGGGGATACTTCCTCACATTCGGATTGAGGATCACGTCAGCGACCTCCGGACGGCCTTCAAAGCGGTCCATCAACCAGCGGTGGCCGTCCACACGAACCATATTGATGATGTAGTAGGATCGGTACGGGACGCCCAAGTGGTCAAGCTCTCTGCGAATCGGCCTCTGGCCGCCCTCGGCGTTCTCGACCAAGGCTCGGTAGACGGTGCGCAGCCGGGCCTCTCGCCCTGTGACGTCGTCGACTGCCCTCAAGTCGGCCTGTTCCTTCAAGATGATCAAGAAGCCGTGGTTGAAGAAACCAGGCTCCCCGACGAACCAATAGAGCCCGGTCCACAGCCCCCAGGCCACCACGACCAGGAGAGCCATGGCCGTCGTGGGTGCAGTGCGTCGACGTCGTCCGCCAGCCTCCTCGCCACCGCGGCGCTTCTTCGAGACGCGACGCCCCATCCAGAGCACCATCCCCACAACCACCGCCACCAGGACGACGACCAGGTAACTCAACACGTGCTGCAGCTCAGGGATGCCGCTGGCAATGGCGTCGCGAGGGTCGACGAAAAGCGCTGGCGCCAGCCGGTAGCAGAATGCCAAAGGGAGAAGAGGCAGAACGTTCCCTCCCCGTGCACGCATCTCGGTGAGCAAAAAGGCCAAAGGCAACAGGAAGAGACTGCTGGTCACTGCCCCGGAACCACCTTGAGTGAGAGCTCTGCCCAGGACTGACAAAGTGTAAATCAGAATTGTCGTCATTGCTGCCACCTCTGTGCGGGCAAATGACGTCGTCAGCAGGACAAAGACGACCCCCCAAAAGATCAGCATTTGAGGGACGACCGACGTGAGCATCTGCACACTGACGGCCAGACTGGAGAGACTGTCACCCAGAGCGCCGGTGATCGGCCAAGGCACGGTCAACAGACCCGCCGCGGTCAGCGCAAGCAGGCACGTCGACCATCGAGGCCGGCCCAGTCCCAGCCATTCCCGCATCGAGCGCCCCGACAGTCCCGCCAGGCGAGGCCCCAACCACGCAGCGACCGCTGCGTAGGGCAAAAGGCCAGCTAGCCGCAAAGCGGCAACCGTGTATCGGCTCCTCAGAGGAATAAGGGCCCCACGCTGGGGCAGGACCCTCCCTATGGCAGCGTCAAGAACCAGATAGCCACTGGCGACCGTCAAGCTGCTGACCACAGCGGCAATCCCGCCCGCGGCAGCTCGTCGCCGGACCAACAGCGCCACGCCCAACAAAGGAACGATGGAGACAAGGCCCGCAACCAGGATGGCAATGGTATCCAAGACTTTCGCACCAACTCGACCACCAAGTGCGGCGTCAACAAGAAACGGTGACGCAATCGGCGCTGTGCCAAACCACAGCAGCGCTACAACGACGATGAGGCGGTGAACACAGCCCTTGCCTCCGGCACTCCTTCTCTCGTCCATAGACCTCCTCCGACGATGGTAGATAGTCAGCCCTGTCACGCCACCGTACTACCGGGGAAGGGATTAGACAACTTCGTCTCCCCGGGACGACGTGGACCGCTGATGGCGATTATGGCCAAGCGAGCGAAGCGCGCCACCCGGCGCTCCTCCATTCTCCCTTGTGATTTACGTCAACTACGGTAGAATGAGCCAGGCTCAGCAACAAGGCAAAAGCGACGCCCAACCCATAGGCCAGAGTGTTCGCATACCTGGAAGACGTCACCCGCTGAAAGGAACGGAGATTAGGAAACGTCACACGTGAACGCTTCATACCCCCTCGGAAAGCTACCCACGGAGCACCTCAGTCGGCTCTTTGACCGTCACGCGCCCTCCAATAAATGGGTCGTTCTAGGGCCGGGCATCGGGCACGATGCGGCGGTTATATCCTTCTGTGACCGCGCGGATGGATCGGGCCCCTACTTGGTCGCCAAGACCGATCCCATCACGTTTGCCAGCGACGAAATCGGATGGTACGCGGTCCACGTCAATGCCAACGACGTCGCGTGCACCGGGGCCACGCCACGCTGGTTTCTGGCGACGCTGCTTCTGCCCCAAAGAGGGACGAACGAAGCGCTCGTCGACGACATCTTCGATCAGATCGCCCAAACCTGCGACCAGCTGGGCATCGCCTTGGTGGGAGGCCATACCGAGATTACGCATGGCTTCGACCGGCCGGTCGTGGTCGGCTTCATGCTTGGGGACGTAGCGCCAGACGCCCTAGTCCGCCCAGATGGTGCCCAGCCGGGCGACGCCCTGCTGCTCACCAAGGGTGTGGCGGTGGAGGGAACAGCCATCATCGCGCGCGAAAAAGGCAGCGACCTCGCAGCAAGAGCTGATCTCCTGACCAGCGTCGACCCCGCCTTGGTGAAGCGCAGCCGTGACTTCCTGCATCGACCTGGCATCAGCGTGGTCCGGGATGCATCCATCGCCCTGGAAGCTGGCGACGTCCACGCCATGCACGACCCCACCGAGGGTGGTTTGGCCACCGGGCTTTGGGAGCTGGCCGAGGCAGCGCAGGTCGGCTTGGTTGTGGACGAGGCCGCTATCCCCATCTTCGAAGAGACGAAAGTCATGTGCCAGGCGCTGAACCTTGATCCTTTGGGCCTAATCGCCTCTGGCGCGCTCCTGCTCGCCGTCGCAGCTGCCGATGCCAACACCGTCCAGAGAGCCCTCGAGAAAGAGGGAATCACCACGGCGCGAATTGGGCGAATCGTAGAACGCGAGAAGGGAAAGACACTTCGCAGTGTGGACGGCAAGCGCCCTCTACCGAGATTCGAGAGAGACGAGATCGCCCAGCTCTTCGAGTGAAAAGGGCCGCAGCCTTACTACGAACTCGGCCGTCGTAGCAAGCGCTTCAGCACCTCTTCGACAGCCAAGTCAAACCTCACTCCTCGAGCGTGATCATCACGCTGCTGCCACCGTCCTGTTCAGCGACCATCAGACTCAGCGTCTGCTTTCCCTTCTTCCACACCTGTTGGACCAGAGCCTCCATCTCGTCGTCGCTCTCCGCCGTCCAGCCCGCCGCCGTCAACTTCTCGCGATAGAAACTCGCCACGTCGGCCACGCCGTCCGACACGTTGAACGACGTCATGCCCTCCATACTGAAGACCTCCTCGCCGTTTGGATAGATCGGCACGTCCTCAGGGAGACCGCTCTTCTCCGCGCCCTCGGGAGGTTCTATCGTGAAGGGAGCGTTGACGTCGTACGTCTCGTAGACAAAAGAGACCTGACCTGCGATGTCCTGCCGGTTCTCAGTCCAGGACATCTCAAACCGCACCGCAAAGGTCGGCAGATCCGGCTCATCGGCGATCCAGACCTCGCCGGTCACGTCAGACACCTCACCCTGGGCCAGGAATGCCGCCTGCATGGACGTCAGGTCAAGCGTGTAGTGACGGGTCTGGAGACCGTTGTTCTCCTCACGCCCCACGAAAGTGGCGTTCTCCTCATCCATGACGTCGCCGGGATCAAACATCGCCGCGTCGCTGAAGGTGGAGGCCAGCTCGTCCGGGTCCGCCTGCATTTGGCTACAAGCTCCTCCGCTGCACATCCATGACTGATCGCCAATCTGAACGATTTCTACGCTCTCACCTGCCATCATGCCTTCCATGACCAGCCGCCGAGCGCTGGGGTTCCTTGTGCGGGCCTCCTCAAACATGAGGACCTCGGGCTCGCCCTCCTCCGGCTTCCACTCCGCGCTGAAGCGCGCCCGATAGCTTTCTAACCCGGCCAATGCGTCGGCATCGAGCGCCGGTTGGGCTGGCTGCTCGTCAGAGGGCCCTTCGGCCTCGGGTTCCTCGGCTTCGCCCGCCTCCGCTGTAGGCTCCCCTTCCGACAAGTCCGGCACCAAGGTCGCAGCACCCCCCTCACCCACCACGGTGGCTACCTCCGACACCTTGGTAGCTGCCTCCCTCCCCACCTCGACCGCCTTCTCTGCCCCCCCAAATAACGAGCAGGCCAGCGAAGCCAGCGCCAGCAGCGCCATCGGCACCCAGATTCTCCCTTTCATATCACCTCCCCTAGTCAATTATGTGCACGTAGCCTATCCCCTCAGCCCTCCAGCCGGCTGAGCGGTTCCGTCCGCAACTCGGATCCCTTCGTCACGCGGCGGTCGCCGCCAACTCGCGGACGTCCAGCCGTTCCCCTTTTCTCGCATCAAGGGCCAACGACAGCGCATCTTGCGCGCACGTCGAGACGCAGACACCACATCCCATACACGCCTCATCATCCACGACGGCGATCCCATCCCGCAGCGACAGGGCGTCGAATGGACACATCTCGACACATAGCCCGCACCCCACACAGAGAGCATCGTCGATCCGGCTCACGTAGCCGGACGGAGCCAGCATCGGCACACCGGTGCGGTGCGCCTGCATCGCCCCGCAACAGCACCTGCAACAGTTGCAGATGGCGTAGAAACGCTCCAGCATCGCGTCCTTGAAGAAGGCATGATGAACGTGCCCGCGCTCATCCTCGGCACGCAGGATCTCCATCGCCTCCTGAGGCTCGATCCAGCGCGAGCGCCGCGGATGATGATCGGCGACGAGGCTGGCGAAGGGCTCGCCGATGATGAGACAGACATCCAAAGGTTCGCACGGATTCTGGCGTGAGGCGCGGCACGGACAGTCGAGCACAACAATGTGATCAGGGTTCTTGAGCACGATATCCCGAGCTTGTTTGTAGGGAATGACCTGCTCCAGATCCGTCAGGTGGATCTCCTCATCCACAGTGACCAGTTGTGCTGCCTGATCCAACGGCACCGCCTTGCCGTGGTAGGTGTTGGCGAAGGCAATGCCCCCATCGGAGTGATCCTCGCCAGGTGCGTGACCGAAGAGATCAAGAACCTGTCGCGCAATCGGGCCCACGATGCGAGCCAGAGGATGCTCCCCGGTCGCTATCCCGATATAAAGATAGGGCCAACGTGCGTAGATGTAGCCGTGCAGACGGTCGAAGAGCGAGTGACCGGGGAGACGCCGCGACTCGCGCATGAAGGCCCACGTTGAGGAGCGCATCAACCGGGCCCCAAGCGGACGCCTGTCGTCCGAACCTTCCTCTGACATAGCCCTCCTCCCGGTTCTATCCGACGAGGTATCCCCACCCCTTCCTCAGCCCCCTGAGGGGACTGCCCTGAGCCTGCCGAGGGAAGTCAGACTGCGCTCGGCAACCTATCGTCGACCGTGCTACGCGTCAAGAGCAGCCGGGTCGCATCTCGGGGCAATCGCATATAGCCATGGCACGCTCCTAGACCTCATCCCGATGGCGGCCTCCGCCCGTCGTCCTTCGGCCTGAGTCGCCCGGACATACCTGCTCTCTGGCCTGTGACACCTTTGAGGACGAGGACTTTGAGCCTGCCGCTTCGCTTACTGCGATTGCCCTGGGTGGCGTCTAGATTGAGGTTTCTGGCTTTCGCTGCAGAGAGACCATGATCGCACCGCCAGCGGCGCCCAGAGCGGCGGCCAGCAGTAACCCAAGTGCGCAACAGAGGGCGGAGCTACCAATGGCCCATCCCGGCTGGGCCAGCACGCTGGGATCGATGCCCAGATCACGCCAAGGCTCGCGGAACTCCGGCGGCAGCTGCCGGAACTGGCGCATGACCGCCGCCTGGCCCCCACCCACGGTGAAGCGGATCGCGCTGACGATCACGTTGGTGATCCCACCACCGAGGGCCGTGATCAATCCGGCAACAGCGCCGCTGCCGGCACCCTTACCGGCATCGCGAGGGGGCTGCATCCACGTTGCGGCCAGCACGCCCACGCCGATATAGAGCACCAGGGCCAGGATAGACGTGATACACCCCAGGCAGGGCACCAGGCCAATGAGTGCGAGAACTACCGCCACAGCGGCGCCGATCAGACCAGCCTTCAGACTTGCAGACATAGGATCCTCCTTCCGTGTAACGCCCAGTTGGGCTCGTCTTTGTTGTGTCGAGAGGCCGAAGCCATCCAAGTGACCAGTATACTACAGGCACTCAGGAAGGCAATTGACCGAGCAAGATGACGTGCCCCATTGAGGCGCGGTCATCAGCAGAGGAAGGAGATCACGCTTCGGATAAGGGGATGCCAAAGCTCAAGTCACTGCGAAACCTGGCGGAATTGGCCATCCTCGACCCGGTAAATCCAGATCTCCGCGTCCACCAGATCGCCGTTGGGTTGATAGCGCAGCCCGTCCAGAAGCGTCGGTAGAGTATGCTGTCGCAGCGCTTCGGCAATGGCGTCGGCATCGAGGGAGCCAGCCTTGCGCGCTGCCTCGGTCAACACCTCCATCGCCACGTAGCCGTTGACCGAGTAGGTGTCCGGATCCCGATATTCCACCGCCTGGTAGGCCTCGAACCACTGCTCGTCGGCCACGTTCTCCGGGCTGGGCGCAAAGGCGCTCACGTACATGCCCTCCGCAGTCCCGGCGGCCTCGTCAATGGTGGCGCCGAGAAAGGCGCCGTCGCTGGCCAGCATAGGAACGTCCACGCCTGCCTCGACCAAGGCCAGGCGCAGGTAGGGAGCCTCGATCTCAT
>CAYQZG010000065.1:0-16593 GCA_964421785.1 uncultured Anaerolineales bacterium
CCCGACGGCCCATCTTCTGGAGCGCCGTCGTCCCGACGGCCCATCTTCTGGAGCGCCGTCGTCCCGACGGCCTAGCATGTGGCAGAAGGAGAACAAATGACGAACACCGACGAACACACTACAAGACTTGAGAAGCTGCAAGATCAGATGGATAGGGCCGGCGTCGAGCTGACCGCCATCGCGCCGACGTCGAACATGCGCTACCTGCTCGGCTTCTCGCCCCTCGCGGGCGAGCGGCTCTGCATGCTCCTGGCCACGCAGAGGAAAACCCGGCTGGTGGTGCCGGAGCTCAACGCCAACCAGATGGAGTCCCGTGCCGGCGTGAAAGGCATACGCTGGAGCGACGACACCGGCGCCGAGGGGGCCTTGGCCAGAGCCCTGGACGAGCTCGGGACACACCGTCCCGCCGTGCTGGCGGTCGACGCCGCTATGCGGGCCGACGCCCTGCTGCTCCTGCAGGAGATAGCCCAACCCGAGCACTGCATCAACACCACGGATCTGATGGCCGCGCTCCGCATGCGCAAGTCCGACAGCGAGATTGAGGCCCTCGCCCGGGCCGCAGCCCAGGCGGATCGGGCCATGATGGCCGGGGTCGAGGCCTGCCGACCCGGCGTGACCGAGCGCGAGGTGGCGCACACCATCGCACGGTACTTCCGCGAGGATGGCGCCGAGGAGGTGCACGCCACCCTGGTCGCCTCTGGCCCGCACAGCGCCTTCCCCCACCACGAAGCCGGCGACCGAGAGCTGCAGCCGGGCGACACCGTCGTCATCGACATCGTGGCCACGTTGGACGGGTACAACTCCGACATCACGCGCATGGTTCACCTGGGCGAGCCGTCCCCAGAGTTGCTTCAGGTTTACGACACCGTGTTAGAGGCGAACCGGCGCGGACGGAAGGCCGCCCGCGCTGGCGCTCGCGCTCACAACGTCGACCGGGCCGCCCGTTCCGTCATCGAGCAGGCAGGCTACGGCCCCTACTTCGTCCACCGCACGGGCCACGGGCTGGGCATGGACGTCCACGAGCCGCCGTGGATCTCGGCCTCGAATGAACAGGTGTTGGAGCCGGGAATGGTGTTCTCTGTGGAGCCCGGTATCTACCTGCCGGGCCGCTTCGGCGTGCGCATCGAGGACATCGTGGTGGTGACGGACGGGCCGTGCCGCTGCCTGACCGGCCTCGATCGCGAGCTCATCGTCAAGGCTTGAGCCGGACAGCTCGGTGCCTTATCACGTCTGCGCTCAGGGTGACCGCCACGTGCGACTCAGCGTCCGACTTGCCCGATCCGAGCCAGAAGGACCGTGGGTCGCGTTCGAACAGGTCGAATGATGTACCGGTCACCTTCGCCACCAGAGATCAGTAAGATCCCCCCAAGGTAACCCGCCGTAGCGAGATCGCACCCGCTCGTAGTAAGCTACGCAGCGAAGCGAAGTAGCGCCGTAACGGGCTGCCCGGCAGCGACTGGCCCAGACCCCCAATATCGTGTACCATGCCGGTATGGAGCGGCCCTCACCACCACGATCAGGGACCGCGCGTGACGCATCGCCAGGCCATAGGGAGGAGAAACCGAGATGCTGAACTGCTCCGAGGTACAGGTCTTCGCCGTCGCCGCCGAGACGGAGAACTTCACCGAGACCGCCCGGCGTCTCCATCTGAGCCAGCCAGCGGTCAGTCAACGCATCCACTCCCTGGAGCGACAGCTGGATCTGCAGCTTTTCCGCAGATCCGGCCGGAGCGTCTCCCTCACCAGCGCAGGAAGGGTCCTCCTGCCCATGGCCCACGAGCTGATGGACCTGATCCGAAAGATCGAGGAGACCATGTGGGCATTGGACGACGAAATCACCGGTCACATCATCATTGGCTGCAGCACCACCGCGGGAAAGTACGCGCTTCCCCTGCTCGCTGCTGCCTTCAACAAGGAGTATCCCAACGTACAGGTGACGATTGAGATGTGCCACGGCGGCTCCCCGGTAGAGCCGCTGCTCGCCCGGGAGGTGCACGTGGGCGTCTCTGATATGAAAATCGTCCACCGAGATCTCGAGTGTCAACCCTTCTTCACCGATCACGTGATCCTCATCGCGCCGGAAAGCCATCCGCTCGCCGAACGTCTCTCGATCCAGCCCAATGACCTGTTGAACCATTCCTTCATCCTGCGAGAGAAAGGATGCAGCACGTGCCACATGATCGAGACATCGTTGGGGGAGCACGGCATCAGCCTCGACCAGCTGCGCGTGGTGATGTCGGTGGGCAATTCGGAGGCGATTGAGATGGCCGTCGAGCACGGATTAGGCATCGCCTTCATCTCCCGCCTCGCGGCCAGACGCGGCCTGGAGTCGGGCCGCCTGGCGGAGGTGCCGGTCGAGGGGGTGAACCTGGAGCGCCCTCTCTACGTCGTGCGCAATACCTCGGCCCCCAAGGCACCGGCCGAGCTGCGGCTCTGGGACTTCGTGGCGGCACACCGGAAGCGCATCTTCCATATGCTCGACGCCTAGCGCACACCAATCCAACGTTCAAACGTTCCAACCTTCAAACGTACCAACACACCCAATCCTATGACCAAAAAGCAGATCTACATCGTCGCGAGAGGACGAAAACCGGGCGTCTACAAAACGTGGTCCGGCGAGAATGGAGCCGCCAGCCAGGTGCATGGCTTCCCCGGGGCGCTCTACAGAGGCTTCGTCCGGCGGGAGGACGCCCTGGTCTGGCTGGAGAGCCTCGATGAGGAAGCCCTGCCTCCCCAGCTGCGGGCGGACCTGACGGAGTCGCTCGGCGGATCGGAGCTCCGGAAGGAAAGCAGGCGTTACAAGGATGCACGTGACGGCGAGCGGATCGTCATCTACACCGACGGCGCCGCCATCGGCAACCCCGGCCCGGGCGGCTACGGGGCTGTGCTCCGTTTCGGGGAGCACAGCAAAGAGCTCTCCGGCGGTTATCGCATGACGACGAATAGCCGCATGGAGCTGATGGCCTGCATCGCAGCTCTGGAGGCTCTCAAGACGCCTCGCTCGGGCGTGAGGCCTACCCCCGTGGTGCTCTACAGCGATTCCAAGTACGTGGTGAACGGCATCACGAAAGGCTGGGCGGAGCGGTGGCGCGAGCACGACTGGCAGAGATCCAACGGAGAGACCGCGGAGAACGTCGATCTTTGGGCCCGGCTGCTGGCGCTGTGCGAACAGCACGACGTGACGTTCCGCTGGGTGAAGGGACACGCCGGCCGTCCCAACAATGAGCGCGCCGACCGACTGGCCAGCCGGGCGGCACAGCAGGAAGACCTTCCCCCCGACATGGCCTTCGAGGCCCGACCGTAGCTCATAATGGTGACGACAATGACAAAGCGACATCTTCCCCACAGCGAAGAAAGCGCAGCGATTGATCCGCTCGTGCTGTTGGTGCTCCTGATGACGATGATGATGATCGGCTGTACACCAACAGTCACACCCGAGCCGTCAGCAACGCCGGTGCCGCCCACGTCGACGCCACTGCCCCCCACCTCGACCTCGCCGCCCACAGAGACACCGGCCCCGACGGAGACGCCGACGCCCGTGCCACCGACGGCGACTCCCACGCCATCACCGCACCCCACGCCCCCGGAGGAGGCGCTCGTCCCGCAAGGCGCCATCACGCCGCCACCACCCGGTTTCGCACCGACGCCCCCTTCGCCGCCCGAGCCAGGCAGTGACGAGGTCGATGCCTGGATCCGGGACTACGTGGCGCTGGTGACGGCCATGCTCAATAGCGAGGCCAGCGTGGAGGCAGTGCTGGACACCCTCATAGCCTGGTCGATGCCCCCCGAAGGGATCCAGGGCGAGCCAGGGCCCTTCGTCTGGGCCGAGTCCGCCGACCTGGATGGGGATGGGGCAGACGAGTGGCTGATGAGCCTGCCGGTGCCGGAGCGCGGTTGCAGCATGCCCTGGTCCTGGTGCCCCACCTATCTGGTGATCTATGAGGTCTCAATCGACGAGGAGCTCTTCGAGCCGCGATACGTGGTGCGGGGCGCACCACCCTATGAGGTGCAGATGCAGCATCCTGAGCTCCTCCGCACCGAGGACATCAACGCCGATGGGAAAACGGAGATCCTGATCCAGCAACGATGGTGCGGGGCTCACACGTGCTTCCTAGGGCTCACCGTCGGACGCTGGGACGGAGCCACGTGGCACGATCTGGCCGCCGATCCAATCAGCCAGGCCTACAGCGACCTGACGATTGAGGATCGCGATGGGGACGACACGCTGGAGTTCACCATGCACGGCGGGATGATCGGATCCGTGGGCGCGGGCCTCCAGCGCCCACACACCCTGATCTTCGATTGGGTGGACGGAGCGTACCGGCTGGTGCAGAAAACCCCCGCCCCATCGGACCACCCCTACTACCTCATGCTGGATGCCAATACAGCCCTGGCGGAGGGCAGCTGGGCTCGGGCGTTGGAGCTGGCGAGCGAGGCGGTGAATGACCCGGACTTCACAGACTCTATGGTGCCGGTGGAGGAGGTGAACAAAGAGAACATCATCAGCTACGCGGCCGTCGAGGCGATGCTGGTCCACGCGCACCGCGCCGACGTGGCGCAGATGGAGTCGGTGCTCGATCTGGTCCGAGGGCACGACGTCGCGGGCTCCAACGTCTACACCGCGGCGGCCGAGCGGCTGCTGGAGGTTTACGGTGAGACAGGCGACACCGTCGTGGCCTGCCAAGCGATGGAGGAGGTCGTCGCGCAGCGGCCCGACGAGGCGGTCTTCTTCCAGTGGTATGGATACAACACGACGCGGCTGACGGTGGATCAAATCTGCCCGCTGGATGCGCCCACGGCGGGATCCTCGACGGAGCTATGATGGCATCGGCGAGGAGCTGAACCCCGCAAAGGTGCCTGGACGAAGGTGACTGCGTCGCCCCATCGCCCTAAGCGCAGCGTGGGCGAGGTCGCCCGCGACCCGAAGCCCATTCTCCACGCCCATCCCCCCCCCATACGCTGATGGTAGCGTCGGCCGGCAGGGCCAGACCTGCCGCCACTTCCACCGTCTTGATGATCCCCCTACAGTATGTAGCTTGTCTATTGACAAATTACACATAGCGTGCTATACTTAGAGCGCTTGAGAGGAACAGTATGACACGACGGAGGAAAGAGGATGCCTGGTCGAGGACGAGGGCGAAGATGGCGACAGCGAGGGTACTCACGCCGTGCCGTACGGTTCCTGGAGCCGACGCTGCTGCTGCTTCTGCATCACGGCCCAGGGCACGGCTACACGTTGATCGACGGACTGGAAGGGTACGGACTGCACGATGTAGACACCAGCGCCGTGTATCGAGCGCTGCGCGGTATGGAGGAGAAAGAATGGGTCGCCTCAAGCTGGGATGAGGAGCAGACCCAGGGCCCTCCGCGCCGTGTCTACCGCCTTACCAAGCTGGGAGACGAGGTGTTGCGCTGGTGGACCCAGGATCTGCACGAGACGCGCGGCATGATCGACGACATCCTGGGCTCCTACCGAGACCATATGGAGGAAGGTGAGGGTGAGCACCATTGACGGGCCGCGTGAGGAAGAGCCCCTGAGCCAATCAGCAGGCCCCAGCCGAGAGTGTTCTCCTCCCCCCCACCGGGGGGGCAGAGGGGGGGCGAGTAACCGATAGACCAATGAGGGAGACAATGACAGACAAGGAACAGATATTGGAAGCATTGCGCGGGGTGGAGCACCCCGAGATGAAACGCGACCTGGTGTCGTTAGGTATGATCAAGGACGTCACCATCGACGGTGACGAGGTGAGGGTCACACTGGCCTTGCCCTTCAAGGAGATACCTATCGCGGACGATCTGGTGCGCAACATCCGCGGCGCTCTGGAGGAGCTGGACCCCACGCTCGACGTGGACGTGGAATCCGTTGAGATGAGCCAGAGGCAGCGCGCCGCGTTCATGACGGAGGCCGAGGGTGGGCCGAAGCCCGCCCAGGCCATGAACGAGATCAAGCACACGGTGGCTGTGCTGAGTGGCAAGGGAGGTGTGGGGAAGTCATCGGTGACGGCGCTCCTCGCGGTGGCCCTGAATCGGAGCGGGCGCCGAGTGGGCGTGCTCGACGCCGACATCACTGGCCCGAGCCAGCCGAAGATGTTTGGCGTCAATCAACGGCCCTTGGGAAGCCCGCAGGGCATCGAGCCTGTGAAGACGCAGCAGGGCATCAAGCTGATGTCCATCAACCTGCTGCTGCCGAGCGAGGATCAAGCTGTGATCTGGCGCGGGCCTCTGATCAGTAGCGCCATCAAGCAGTTCTGGAACGAGGTAACCTGGGGCAAACTCGACTACCTGGTGGTGGACCTGCCCCCGGGCACGTCGGACGCCTCCCTGACGGTGATGCAGTCGATCCCGCTCAGCGGGGTGGTGCTGGTGACGTCGCCGCAGGATCTGGCCGGCATGGTGGTGCGCAAGGCAGCGCGCATGGCGGAGCAGATGAAGGCACCCATCCTGGGCCTGGTGGAGGATATGAGCTACGTCACCTGCCCAGACTGTGGAGCCAGGATTGAGGTCTTCGGACCGAGTCAGGCAGCCTACACGGCCACAGAGCTGGGCGTGCCGCTGCTGGGGCAGATCCCACTGGATCCGGAGCTTTCCCGTCACTGCGACGTAGGGAAGATTGAGGAGTACGATGCGGAGGCCTTCAAGCCCATCGCGGAGCAGGTGGTGCAGCGCATGGGCGCGGGGGAGGATATCTCCGAGGAGAACGACGGGTGAGAACCTACATCGAATGCTATCCCTGTATGCTGGGGCAGGCTGTAGAGGCAGCCCGGATGGCCGGAGCCACCGAGCGAGAGCAGAGGGAGATCATGGAACGGGTTCTCGACGTGCTCAAGGGTGTTCCGGTGACCAGCAAACCTCCACAGATCAGCCAACCCGTTCACCGTATCGTGCGCGAGGAGACAGCCAACGAGGATCCATACCGAGAGACAAAAGCGCGAAGCACCCAGGAGGCGCTGGAGCTCATACCGTGGATGGAGCGCATGCTGGATGATGCGGATGACCGGCTTCAGACCGCTGCGCGGTTCAGCATCGCGGGCAACGTCATTGATGCGCGCCCGGGGCGGCAGTACGACCTGCGCGACGAGTTGCTGCGCGCGCTCGACGAGCCGATCGCCGTCGACGACAGCGAGGCCCTACAAGCAGCCCTCAACGAGGCCGCTTGGGTGCTCATCCTGGCCGACAACGCTGGCGAGACGGTCTTCGACCGCCTGTTGATCCAGGCCATCGATCCGCCGGTCACGTACGCCGTGAAGGGTCGGCCCATCGCCAACGACGCGACGATGGAGGACGCACGAGCCGCCGGCTTGGACCAGGTGGCGGAGCTGATCAGCAACGGCTCAGACGCGCCGGGCACGCTGTTGGAAACATGCTCGGAGTCGTTCCGGCAAGCCTACGATGAGGCACCGCTCGTTATCGCCAAGGGGCAGGCAAACTACGAGACGCTGAGCGCGGCGGGACCGCGGGTCTTCTTCCTGCTCCAAGCCAAGTGCCCTGTCCTCGCCCGGGACGCCGGCGTGCCGATGCGAAGCATGATTCTTCGCCAGGGTAGAGGGCATGGCGCCGGGCGCCGACGCAAAAAGGAGATATGACCGTGAAACGCATTGGCATCATCATATGTCACCGCTATCACACCTGTGCCGGCGGGAAGTGTCTCCGCTCGCTGCGGAATCGGGAGGGAGCCTTCGCACGATACAGAGACGACGAGGTCGAGCTGGTGGGCTACGCCACCTGTGGCGGGTGCCCGGGCGGCAATGTGGAGTACGCCCCGGCGGAGATGAAGAAGAACGGCGCGGAGGTGATCCACCTGGCCACCGGCTTGGTGGTGGGCTACCCACCCTGCCCGCGCCTGCAGGCGTTCTGTGATTTCATCCCGGCCAAATATGATCTGGATGTGGTTATCGGCACGCACCCCATCCCGCAGAGCTACTACCTGACGCACGGCGAGCTCGGCACGTGGGATTCGCCGGTATGGCAGCAACGTATCGCCGAGGTGCTGACCGATGAGAAGACCCGCCTGGCGTACAACTGACGTAGAGAATGGCGGGCGCACAACAAGCGAGATGAGTAGTCAACGAGGGAGAGTGGGACGTTTTCCCGCAAACCGGTATACCGATCGATGAGTATGCCAGTCAATACAATTGGAGAGGAGGTGAGACAAAATGCCAGGGTTCGACGGAACTGGACCGAGCGGCAGAGGGCCCATGACGGGGGGCGCCCGAGGATGGTGCAACCCCAATGGACCCGCCGCCCAGGGTTACCCTGCCAACCGTCCGGCCAATGTGGCGCCGGTGCCACCGACCTACGGTGCACGGGCCACTGCGTCGCCCCAGCGCCAGGTCTACGGCCGTGGGCGTCCGCGCTGGGGCCTGAGAGGCCTCCAGGGGCGCGGCTTCCGCGGTGGGCGCGGCCGGGGCCGAGGTCGCCGGTAGGACCGTGATCCGCCTGAGGCGAACCCGCCCGCCACGCGTCAAGGCTGCGGGCGCAGGCGCACAAGAACGTGAGCAGGGAAGCGACATGCTGCCTTCCCTGCTCCGGGCGCCAGTGACTGCCCTAAGCGCAGCGACGCGTAGCGACAGGTTGCGAGACGCGGATCAGGGACCAGACAAACGCAGATGATGAATGGTTACAGTACAAACAAGCAGTACCAGATGACTACCACCAACGGAGGTGAAACGATATGCCAGCAGGAGATGGAACAGGACCCACGGGTATGGGCCCTATGACAGGACGAGCCGCAGGATACTGCGCCGGATACGATGCGCCGGGCTACACCAACCCCTGGCCACGCCTAGGCCTGGGATGGCGCCGTGGCCGAGGCGCCGGCTGGGGTGGTGGCTGGGGCCGCGGCTGGGGCCGTGGACGCGGATGGCGATACGGCTACTACGCCACCGACATGCCCCTCTGGGCACGGTACGGATACCCGCCGCCCCCAGGGGCACCACCGGCCGCATACACGCCCTACGACGCACCGTCGGCCCAGGAGGAGGTGGCCTATCTGCGGACGCAAGCTGAGTGGCTCCGGGAGTCGCTCGAGGCCATCACCAGCCGCATCGAGGAACTCGAACAGGAAGGGGCCTAACCGCAGCGGCCTCGACCAATACCTTCGGGGCGGGTGTGATGGAGTGATGTCTACTCCCGTGACCAACGTTCTCACCCGCCCCGAGCGCCCGACCGGGCGAGGGGCCTCACAGCCCCTCGCCTGGCGGGTAGCGTCATTATACGTCCCTTGAGGAGGAGCGCAAATGAGAATCGTCGTCACAAGCAGCGGCGCGGACCTTGATGCACCGGCAAGCCCGGTCTTCGGCCGCTGCCGAGCCTACGTCTTCGTCGACACAGACAGCATGGACTACGAGGCAGTGGAGAACCCGGCCATCGGCGCCGCCAGCGGCGCGGGTATCCGGGCCGCCCAGTTCGTGATCGAGCAGGGGGCCCAGGCCGTGGTGACCAGCAACGTGGGGCCTAACGCCTTCAACGTCTTCCAGTCAGCCGGCGTCCCCATCTATCCCTTCGGCGGTGGAACCGTGAGGCAGGCCACCGAGGCCTTCCGAACCGGGCAACTCCAATCGATCATCGACCCCACCGCGCAGGCCGGCCAAGGCCTCGGGCCGGGGATGGGCTCAGGGGCTGGCGCGCGCCCCGGGAGCCTCGTGCAGCCGGGCATGGGGATGGGCCGCGGCATGGGGCGAGGAATGGGTCGCGGCATGGGGATGGGCCGCGGCAGAGGGATGGGCCGCGGCATGGGCGCCAGGATGCAGCCCAGCATGGGCCCAGCCAGTCCGCCGTACGATCAGAGGGCGGAAACGCCCATGCCACCGCAGGCTCCAGAACCACAGGGCGAGCCCACCCGCGCAGAGGAGATCGCCGCGCTGAAGGAGACAGCTCAACAGCTACAGGGCCAGTTGGCCCAGGTGATGGACCGTCTCGCGCAACTCCAAGAGGAAACGTGACCGATCAGTAACACAAGAGGAATGCACGCACTCGCCACAGCGGGTGCGCATCGAAGCGGACCATAGGTCCCTATCATCAACTAAGGCAGACAAGGAGAGATACACATGAAACAGGCTGACGTATCGAGGAACTCGGACATCGTCGTCATTGGTGGAAGTGCCGCCGGGCTGACCGCCGCTATCACGGCACGGCGTCACTATCCAGAGAAATCGATCCTCATGGTGCGTAAGGAGGAGCAAGTTCTGATACCGTGTGGAATCCCGTATATCTTCGGCACTGTGGGATCCCCGGAAAAGGACCTGATACCGGATGCGGTCCTCGACAAGAACGACATCGAGCTGCTCATCGCGGAAGCCCAGGCCTTGGACACGGAGGAGAAGGTCCTGCAGACGGCTGAGGGCCAGATCGGCTACGAACGGCTGATTATAGCCACCGGCTCTAAACCAGCCATGCCCCCTATCCCGGGGCTCGATCTCGAGGGTGTGTACACCGTCGTCAAGGATGTGGACTACCTGCACGAGGTACAGGAGGAGCTGGAGGACGCTGAAGACGTAGTCGTCATCGGCGGCGGGTTCATCGGGATCGAGTTCGGCGACGAGATCAACAAGATGGACGACAAAAACGTCAGCATTGTCGAGATGATGCCCCACTGCCTCATGCTGGCCTACGACGAGGAATTCTGCGTCACCATGGAGGAGGTCCTCGAATCCCGCGGGGTCAACGTGAGCGCCCCGGCGCGGGTGGCGAGCGTCGCGGGCAACGGTCGCGTGGAGAAGGTGGAGCTGGCGGACAGCACGGCCATCAAAGCCGACATGGTGATCGTGGGCGTGGGCGCGGTGGCGAACGTCGACCTGGCCAAGGAAGCCGGCCTGGAGATCGGCCCCACCGGCGGTATCCAGGTCGATCGCACCATGAAGACGTCCGCCGATGACGTCTTCGCCTGTGGAGACTGCGCGGAGAAGATCTCCTTCTTCGGCGGAAGACCCTCCCGTCTCAAGCTAGCCTCCATCGCCTCCACGGAGGCCCGCATCGCCGGCGCCAATCTGTTCGGCATCAGGTGTGAGAACGTGGGCACGGTCGGCGTCTGGTCCACCGCCGTGGGCGACCACGCCATGGCCACCGCCGGCCTGACGGAAGCGATGGCCGAGGATATGGGCTACGACATCGTCCCCGTGGCCGTCGAGGGTGTCAACCGCCACCCGGGGCTGATGCCTGGCGGGGCGAAGACAAAGGTAAAGATGATCTTCGAGCGAAACTCCGGTGTGGCGCTGGGCGGTCAGGTGATGGGCGATTCGACCGCCGGTGAGATCATCAACGCCATTGCTGCCTGCGTGCAGAACCGCATGACGGCCGAGCAGATGGCCATGTTCCAGATGGGCACCCACCCCGCGCTGACCGCCTCACCCATCGCCTACCACGTGGTGAACGCGGCGGAGATAGCCCTGGCGGAGATGCGCAAGTAGCGGGCCTATGACGTATCTAACAGCCCCCATCTTCCTCGTTATCGCCTTCGTCTTCTCCATGCTGGGCATGGGCGGGTCGCAGCTCTACATCCCCATCCTGTTCTGGACCGGTATGGACTTCAAGACCGAGGCGATACCCCTGGGCATGCTGTTGAACCTGGTCAACAGCGCGTCAGCTGCGGCGACCTACGGGCGCAAGGGCATCGTCGCCTGGCGTGTGGCGTTGCCGTTTGCAGCGGCCATGATCGTGTTCGCACCTCTTGGCGCATGGCTCAACGTCCAGCTGCCTGTCAAGCCGCTGCTGGCCTTCTTCGCGCTGTTCACCGCCGCTGCGGCGGTGCTGATGCTGTCCGGGTGGCAACCTGAGCGAGGGGAGATGTCGCCGCGCGGGCGGATGACATTGGGCCTGACGGCAGGCGGGGGCCTGGGCCTGATCGCAGGCCTGATCGGCCGCGGCGGAGGCTCGTTCGTCGTCCCGCTGCTGTACATGACAGGCTTGGAGGCCCGGGCGGCCGCCGCCACCTCGGCGCCTATCGTCACCTGCTCCGGCCTATCGAGCTTCCTCTCCCACCTGGCGACGGCGGCCCGGCCACGCTGGGGCGTCTGGATCGCATGTGTGGGGGCAGTGCTGCTGGGCAGTCAGCTTGGCTCGCGGCTGATGGCCAAGCGCATGAGATCGAAGACGGTGAAGCAGATGTTCGGCGCCATGCTGCTGGGCGTCGCGGGGTTGATCCTCGTCAAGGACGTCGTGCTGGACTAGGAGGCGGGCGAGATACCCGCTTTGAAAGCTGATCTAGGAGAGATAGGATGCAGATCGAGATCCTGGGGGCTGAATCGCTCGGCGTCCGCGGCCTCTCGTGCGCGGTAAGATGGGAATCAACGGAGGCCGCGGACCGCACCATCGTCATCGACCCCGGGCTGGCGCTCGGCTACGAGCGCCACGGTCTGCTTCCCCATCCTGCCCAGGTCGCCGTCGGTGAGGATGTGCGCCGGAGGATCCTGGCGGCCGTGGAGGGGGCCAGCGACGTAGTGATGAGCCACCTTCACGGCGATCACGTGCCCCTGCCGGACGCCAATCCCTACCAACTGAAGGCCCAACGACTGGCACCCCTCTGCCAAACGAAGCGGTTCTGGGTCAAGGGACGTAGAGGCCTATCCCACCACATGGCGGATCGCCGCGCGGCCCTGAGCAAGGCGCTGGGCAGGGACTTACCCGCCGCTGACGGACAGACCTCAGGTGTTCTCACATTCTCGCCGCCGGTAGCACACGGCGAGCCGAACACACATCTCGGCACGGTGATGATGACCCGCGTCAAGGACGACGAGACTGTCTTCGTGCATGCTTCGGACATCCAACTCCTCCATGCCAAGGCCGTCTCCAAGATCCTGGACTGGGCGCCCGACATCGCTCTGGTCGGTGGGCCACCGCTCTATCTCTCCCGACTGATGGGACCGAAGCGGCGGAAGCGTGCCTGGAGAAACGCCGAGCGGCTGGCCCGGCATATCGACACGCTGATCCTCGACCACCACCTGCTTCGTTCCGAGGAAGGCTTGAGCTGGCTGGATCGCCTCTCATCCGAGACAGGCCATCGAGTGATCTGCGCCGCCGATTTCATGGAGCGTCCGCGGTGCCTGCTGGAGGCGCGACGAGAGGCGCTCTATGGGGAGATGCCCGTGCCCCCCGGCTGGCACAAGGCCTACGCCCGTGGGCAGGCGGACACCAGCGGCTACCGCAAGTACGTCGACCCGTCCTCGGGTGCAATCCACCCGTAGGCCTTCATCGGCAGCCAACGGCGTCTGACGAGGTATAGGGATAAGGATTGGCCGTTGTACGAAACAGAGAGACACACATTACAATGAGCCTTCAAGAGATTGCCAAGCGTTTCACGGGGTTCTTGACGCGCCAGAAACGCAACTACCGCGTGGCCGTCACACGCTCCGCTCTGAACAGCTTCCTGTTCAACCTGACCGCCCAGTACGACTCCATCTACACCGTGACCCTGGGAGCTGGATCGGTCGAGCTAGGGACCGTCAACAGCATCGGCAACGGAGTGGCAGCCATCATCGCCATGCCCGTCGGTTGGCTCGTCGACCGCTACGGCTTCAAGCGCTTCTACGTGTTGGGCATGGGCTTGCTGGCCGGTGTGGCGCTTATCTATGCCATGGCGCCGAGCTGGCACGCTATTGTCGCCGCCATGATTCTCTACAGCGTGGCTATGAGGCTGACGGGTACAGGCTGCAGCGTGATCAGCGCCGACTCAGTGGGCAATGAGGACCGCGCCACAGCACAGAACGTGTGTGCCGTGTTCCGCTCGATCCTCTCCATGGTCGCCCCCTTGGTCGCCGCTCCCCTGATCACCGCCTTTGGAGGCATGAACGCAGAGGGCCTTCGCCCCCTATATTACGCTCGCTTCGTGGGCTATGGTATTGTTCTTCTTTTCGTCGCGGTTCAAGTGACGGACGTCAGAACCACATCCAAAGAGACAATCAATGCCGGTCTTGTAGAGGGACTGAAGCAGCTCCTCGGGGAGGACCATCGTCTGAGAAAATGGATCATCATCTCCTCCCTCACGTCGCTCCCTATGGCGATTACACCTCCATTTCTCCAGGTGTTCGCTCACGAGATGAAAGGGGCGAATCAGTACGTGCTGGGCGCCATGGGCACGGCGACCATCCTGGCCCGTCTGGCCTTTGGCATTCCCTCGGGCCGGCTGGCAGACCGGATCGGGCGAAAGAAGGCGATCTACCTACTCACCCCCCTCTGGTACGCTTCCCATGTGCTCCTCATTCTCTCTTCCAGCCCAATCACCTTGATCCTGGCCAGTGCGATGTGGACGTTCTATTACATCAATTCAGGCATCACGGGAGCTATGACGTTAGAGATCGTCCCGGTGGAGCAGATGGGCAAGTGGAGTGGGCTGCAAGGTCTCTTCCGCGGAATGGTCACCGTCCCAGCTCCCATTCTCGGCGGGCTGATATGGAGAGAGCTCGGGCCGGCGTACGTCTTCCTGGTCCCTCTGGCCATAGACATATGTCTCCGGATCCCGCTACTGACCACAGTGCCAGAGACCTTGAACATGGACCGCGCAGGAGTTGAGAGCTGTTAAACCGAATTAACTGAATCTGAGGAGGCGTAGTGCTTGATTTCAAAGTGGCAGCACCGGAGAAGAAGGTTCAACAACCCAAGGCAGCCAAGCATGGCCCGGATGGAGCGTGCGATCTGATCGTCATTGGGGCTGGCCCGGCCGGCCTCACCGCCGCCATCTACGCCACTCGCGCCGGTCTGGATACGCTGGTCCTGACCGGACCGAATGGAGGAGGCCAGCTCACCAGCACCAATCATATTGAGAACTACCCCGGCTTCCCAAAAGGGATTGAAGGGACGGAGCTGGCGCAGCGCTTTCTCCATCAAGCAGAGCGCTTCGGTGCTCTCATCGTCCATGACGCCGTGACGGAGGTCGATTTCTCCGGCTCGCCGCTCTTGATGCGAGCCGGACACAAGGCGTACCAGGGCCGAACGGTGATCATCGCCACAGGGGCCGCCCCACGCCGGCTTGGCGTGCCCGGCGAGAAGGCCTTCTTCGGACGAGGGGTCTCCACCTGTGCCACGTGCGACGGCTTCTTCTATCGGGACAAGCGCGTAGTGGTGGTCGGAGGGGGCGACAGCGCCATCGACGAGGGGCTGTTCCTGACCAAGTTCGCGCGCGAGGTCGTGGTCGTGCACCGGAGGGACGAGCTACGCGCGACAAGCATCTACCAGGAGCGTGCCTTCGCCAACCCAAGGATGACGTTCGTCTGGGATAGCGTGGTCGAGGAGATACAAGGAGAACAGACAGTGACCGGCGTCCAGGTCCGCAACGTTAAGACGGGCGAGACGTCGCTCATACCGGCCGATGGTGTGTTCGTCTACATCGGCATGATACCAAAGACAAAGCCATTCGTTGACCAGATCGCGCTGGACGATAGACGATACATCGTGACCGACGATCGGCAGCGTACCAACGTGCCGGGTGTTTTCGCCGCGGGCGACGTCCAGAATCCACACTTCCGACAGGTGGTAGTTGCAGCCGCAGCGGGCGCCAAGGCCGCGATGGAAGCGGAGCGGCTTCTGGCTTCTAAGCAGGCGCCCGTCGCCCAGATGATAGAGGGAGGTATCAAACCGTGAACGAGAGTACGTTGGTTGGAGAGCAACAGGCAGCTTTTGAGGATCGCTGCCTCGTCTCCTGCGGGATGCTGCACCCAGAGTTGACCCACCTGGTGGAGACCGGTTTCATCAAACCGAAGCGGGTCTTCTTCACGCCTCCAGGCCTGCACGCCGTGCCGGACAAACTGGAGGAAAATCTCGTTGACCGTCTGAACCAGGCCAAGGCGGTCTGCCCAGACGAGAAGGTGACGGTGGTTTACGGCTCGAAGTGCTACACCAGCACCGATGAACCGTTGAAGCGTATAGATACCATCCTGCACGATCATGGTGAGGCCGTTGTGCGCGTGCAGGGCGCGTATGGGTATGACATGATGGCCAGCGCCGAGGACCGACAGCGCATCAGTGGAGGGAGGGAGAACAAGATACTCTGGTTCACACCGGGCTGGCTGCGAAGCTGGAAGACAGTCTACCAGAAGTATTTCGGATGGGATGCCGCCGACGCCAACGCCAACTTCCCCGGATTCTACGACAAGATCATCGTACTGGACACCCTTGGGATCGGCGACACCTTTATGGCGGAGCATCCTGAGGAGGTCCTGGAGCTGTTCGACTGGACAGGCCTGGAGGTGACGTTTGAGAGCGTCACCCTCGATCGCTTCAAGCGGTTGCTCGTCGAGAGCCTCAGCAACGGGAATGCGCCGCCGCGTGATTAGCCGTAAGCACAGCGGCGCCCGGGACGGGCCCGAGGCCAGGACGCCCCGCAGAAAGGAGTACAGATCACGTGATCACAGAGCATACGATGATGGCTCAGGTCAGCCTCTATCCGTTGCGACAGGTCTCCATCGGACCTGCCATCCGCGAGGCAGTGCGGATCTTCGAGCGGCATGGCTTGCACGTTCGCGTGAGCGAGATGAGCACCCTGGTCTGGGGAGATGAGGACACGGTCTTCGAGGCACTGCAGCAGGCCTTCCATCAAGCGGCAGTGCAGGGCGACACGGTGATGTGCATGACCGTGTCGAACGCCTGTCCCGAGCCCGGTTAGACA
>CAYQZG010000065.1:16693-18614 GCA_964421785.1 uncultured Anaerolineales bacterium
CGCCTGTCCCGAGCCCGGTTAGACATATGAACGCTTTTTTCGACGAGCAGGTGGCCGCCACCTACGAGTCCTGGTATGAGTCGGCGGAGGGTGAACGGGCCGACGCGCTGGAGAAAGCTGCAATCCAGCGGCTGTTGGCGGGCTTCTCCGGGGCACAAACCATCCTGGAGGTGGGATGCGGCACCGGGCACTTCACGCGCTGGCTTTGCGACGCGGAATGGACGGCGGTGGGCTTGGATCTCTCGGCGCCCATGCTGACGGAGGCACAGAAACTAAACGGGACACCCTTGGTGCAGGGCGACGCACGCCGGCTACCCTTCACCGACGACGCTTTCGACGTGACGGCTTTGATCACGACACTGGAGTTCCTGGACCAACCTGAAGAGGCGTTAGCGGAGGCCGCACGGGTGGCCCGAGACGGCGTGTTGCTGGGGGTGCTCAACCGTTGGAGCCTCCTGGCTCTACAGCGTCGCCTGAGCGGCCTGTTTCGGCCCACGGTCTACGACCATGCCCGGTTCTACGGTGTGGCGGCGTTGGAGCGGCGATTGCGCGCAGGCTGGGAACAGGCCGTGGCCGATGATGCCGCTCGCGTCACGTGGCGCACCACGCTGTTTCCAGCCTGGGTGGGGCGTGTGCTCCCGGGGATCCGGACCCAGACGCACCATCTGCCCTGGGGAGGGTTTATCGCCATAGCCTTGCACCAGGCGTGATTAATGGAAGCGAATAGATAGAGATAGTGTTGGCTGAAGAAGACGGATGCTGAGAATGGGGAGGAACAGATGTCTACGAATCAAGTCGTATGGATAGACGCTGAGCGCTGCATAGGGTGTGGCGTCTGTGCCGACGCTTGCCCTGTCGGGGCCATCGCTCTGACGGAGGGCACCGCGCGCGTCGATGAGAAGATATGCACCGGCTGTGGGGCTTGCCTGGACGTCTGCCCCCAGGAGGCGATCCACCCGGTCGTGGAGGGGGAGCTCGTCCGGACGGAGGAGCCAAGAGCGGCAAGCCGCTTGCCAAGTCGCTCACCGAGCCGCCCGCCTGCCATTCAGCGCTCCCGGCCCTTGGTGGAGACTGCGGCTCCTGCGCTGGCGGTGGCGGGAGCGGGCCTGCTGGCCAAGGCCACCAGAGCGCTTGCCCGGGCGGTGGGGCACTGGCTGACACAGACCCCAGAGGGAACGGAAGTGGCAAGCACCGGGACGAACAATGCTCCCCGCCCTCAGCCTCGCATGGGCCGCGCTAACGGCCGCGGACGCCGCATGCGGCACCGTCGGCGTGGTCGATAGGGTCGCCCTTTGATCCGAGGAGATGGCAATGAAGCTCACCGTACAACACGTAGACAACCTACGCTTCCTGGCCACGGAGTCCGAGCAGACCACCGTCATTGATGCCGCGCCGGAGGATGGAGGTGGTGGCACCGCGATGAATGCGCCGTCCTTGTTTGTGACGGGCATTGCCGCCTGCATGCTCGAGTTCGTGATCAACTCGTGCCGGCTGCACGATATCCCGGTCGAAAGCCTGAGCTTGCATATGACCTATGACGAGGTACGGAGTCCTCGCCGCATTGAGGGCCTAGAGGCGACGCTCCATCTCGAGCCAGAGCCGGACGGGGACGTCAAACGACGTCTCGTTGGTGTGGCAAAACACGCGACGCTGGTCAATACGCTCAGGCGGCCGCCGGAACTGCACATCCGTTTCGCAGAAGCGTAGGAGAGAGACATCGATGCCGATCTATGAGTATCGCTGTGTTGAGTGTGGAACAAGGTTCGAGGCGCTGGTGCGGAGCAACAGGGCGGTCAGCTGTCCCCGGTGCGGCAGCTCGTCATTGAACAAGTTGCTCTCCGGTAGCGCAGCGGCCCCCGCATCAAAAAAGAGTAGCGCAGCGGCCTCCGCCCCCACCGTATTGAGCGGCCGGACGGCTCGA
>CAYQZG010000065.1:18714-21054 GCA_964421785.1 uncultured Anaerolineales bacterium
AAAGAGTAGCGCAGCGGCCTCCGCCCCCACCGTATTGAGCGGCCGGACGGCTCGACCGATGGGCCGCACCTGCTGCGGGCGTGCTGAGCATTGCGGTCGCAGAGCGCCGTGATACGCCGCCGTGTTCCGACGGGAAAGTCTGTCGGCGGGAATGATCATGCATCGAACACTCGCATCTTGGTGGGGTGATAGAATCGAGTTACGGATGTCCGCTGGGTAGCGCCAAGATGCTTTGTCTCATATCAGTCACACATAAGGAAGCCTTTGAGGAGTGCAAGTATGTCGACGTGTCGCATCCGTTTGATCCTGTGGTTTGCATTGGTCGCCGTCTCCGTGCTCGGGGGGATCGCGCTGGATCTCGTCTTGAGCACGAAGGCCTTCCCCCTAACCGTCCGCCTGCTGGGCCTCATCGGCATGGCGGCGGCTCACTTTCCGCTCAAGAGAACCGGTAGGTTGCTGCGCCTGCAAGGAGAGGCAGAACAGTGGGGATGTACGAATCGACTGATCACCGACGACATCTATCGCTGTGTGCGACACCCGCATCACCTGGGAGTGGGTGTCTTTATGACCTCGCTGGGCCTGCTGATCGGGCATCGCTGGTCGTTCCTGCTCATCACCGTCACGCAGTGGCTTTGGATCTTCGGTTTCCTGTTCCTGGTAGAGGAGCCGGAACTGTGCGAGAAGTTCGGTGAGGCCTATGAGTCCTACTGTGAGCGGGTGCCTATGCTCCTGCCCAAGCTGCACTGCACCATCAAGATGCTCAAACAACCCTTGGATGCGTCAAGAGAAGAACCAGCGGGAGGGGCGACATGACGAAAAAGAGAATCGGCCTGATCGTCAACCCTGTGGCAGGGATGGGCGGCAGCGTCGGCCTCAAGGGAACCGACGGCGAGATGTACGAAAGAGCGCTGGAGCTGGGCGCCGAGCCGGTCACGCCTAAGAGGACGCGGGACACCCTGGCCCACCTGAAACACAAGGACAAGATTGCATGGCTCGCCGCTCCGGATCGGATGGGGGCTGCATATCTCAAAAGCTCTTCCCCCGACGCACCTGTCACCGTCATCGCAGGGATGTCGTCTATCCCCCCGATCGGCGAGGAGACCTCAGCACAGGATACCAAACGCATCGCCAGGGCGATGGTGGATCGGGGCGCCGACCTACTGATCTTCATCGGCGGCGATGGCACCGCCCGGGACATCGTCGACGCGATAGGCACCAGCGTGCCCGTCGTCGGGGTGCCCGCCGGCGTGAAAGTCTTCAGCGCCGCCTTCGCCCTCAGCGCCAGAGCGGCAGCTGAGATGGTAGACGCCTTCGTGGCCGGCTCTGCAGTGACAGAGAAAGAAGTCCTCGACATCGACGAGGAGGCGTTCAGAGAGGATCGCTTGGCCTCCAGGCTCTATGGCTATCTCCTGGTGCCCGAGATACCGAGGTTCTTGCAGCCCGGCAAGGCAGCGTCGAGCGTCACGAAATCGTCCACAGAGAGCAAAACAGAGATCGCTGCCTATATCGTCGAGGAAATGGACCCAGAGGTGCTCTACCTGCTCGGCCCCGGCACAACCCTGAGAGCCATCGCCGACGAGCTGGGCCTCGCCAAGACGCTCTTGGGCGTGGATGCAGCCCACGCGGGGGAGCTGGTGGGAGAAGACGTGAATGAGCACGACATCTTGAGCCTGTTCGAGCACTATGCGAGAAGGAACATCATCGTGACCCCCATCGGCGGCAACGGATTCATCTTCGGCCGGGGTAGCAAGCAGCTCACCCCAACAGTGATCAGAAAAGTGGGCAGGGAGAACGTCACCGTCGTGAGCACCAGACACAAGCTGAATGACCTGGACTGCTTGCGTGTGGATACGGGCGACTTGGAGCTTGATGAGATGCTCTCTGGGTACATCAAGGTCACGGTGGGCTACAAAGAATGGATGATGGTAGAGGTAGCATGCTGAGGCAAACCATCAGGCTTCACATGAATGAGATGCCTTACCCTCCTCCTCAGCACGTGGTTGAGGCCGCTCGCAGGGCGCTCGCGAGGCTCAATCGCTACGCCGATGCGGAGGATCTGGCGCAACTGCGCCACTTGCTCGGCGAATATGCCGATGTTCCGCAAGAGCAGGTGATCGTGGGACCGGGTTCGGACATCCTGCTGCGGGAGATGATTCACGCTTTTGCGAGGGAGCGCAAGGTCGTTACGCTGAGCCCATCGTTCCTCCCCACCGTGGAAGCCGCCAGAGAAACCGCGACCAGCTGGATCGGCCTGCGGCTGAGCCCGCGGACTCCCTCGATGGGAAGGGGAAGCGACCAGGCGGCCTCCGCCATGGAAAAAGTAAGCGCAGCGGCATCCGC
>CAYQZG010000066.1:0-20737 GCA_964421785.1 uncultured Anaerolineales bacterium
GTGCGATGCACCTTGGGGGTGCGTTGCACCTGGGGGGCCTGGTCTGGAGGTGCCTCGCACTAACGGCAAGTGCAAGGCACCGTTGAGATGTCGCGTCATCACTCCCAGGGCGGTAGGTCTCGTTTCAGTTCGTCGGGCAGCTGCCCATCCAGAAGATAATCTTGGACGAACTCACGGTAGCTTTCTGGCGAAGGAAAATAATCCTGCACGAAGTCGTGGTCCACCAGAGTACCATTTCGCTTACCGATCCACTCCAGGTAGTTGGTGTAGGGCCATGCTTCGAGCTCCGTTACCAGTCCATGTCTCACCGGGTTGGCGTGGATATAGCGACAGAGATGGAGTAGATGGGATTCTTTCTCCACCGCGGCGACGTTGTATGGCCCTTCGAACAATGTGCCACTGTGATCGTAGCGCCTATTGTAGGCTTTACTGTAGCTGTTGAAAACCCGCTGTGGAAGGAGGCCAGCTGGATGTTCGCCATCTTGCTGAACCAGGAAATGGTAATGGTTGGGCAGGAGGCAGTAGGCGATCAGATTGAGATCGAACGCTTTACTGTACTTCTTTATCTTGCGCAGAACGAAGATGTAGTTATCTGGCTCGCAGAAGAGTGAGACGCGATGCGCCCCGCGATTGTAGAGGTGATAGAAGTGACCGGCACGGTAGTCGGGTCTTCTCGTCATGGGTGCTCCTTGCTGAAGTCGATTGCATTAGACGGCAAGGTGCCTCGCACTAACGGCAAGTGCAAGGCACCGACAGGATGTTGGTGCGTTGCACCTTGAGTCTGGTCGCGCCAGGTGCCTCGTAAGGTTGTATCGCTGTGCTCGAGGTGCCTCGCACGTGGCTCAGCGGAGCTGAGCTGGAACGTGCAAGGCACCTAAGGCGCCGACCATATCACTGAGATCTCGGTTCCCTGCCCGACGGCGCTCTCGATGTGTAGGTCGGCGCCAATGGCCTCGGCCCGCTCCTGCATGATGCCCAGCCCCAGGCTGTCCGGCGGGACGCCCTCCGGGTCGAAGCCGGCGCCGTCATCGTGGATGCACAGCTCCACGCGCCCGCCCGCACAGCGCAGCCGCACCGTGGCCCGCGTGGCGCCGGCGTGCTTGGCCACGTTGTTCAGCGACTCCTGGGCGATGCGGTAGAGCGCCACCTTGACCTCCTCGGGCAGGTCGTGACGCCCCACAACCTTCACCGAGACGGGGACCCGCGCCCGCCCCGTGATCGACTCGGCCAGCTGCTGCAGCAGATCGCTCAGATCGGCGTCGACCAGTGCGGCCGGGCGCAGCTCCAGAAGCAGCGTCCGCATCTCGGCCAGGGCTCCGCGCGTCAGCTCCCGCAGCTCCTCCAACCGACGCCAGCCCTCCTCCGGATTCGCCTCCCATATGCGGGGCAGCACATCGGCGATCAGGCTGGAGGAGAAGAGGGTCTGGGTGACGGCGTCGTGCAGATCGCGGGCCAGACGGCTCCGCTCCGCCGTCACAGCCGCTCGCTCCACTTCATCGCGCAGTCGCGCGTTCCCCACCGCCAGCGCTGCTTGATCGGCGAACGAGAGCACGAGATCCCTCTCCTCGTCGGAGAACGCCCGAGGCGTGTTGTAGTAGAGCGTCATAGCGCCGTAGACCTCATCCTCGACCAGGAGGGGTACGGTGATGCCGGCGCGGAAGCGGTCCTGCACGGCCTGTGAGAGCTTCCGGACCTCTTCGGGCACGTTATCCAGGTCCACCGCCGCCTGCGCCTGCGAAAAGTCGGGCACGACGAACGGGTGGCGCTTCAGGATGGCGTTCTGGGCGCCGGTGGGCGCCGGGGGAAAGGCGTCAATGGCCGTGAACGCGCTCGGCATGCCTTTGGCGGTGACAATGTTGACTTGTTCTTTCTCCTCACCCATGCGGTAGACGGCCCCGCCGTCCGCCCCCAACAGGTGCAGAGCCTGGTCCACGATGGCGTCCAGCACCTCCTCCAGCGCTCGATTGGAGTTGAGGATGCTCAAAATGTCGTGCAGCCCCTCGGCCACCCGGCGCCTGCGCTCGCTCTCCTCCAGCCGCTCCTGTTCTGCTTCGTATAGTCGCGCGTTGTCGATGGCCACCGCGACCTGGTTGGCGAAGGCCATTGCCAGGTCGGCTTGCCCGGCGGTGTAGTAGCCCGGTTCGCTGTGGTCGAGCGAGAGCATACCCACCACGCGGTCCTTGACCACCAGCGGCACCCCCATCCAGGCTCGAATGTAGCCGTAGGTCGTCTCCAGTTCCTCGCCTGCGGTCTCGCGGATGGCGCGGGCCAGGGGATCGTCGCCGCGAACGTCGTCGACGATGATCGGCTCTCGGCGCTCGATCACGGCTTGGTTCGCCTCCGCCTCATCCAGGGAGAAGCTCAGATCCAGGGCCTCGTCGCGAGCGATGGGGCCTCGATAGGCCGCGATGTGGAGGGCGCTCTCCTGCAGGATCATGGTCGAGGCAGCGTCGTAGGCCACCACCTCCCCCAGGTGATCCAGGATCAGGCCCAGCAGGGGCTCCAGCTCCAGCGTGGAGGCGACGTTGTGGGAGATCTCCAGCAGCGTAGCCAGCTCGCGCGTGCGCTCCGCCACGCGCTGCTCCAGGTGCTGCCGCGCGGTCACCCGCTCGGTGATGTCGGTGATGAACCCCTCCACCGTGGTCGGCCTCTCGTCCCCGGTGTAGACGCCCTGTCCCCGCTCCCAGACCCACTTCTCCCCCTCGGGCGTGACAATGCGGTAGGTGATCTCGAAGTGGCAACGCTCGGCCAGAGCGGCCTGCACGGCCTCCCGCACCCCCTCGCGGTCGGCCGGGTGGATCAGCTTCGCGTAGCTGATCTCGTGGTTGCCGATCAACTGGTCGGGACGGTAGCCGGTGAGTGCCATGCTGCCCTCGCTGATGAACGTCATGGTCCACGCCGCGTCGCAGCGACAGCGGTAGGCCATGCCAGGTAGGTTGCTGATCAGGGTCGACAGCATACGCTCGCTCTCCCGGAGCGCCTCGTCCGCCCGCTTCCGCTCCAGCGCGTTGACCAGGTTGGTGGCCAGCATCTTGAGCAGCTTGATGCTCTCATCGGACCACGTCCGCGCGTGGCGCACGGCGTCGAACCCCACCAGGCCTATGGTCTGTCCTTGAGATACCATGGGGACGGCGACCATGGACTGGTTGCCCTGCGCCTGGAACGCCAATCGTTCATCGTCGGCCTCCGGAGGTAGGTCGGCGACGGAGGGGATGTGGAGCACCTCGCCCCGCATCAGGATATCGTTTGACCAGCGCAGGTCGTCCACCGGCACATCCTTCATGTGCTCGATCTGTGGCGATATTCCCGTGGCGCACCATTCGTGCGTGTTGTCCATGGTCGACCTGTCCTCGGAGAAGAGGAAGACGTAGCTGCGGTCGACATCCATAAACGTCCCCACCGCCTCCAGCGCCTGGTTGATGCCCTCGTCGATCTCCCCCGGCGCCCGGTTGATGAAGTCCGCCGAGATAGTGGATACCAGGTTCTCGAACGCCAGGCGGTGGCGCAGGTCCGCCGTTCTTTGCTCCACCTGTTGTTCCAGCCTGTCGTGACGCTCCTGCAGCTGGGTCTCGGCCCGTCTCTGCTCCGTGACGTCGATGCCGGTGGCGACGACGTAGTCGACGGCGCCATCGCTGTCCAGCAGGGCTGTGCTCGACCAGTTGATCAGTCGCCGCTCTCCCGTCTTGGTCAGCCAGTAGTTCTCGTGATCGCTGGGGAACTGTCCCTCTTGCAGGTCCCGGAAGATGGCTTTGACTGTGTCGATCTCCTCGTCCATCACGAACACGTCCCAGACGGGTCTGCCCTGTACCTCCTCGGCGGTCCAGCCGGTCGTCTTCTCGCAGGCCTGGTTGAAGCGCACGATGCGGCCCTCGCGGTCCATCACCACCACCAGGGCGCCCGCGGTGTCCAGCACCGCGGAGCTGAAGTTGCGCTCCCGCTCCAACGCCTCAGTGGCCCGACGGAGCTCATTGGACTTGTTAGAAAGCTTCATCACCTGTCCCATCCACTCCATGCGTTTCGTCTATCGTTACCTTGCACGATTAAGGCAATCCGATGCCGCGGTTATGCTGATTATGCTGGTTATGATAGCACATCTTCGAGATTGTGCATTCGTCAATGATCTCGGCACCTGCTTTTTTGATCTCGGCGACGTTGCGATGTATAATATAGAGAGAGGTGGGGGTAGCTGACTTGCATATCTAGCCTAATCAGGTTGAGAACGAAGAGACGGGGTTCAG
The DNA here is from genome assembly GCA_964421785.1 of uncultured Anaerolineales bacterium. GTDB lineage: Bacteria > Chloroflexota > Anaerolineae > B4-G1 > B4-G1 > SKLM01. The sequence goes on from CAYQZG010000066.1 coordinate 4,239, forward strand.
ATGCCGTCAGAAATGCTGAAGCTGGAAGCGATCAAGGACGTCTCTCTTGAGGAGATCGTGTTGCGAGTCTTGAGAGAAAACCGGATACTGATCATTCACGTGTCCGAAGAGGATGTAGTGGTGATTGAACCTCAGCAGAAGCTGCGACCACTCCCTGTTCTGAACGGCTATGTACCCGAGGGCTGGAAGGATGCCGTTTATGACATCGAGTGACGCCATTCTGTTTGATGCGGGTCTTTTCATTGGTGCCCTATTGCGCGACGACCCGCGCCAATCCGAAGCCTATCCCTTGGTTGAATCAGCGCGACGGGGGTCTTTCAGCGTGTGCACCACCGTTGGCATTCTGAGCGAAGTATATGGGGCGTTGACCTGGGAGAAGGCTATGCCACCGCATTCGCCTCAGCGGGCCGCCGAAGTTGTCCTGTTGCTTATTGAGCCCCCTTCAGCTATAGAGATCCTGCCAATCGGTATTGAGGTTGGACTCCTTATGCCTGACTTGGTGGTTGAGCATCGCCTGACAGCACGACGCACTCACGACGCCAGGCACGCAGCAACAGCTTTGACAGCTGGGGTGAGACAAGTTTACACGTATGATGTCACAGACTGGTGAGCCTTCGAGGCCAACGGATTGAAGGTAGTCGGTCCTGAGTCAGTGCTATCCTGAGCTCGCACTGGCCATTAGTCGGCATCTGCATTGATCGTTTGATCGGCTGCTGCCCGGTGTTTTTCCTGGCACCGGAGCCGAAGAAGGAGAGCCATTGATGAATCAACCAGACCCCATTCGAGTCCTTCTAGTCGACGACCACGCCGTGGTGCGCAGCGGCCTGGGCGCCTTCCTGATGGCCTTTGACGATCTGACGTTGGTCGCGGAGGCCGGCAGCGGCGATCAGGCCGTGGCGATGTGCAACCGTTTCCAGCCCGACGTGGTGCTGATGGACCTCAAGATGCCGGGGATCAGCGGCGCGGAGGCCACCCGCAGGATTCGCGAGCATTGGCCCGATATCCAGGTCGTGGCTCTGACCAGCTTCAAGGAGACGGAGCTGGTGGAGGGCGCCATGGAGGCCGGCGCCATCGGCTACTTGCTGAAGAACGTCTCCGCCGATGAGCTGGCCGAGGCCATACGGGCTGCCCACTCCGGCGAGCCTACGCTGGCACCCGAGGCGGCCCAGGCCCTCATCCAATCCACTCGAGAGCAGCCCAAGATCGGCTTCGACCTGACCGATCGGGAACGCGAGGTGTTGGCGCTGATGACCGAAGGTATGAGCAACCCGCAGATCGCGGAGGAGCTCGTGGTCAGCCGCTCCACGGTCAAGTTCCACGTCAGCAACATCCTTTCCAAGCTGAACGCCGAAAGCCGCACGGAGGCCGTCGCCGTGGCCCTGCAGCACGATCTGATCGCCTGACGTCGTCTCAGCGCCCATCGAGGGGTTTTTCGTGTGCTCCCAGCTACCGTTTTCGGGGGTGGGTTGCCCGAGGAGGGGAGCGGGTGTCAGTCGCCCCGAGACGGGGCTCAGAGCAGGGCTTCCTGACGGGGCTCAGAGCGAAGGTTCGTTGCGGGGCTCAGGGCAGAGAACCATAGCAAGAAACAGGGAGGCGTATGGCTGTGAAACGTCTTACATGCATCCTACTGGTCCTCGTCCTGCTCCCGCCGGCGGCCGGATGCGGGCGTGCAACTGAGGTCGAGGGGACGACCCCGGCGGCCACGCCGACGGTGGCTGCCCCGACTCCCACGAGCGCCGAGCTGGCGACGGCAGCGATGCCGACCGACACGCCCGTGCCTCAGCCGACGGAGACGCTCACCCCACCGCCCCCCACCGAGACGCCACAGCCGATCACCTCGATTGAGGGCACGGTGATGCGGGTCTCGCTCAGTGCCCAGGCCATCACGTTGAGGGAACCGGTGCAGGGCTTTGACGTCGTCGGGCTAACCGAGGGAAGCGAGATTGTCTCCGCCGAGGGGAGGGATGTCGCTCTGCGCGATGTTCCTCCCGGGATGACGCTCCAGATCAGCGGGTGGCCGGGTGACGCCGGCGCGCTGCTGGCGGATCGGATCCGCCTGCTGGGTGGCGTGGAGCGTATCCAGTTTGAGGCCGGGGCTACCGCGGCCGGCGTCAGTGGGCGGCTGGACGCGCAGCGCTCCTGGCGCTACGTGCTGCGTGCGTCGGCCGGCCAGACCATGAAGGTGACCGTCAGCCCGCCGACGGGCGAGGTGCTGCTCGGTATCTGGGCCGCCGACGGGACGGTGCTCAAGCGCAAGACGGATGGCGGGCCCAGTTGGGTCGGACGTCTGCCCGCCGCGCAGGACTACGTCATTGAGGTCGCTTCGGCCGGCGAGGCCGTCGACTATCAGCTCGGCGTTGTCGTCCCCGTCCGCATCGCCTTCGCGGCTGGGGAGACGTCGGCCGGCGTGAGCGGTCAGCTCGGCCCGCAGGAGATCGATCACTACGTACTCTGGGCGGCGGCGGGCCAGACGATGGAGGTCGACGTCGCGGAGGCCGAGCATCAAGTCGGCCTCACCATCGTGGGGGAGGATGGCATACCGCTGAAGCGATATGTCGACGAGCAGACGTCGTGGCGCGGCGAGCTGCCCGCCACCCAGCGCTACTTCATCGAGATCCTCACTGCCCAGGCGACGGACTACGAGCTGAAGGTGACCGTCCTTCCTCAGTCGGCGGGTCCGTCGATCGAGGTGCTCGCGCCCGGCCCCGGCGAGAGGTGGGTCGAGGGCCAGACCTACGAAGTCGTCTGGCGCTCGACGGGTGTGGAGGCGGTCGATATCGCCCTCGCTCTTGGGGCCAAGGACAAGGGTCTCATGGCCCGGGGCGTGGACGCCGAGGTGGGCCGCTATACCTGGACGGTTCCCGAAGGCTTCGTCTGCGGCTTCGGGGTGGCCGAATCGAGCGGGCGGGTGATGGTCTTCGACAGCAGCGATCCCACCGTCTCCGATGAGAATGATGGGGATTTCACCTTTGCCTGTCCCCGGATTCAGTTCGAGCCGGGCGTCACCTCAGCCCTGGTGAAGGCCAGGGCCGGGGGGTGGTATGCGCTGCGCGCGGTGGCCGGCCAGAGCCTGTATGTGACTGTTGCGCCGCAGGACGGGGTGAGCCTGGACGTTGTGGGCGGTGCCACGTGGCTTAACAGCGAGGGCGCGCCCTTCGCGGCCATGTCCTCGCTGCCGGAGACGCGGGACTATCTCATTCACCCCATGGCCGATGGCGATGAGAGCCTGTTGCTCAAGGTCACCGCCGATCCGGTGGGGGTGGCCCCTCAAACCATCCAGTTCGACCCGGGCGCCACGCTGGCCACCGTGGAGGGCACCCTGGGCGGCGGTGGCGATCACGCCGGCTACACGCTCCTCACGTCGGCGGGGCAGATGGTGGCGGTGGAGGTGGAGCCGAGGGGCTGGCGGGGTGGCATCTGGCTGCGGGGGGAGGATGGGGCGATCTGGGCGACCGGCTTCGGCGCGAACAGTCTGACCGCCAAGCTGCCTACCGCGGGGGAGACCTTCATCGCGCTGTTGACGCCGCCCGGGGCGGAGGCGGTCGATTACGTGCTGACGGTAAGTGTGACGCCGTAAGGGTGAGGGCGACGTCGTCTTCGCCGCGGCGCCCTCGGGGACGAGGGCTGGAGACACTTAAGACTGCTCCAGCCGGATTCGCCAAGCCGGCTCCCTCCGGGTCGCGGATCCGGAGGGAGCGGTGTGTGGGATAGCTCCAGCGCTGCCGCGCTCGCCGTCGCGACACGTCTCTTTTAGCTGGGATCGACGACGCGCCCGACGAACAGCACTGTCCCGGTCTCGATGTCAAGGATGGTGAAGATAAAGGGGTGATCGATGGTCACCTCGACCGGCTCGGCCGGCGCGGCCGATTCCGCCATGATCACCGCCGTCGCGGCTGCGGCCTCGGTGCCCTCCTCGTCCACGGAGACGAAGGCCTTGTGAATCACCTCGGAGATGAACAGATCCTTGCTCCCTGTCATACCGGAGAAGTCGGCCTCGCCGGAGAAGGCGTTCGGCATGCCCATCGCCACCAGCGCGTCGTTGAGACTGAAGCTCGAGTCGAACTCGAACGTCGGCATGGCGAGGGTGACCTGTTGGCGTTCGAGGTCCTCGACGATGGAGGCCATGTGCTCGGCGTCCAGCGATGCCTCGAAGGTCTCGAAGCTGCCGGCTTCGGGGAGCAGGATCACCATCGAGAGCTCGTTGCCGTCGTAGGGCAGCTCGACCGCCTGATACCCCTGGCCCCTCGCGTAACCGAAGGACGTCGTCTGCCTCATCATGGGCACGCTGACCTCGCCGCCGCCCAGCGGATGGAAGGCGCCTTCGCTGGTCCGTTCCTCATTGAAGGGCTCGGCCCACGCGGCGTTGAAGTAGATGGCGTTGGTCAGCACGAGCCGCGTCAGCGGCTTGATGGCGCCCTCGGGGATCAGCTCCTCGATCTTGCCCTCGGTCTGCTCGCTGACCCAGGCGTTGATCGTGACCCGGGCCTCCTCCGGCGCGCTGGCGAAGTCCAGTACCCGCAGGCCGGCGCCGTAGTTCCTGGCCAGCGTGTCTAGGAACGCGTCGCGGAAGGCGTAATCCCTCTGCCCCCAGATGGCGTTGGCGATGTTCAGCCGGAAGCCCTCCGGGCTCTCTTGATCCCCCTCGCCCTTGCCCTCGGCGCCCTCGCCGCGGCTGACCAGGGCCTGATCCAGCGCATTGAAGGCCGGATGGAGCTGATCTTGCGGCAGCGCGTAATGGAGGGTGTCGGCCATCTGCTGCTCGGTCTCGCCGCGGGCGCCGGCGTAGGTCATCGCCAGCGCCAGCGAGATGCTGTAGGGGGAGTAGAAGAGGTTGTCGGCGCCATGAGCCTCCACCAGCCGCCCATACAGGTCGAAGGCGAAGGCGCTGTTGCCTTCGACCAACGTGCTCATCTGCGCATCGCTCACTGCGGGTGAGCTCACGCGCTCCACGTCGGACGCCACCGCCTCACCCGGCGGTCGACCGGCGTCAGGTTCGGCCGGCCCCAGGCCACATCCGTTCAGGGCCAGTAGGGCGATGACGATTGTGCTCAGTATGATCCTCTGCATCTCTCCTCCTCTTGGTATGTGAGTCCTCATCTAATTGCCGAACTTACCTTCCCGAAAGCTACGGTGGTCAATTGTCGCCGAAGATCGATTCGCTCGGCGCATGTTTAGCTCACCGAGCGGCTGTTTCTTCAGCTTTCGGGAAGGTTACCCACTTACATACACTAGACGCCCAGGACGCCGAAAATGTTCCGTTTGCGTGTGCCGGTCACCATGGAAAACGGAGCTTGCAACGGTGTTCGAACGATGATAGAATGGGGTTTGCATCTTTCGTATAGAGAGATGGGAATCTGTCCTACGTGTGTGCCGGTGTGGGTGATCGATATCGCTGTGTGTGTGGATCGGCTTTCTATGGCCGACGATTTCTCAACATGGTCATCTAAAGCATTCCCCGAGAGGTTCTCGCCGTGAGAGGTGAGCGATGGAAGAAGAGAGAGTGAGGGGGCGGCAGGATATGCTGCCCGAGGACGTCCAGAGTCTCACCCAGGCCACCTTCCAGGCATTTGGCTCGACCCTGGATCTGGAGGAGCTGCTGGCGACCGTTCTGCAGGAGGTACGCCGGGTGCTGGACGTGGATGGGGTCTCGGTCTGGCTGAGCGATCCCCAGACAGGCGAGCTGATATGCCGAGAGATGGCAGGCCTCCAGAGCGACATCGTGCGGGGTTGGCGCCTGGCGCCGGGGGCCGGGTTCGTGGGCTGGGTGGCGCAACACGGCAGGGGCTTGATCGTGGCGGATGCACAGCACGACGAGCGTCACTTCAAGGACGTTGACCGGCAGACGGGCCTGGCGATACGCTCTCTGCTCGGCGTTCCACTGCGAGTGAAGGGTGAGGTGATCGGCGTGCTGGAGGCGGTGGACACAGAGGCGGGGCGCTTTGAGGGTACGGACCAGCGCCTGCTGGCGTCGCTGGCGGCGCCGGCGGCGATCGCCATCCAGAACGCTCGGCTCTACGAGGAGGCGGAGGCGGAGATCGCGGAGCGCAAGCGGGCGGAGGAGGCGCTGCGGGAGAGCCGGAGGGAGTACAAGTGGCTGCTGGAGAGCATGATCAATGCTTTCGTGGTCTATGACTCCGTCTTCGACGAGGATGGTACCTTTGTAAGCTGTCGCTACGTGTACGTCAACCGTGCCTACGAGGAGATCGTAGGCGTGACCAATGAGGGAGTGCGAGGGAAGACGGTCCACGATGTCTTCCCTGGCACTGAGGATAGCTGGATCGAGAGGTATGGCCGGGCCGCGGTGACGGGAGAGAGGGAGACGTTCGAGATGTACCACGACCCCACGAAGAAGTTATACCACTGCACCGTCTACCGGCCTTGGGACACGCCCGACCGCTTCTGCGTCGTCTTCGACGATATCACCGAGGAGAAGGAGATGGAGGAGCAGCTGCGGCGGCAGGAGCGGCTGGCGGCGGTGGGGCAGTTGGCCGCCGGCATCGCCCACGACTTCCGCAACCTGCTGGCCACGATCCTCATCTATGCGGAGATGGATCTGAAGATGCCGGGTCTGCCCTCTCGCCTGAAGGACCACCTGCGGGTGATCGTCGAGGAGTCGAACAGGGCCACGGACTTGGTGCAGCAGATCCTAGATTTCAGCAGTCGCGCCATGATCGCCCCCCATGCGCTGGATCTGAGGGCCTTCATCAGCGAGAGGCTGAACGTGCTGCGGCGCACCATCCCGGAGAACGTGCGCATTTCGCTGGAGACGGAGGAGCAGGCCAACGCGTTCACGGTGCGGGCGGATGCGGCGCGCCTGCAGCAGGTGCTGACGAACCTGGCGTTGAACGCGCGCGATGCGATGCCGGAGGGCGGGGAGCTGCGTTTCGCGCTCTCCCGCCTGGAGCTGGTGGCGGGCGAGGCGCCGCCGTTGGCGGGGATGGAGGCCGGCTCTGAGCCCACGGCATGGATCTGCCTGGCCGTCTCGGACACGGGGACGGGGATGACGGAGGAAGTGCAGGAGCATCTGTTCGAACCCTTCTTCACCACCAAGGAGGTGAACGAGGGGACGGGTCTGGGGTTGGCGCAGGTCTATGGCATCATCCGGCAGCACGAGGGAGCCATCGACGTGGAGAGCGCGCCCGGGCAGGGGACGACGTTCCGTATCTACCTGCCGGCCCACGAGGAGGAGGCGCATGAGGGTGGTGCCGATGCACGGGACACGGCCCCCGCACCGGGTGAGGGAGAGACGATCCTGCTGGTGGAGGACAATGAGACGCTGCGGCGAGCCGCACAGGCCGCGCTGGAGTCGCTGGGCTACCGGGTGGTGACAGCGGCCAACGGGCACGAGGCGCTGGCTCTGTGTCGGTCGCCTCGCTGGACCGCAGGTGGGCCATCGATCGATCTGGTCGTCACGGACATAGTGATGCCCGAGATGGGCGGTGAGGCGTTGATGCGTGAATTGACGGTTCGGGGCGGTCACCCAGGTCGGTGGTTCGATCTGAAGGCGGTGGGCATCACGGGATACGGAGTGGAGGGGGTGACGGAGGATCTGCGGGAGGTGGGGTTCGTGGAGGTGGTCCACAAGCCTCTCGACATAGAGGAGCTGGCGCAGGCGATCCGCCGCGCTCTGGGTTGAGGTCGAGAGCTTTTTCCGGGGATGTTAGGGAGGAGCGGATGATGGAGTATGGCAGGAGGCCCCAATCAGCCACGATCTTGGTGGTGGATGACGACCCCGCCATGCTGCGCGTGGTGTCACGCGTCGTTCAGAAGGCGGGCCACGAGGTGCTTGAGGCCACCGATGGGGAGAATGCGCTGCACCTGGTGCGGGAGGAGGCGCCGGACCTGGTGGTCCTGGATGTCGTCCTGCCCGGCATTGACGGGCTTGAGGTCTGCCGCCGCATCAAGCATGACGAAGCGCTGGAGGAGACCCCCGTGATTCTCTTATCCGGCCTTGAGAGGGCGTCCGAGAGCCAGGCGGCCGGTCTGGAAGTCGGGGCGGACGACTACGTCGCGCGGCCCGTCTCCAATCGGGAGCTGGTGGCCCGGATCGAGGCGTTGCTGCGTCTCAAGCGGGCCAGGGACGAGCTGCGGCGGCAGGCGAAGCGATTGGAGCAGGAGGTCGCCGAGCGCAAGCGGATGGAGCGAGAGCTCCAGGAGAGCCACGAGCGGTACCGGAGATTGGTAGAGCACCAGGGTGAGGGGATCGGGACCATGGATTTCGAGGAACGGTTCACCTTCGCCAACCCGGCCGCGCACGAGATCTTCGGGGTGGAGCAGGGCTGCCTTGTCGGGCGAAGTTTGACCGAGTTCCTGGACGAGGAGGCGGTGGAGAGGGTCGGTTTGCAGACGGAGGCGCGCAGAGCGGGCAAGGAGAGTACCTACGAGCTCCCGATCATCCGGCTCGACGGGCAGGAGCGCATCCTCTTGGTGACCGCGACGCCCCAGTATGACGATGAAGACCGTTTCACGGGCACGTTCGGCGTCTTTCGCGACATCACCGAGCGCAAACGAGCGGAGGAGGCGCTGCGCGCAAGCGAGTCATTGCTGCGCCGGGTGATCGATACGTCTCCCAACTGCATCTTCGTCAAGGACTGGGACGGTGAATACATCCTGGTCAATGACGCGATCGCCGAGCTCTACGACACTCCGAAGGAGGAGATGGTCGGCAGGACGGACCAAGATCTGGTGGGCATGGACAGGCTCGGCCCGGAGGAGGCGGAAAGCTTTTTGGCCGATGACCGCGAGGTTATGAGCCGGCGACAGCCCAAGCTGATTCCCGAGGAGCCCTTCACGGTTGCGGACGGCACGAAGAAGTGGTTCCAGACGTTCAAAGTCCCGCTGGAGGCAGGTGAGGGACGTGCGCGTATGCTGGAGGTCGCCGTGGACATCACCGAGCGCAAGCGGATGGAGGAGGAGCTGCGGCGGCAGGAGCGGCTGGCGGTGGTGGGGCAGCTGGCCGCTGGCATCGCCCACGACTTCCGCAACATCATGGCCACGATTCTCCTCTACGCGGAGATGGACCTGAAGAGGCCGGACTTGCCCTCCCGCGTGAAGGACCACATCCGGGTCATCATTGAGGAATCGAACCGGGGCACCGATCTGGTGCAGCAGATCCTCGATTTCAGCAGCCGCGCTATGATCGCCCCCCAGGCGCTGGATCTGGGCGCCTTCGTCGGCGAGATGGTGGAGGTGCTGGGGCGCACCATCCCGGAAAAGGTGCGCGTCTCGCTGGACGCAGTGGAGGATGGCTCGGCATTCACGGTGCGGGCGGATGCGGCGCGCCTGCGGCAGGCGCTGACGAACCTGGCGCTGAACGCGCGCGACGCGATGTCGGAGGGCGGGGAGCTGCGCTTCGCGCTCTCCCGCCTGGAGCTGGAGGCGGGCGAGGCGCCGCCGGTGGCGGGGATGGAGGCCGGCCCATGGGTCTGTCTGGCCGTCTCGGACACGGGGACGGGCATGACGGAGGAGGTGCAGGAGCACCTGTTCGAGCCTTTCTTCACCACCAAGGAGGTGGGCCAGGGGACGGGGCTAGGGCTGGCGCAGGTCCACGGCATTGTCCGGCAGCACGAGGGGGCCATCGACGTGGAGAGCGCGCCCGGGCGAGGGACGACGTTCCGCATCTACCTGCCGGCCTATGAGCAGGAGCAGGCTGAGGCACCGGCCTCGGCCGCGCCGCAGGGTGAGGGCAAGACGATCCTGCTGGTGGAGGGCAACGAGGCGCTGCGGCGAGCGGCGCAGTCGGTGCTGGAGTCGCTGGGCTACCGGGTGGTGACGGCGGCGAACGGGCGCGAGGCGCTGGCCCTGTCCGCCGCGCCTCGCTGGTCGGCCCGGGGGCCGGCGATCGATCTGGTGATCACCGAGCTGGCGATGCCCGAGATGGATGGTCCGGCGCTGATCCGCGGACTAACCTGCTCGCATCCCGATCTGAAGGCGTTGGGCATGGTGGGGTACGGGGTGGAGGGGGTGACGGAGGAGCTGGGAGAGGCGGGGTTTGTGGAGGTGATCCACAAGCCTCTCGACATGGAGGAGCTGGCGCGGGCGATCCGGCGCGCCCTGGACTGAGCCACCCGTTCGTCGTCAGGCACGCAGCGCCAGGCCCGTACCGTTTGTAGTTAGGCACGTAGCAGGGCGGAGTGCCGCCCCGGCGCTACTCCACTTCCCTTCGTAGCGCACTACCAACCGACGGTGCTGCTTTGAGCCGAAGGCCAGCGTCGTCGGTTGCCAAGATCCACGTTAGAAGCTAGAATAGGTCCGTCTCAGCAGCGCCGCACACCGTGGTCAGGCCACCGCGTCCAGGAGGTCCTTACGTTGCGCTTTCAACTGACGCCGTACGCCATCGCTCTGTTGGTCTGTGCGGGCGCCACGTCCGTCGTGGCTCTCGCTGTCTGGCACCGCCGCACCGCCCGAGGCGCCATGCCCCTCTTCTGGTTCACCCTGGCAGCCGTCCAGTGGCAACTGACAGGCGCCGGTGAGGCGGCCGCGGTGGGCGTGCCGGCCAAGATCCTCTGGTCCAAGATCAACTACGTCGGCGTCCTCAGCTCACCGGTCTTCCTGTTCATCTTCGCGCTGACGTACGCCCATCAGGACCGCTGGCTGACCCGCCGCAACATGGCCTTGCTATGGGTGATCCCCGCCATATCCTTCGCGCTGGCCGTCACGAACGAGTGGCATCATCTTATCTGGACCGACTTCACCCCATCGACCGACCCTGCCGCCCAGAACGTCCTCATCTACAGCCACGGACCCTGGTTCTGGATCATCGTCGCCTACGTCTACGTGCTGCTGTCCAGCGCCACCGTCGTGCTGGTCTTGGCAGCGCTGCGCTACCGACGCCTGTACCGGCGTCAAGCCGCGTCGCTGCTGCTCGCCATGCCCTTCCCCTGGATAGGGAACGTGCTATACGTCTTCGACCTGGGGCCTTTTCCCGGTCAAGACCTCACGCCGGTGGGCTTCATGCTGGTGGGCGCCCTGCTGACCGTGAGCCTGTTCGAGCTTCGCCTACTCGACCTCGTGCCCATAGCGCGCGACGCAGTCATCGAGACCATGAACGAAGGCGTGCTGGTGCTGGACGCGGGAGATCGTATCCTGGACGCCAACCCGGCCGCGTGCCGTATGCTCGGGTCTGACACGCTCTCCGTCGGGCAAGACGTGGATACAGCGCTGGCCGCCTACCCGGCCCTGGCCGACCTCTGCCGAACTACGACGGGGATGCGATCCGACGTGCTCCTCGACGGCAGTCCACCGCGCCACGTCGACGTCCAGACATCGCATCTGCGCGACCGACGTGGGGCGATCAGCGGACGTGTGATCGTGATGCGTGATATCACCGGGCGCAAGGAGATGGAGGCGGAACTGCACCAGCAGGAGCGGCTGGCGGCGGTGGGACAGCTGGCCGCCGGCATCGCCCACGACTTCCGCAACATCATGGCCACGATTCTCCTCTACGCGGAGATGGACCTGAAGAGGCCGGACTTGCCCTCCCGCGTGAAGGACCACATCCGGGTCATCATTGAGGAATCGAACCGGGGCACCGATCTGGTGCAGCAGATCCTCGATTTCAGCAGCCGCGCTATGATCGCCCCCCAGGCGCTGGATCTGGGCGCCTTCGTCGGCGAGATGCTGGACGTGCTGCGGCGAACCATCCCGGAGCACGTGCGCATCTCCCTGGAGCTGAAGCCGGTGGAGGAGGGTTCCGCGTTCACGGTGTGGGCGGATGCGGCGCGCCTGCAGCAAGCGCTGATGAACCTGGCGCTGAACGCGCGCGACGCGATGCCGGAGGGCGGTTACCTGCGCTTCGCGCTCTCCCACCTGGAGCTGGGGGCGGGTGAGACGCCGCCGGTGGCGGAGATGAAGGACGGCCGATGGGTCTGCCTGGCCGTCTCGGACACGGGGACGGGCATGACAGAGAAGGTGCAGGAGCATCTGTTCGAGCCTTTCTTCACCACCAAGGATGTGGGCCAGGGGACGGGGCTGGGTTTGGCGCAGGTTCACGGCATTGTCCGGCAGCACGAGGGGGCTATCGATGTGGAGAGCGCGCCCGGGCAGGGGACGACGTTCCGCATCTACCTGCCGGCCTATGAGGAGGGGCAGGCCGAGCCGTCGGACTCGGCTACGCCGCAGGGTGAGAGCGAGACGATCCTGCTGGTGGAGGACGACGAGGCGCTGCGGCGAGCGGCGCAGTCGGTGCTGGAATCGCTGGGCTACCGGGTGATGACGGCGGCGAACGGACGCGAGGCACTGGCCCTGTCCGCTGCGCCTCGCTGGTCGGCCCGGGAGCCGGCGATCGATCTGGTGATCACGGACATGGTGATGCCCGAGATGGGCGGCAAGGCGTTGATGCAAAGGCTGACCCAATCACACCCCAATCTGAAGGCGCTGGGCGTCACAGGGTACGGGATGGAGGGGATGAAGGAGGAGCTGTGGGAGGCGGGTTTCGTGGAGGTGATCCGTAAGCCTCTCGATGTGGAGGAACTGGCGCGCGCGATCCGCCGCGCCCTGGCGTAAGACTGGGAGCTGGCTGAATGAAAGAAGACGCACATATACTGATCGTCGACGACGACCCACGCATTCTCCATGCCCAAGCGACGATCCTCGAAAGGGCCGGCTACCACGTCTTCAAGGCGTCCGGCGGCCAGGACGCGCTGCGCCTGGCACGCGAGATGCAGCCTGATCTGGTGCTGCTGGACGTGGTGCTGCCCGACATCGACGGCGTTGAGATCTGCCGGCGCATCAAGGCGGATCCCGCCCTCGACCAGCCGTTCGTCATTCTGCTTTCGGGCGTCAGGACCAGGTCCGACGAGCAGGCCGAGGGGCTGGAGGCGGGGGCCGACGGCATGATCGCCCGGCCCATCGCCAACCGGGAGCTGCTGGCCCGCGTCGAGGCTTTCCTGCGCATCCGGCGGGCCGAGCAGAAGCGGCGCGCCTCGGAGGCCCGCTACCGAGACATCTTCGAGAACGCCCCTATCGGCCTCTACCGCACCACGCCCGAGGGCGAGATCATGATGGTGAACCCGGCCCTGGTCGACATGCTGGGCTATGAGAGCTTCGAGGAGCTGGCGCAGCGCGATCTCGAGAGCGAGGGATACCACCCCGATTATCCGCGTTCCGCGTTCAAGCGGCGCATTGAGGAGGAGGGCCGGGTGACCGGGTTGGAGGCTGCGTGGCAGCGGAAGGACGGCTCCACCCTCTTCGTGCGGGAGAACGCCCGCGCCGTCTATGATGCGGACGGGCGGCTCGTTGCCTACCAGGGGACTGTCGAGGACGTCACCGAGCGCGTGCAGCGCACGAAGCGCATCGAGCGCCTCAATACGGTGCTGGATGCCATCGGCGACGTCAACCAGCTCATCGTGCGCGAGCGGGATCGGGACGAGTTGATCGCCGGGGCTTGCCGGCGTCTCGTCGAGACCCGCGGCTACCGCATGGCCTGGATCGCCCTGTTGGGAGAGGATGGAAGTCCATTCCACACTGCTCAGGCGAGCCCGGAAGGCTGCGTGCCGGTCACGGTTGAGGGGCTGCGCGAGCTGTGCGAGGACGAGGCTCTCTTGCAGGCGGACGTCTGGGTCGCCGATGCGGCAGACGTCTGCCAACCCGCAGATGTCTACCGCGACGACAGCCTGATGGCCATTCGTCTGGAGCACGCCGGGGTGGTTCACGGCCTGATGGCCGTCTCCCTGCCCCCCAAGATCGACATCGATGCAAGGGAGAAAGCGCTCTTCAGAGAGGTGGCGGGCGACATCGCCTTTGCGCTCCATAGCATCAGGCTGGAGGAGGAGCACAGGAGGGCCGACCGAGCGCTGGAGGAGAGCGAGCGCCGTCAATCCCTCGTCCTCAATGCCACCGTCGAGATGTTCGCCTACTACAACACGGACCTGGAGATTCAGTGGGTCAACCAGGCCGCCGCGGACTCGGTGGGCCTGAGCCGCGAGGCGTTGGTGGGCTGCCACTGCTACGAGGTGTGGGCCCAGCGCCAGGAGCCCTGCGAGGGCTGCCCGGTGCTGAAGGCCCTGCGGACCGGGAAGCCACAGCAGACGGAGCAGACCACGCCCGACGGCCGCGTCTGGTTCGTGCGCGGTTACCCCGTCTTTGACGAGGAGCCCGGTGGCCATGGCGAGATCGAGGGCCTGGTCGAGTTCAGCCAGGAGATCACCGAGCAGAAGGCCGCTGAGGAAGCACTGCGCGAGAGCGAGGAGCGGTACCGGGTGCTCTTCGAGAGGACCGGCGCGGCGACCGTCGTCTTTGGGGACGACGGCGTCATTCGGATGTGCAACGAGGAGTTCATGGCGCTGGCCGGACTCCTCAGGGAGGAGATTGAGGGGCGGATGCGTTGGTCGGATTTTGTGGCCGATGAGGATCTGGAGCGCATGGAGGGCTACCACGCCCAGCGGAGCGAGGGGAGCGGTTCCCCCCCGGCCGACTACGAGTTCACCTTCGTCGACGCGAAAGGGGAGCGGAAGCAGATCTACCTTCAGATCGGCTTGGTCCGGAAGACGGGAGGGCGGGTAGTCTCCCTCACCGACGTTACTCCTCTCAAGCGGGCCGAGGAGGCGCTGCGCGAGAGCGAGGAGCGCTACCATGCCCTGTTCGAGTCCGCGCCCGAGGCGGTGGCCCTGATCGATCTGGAGGGCACGGTGGTGGACTGCAATCCGGTCACGGAGAGGATCGCCGAACTGCCCCGGGAGGAGATCATAGGGAAGCCCTTCATGGCACTGGGGTTTCTGGACGCTGACGACCTGGAGCGCTATAGGGAGATCTTCTCGCGCCTCCTCAACGGGGAGCGGGTAGAGCCCCTGGAGGTGAAGACCCGGCACGATAACGGGCAGGTGCGCTGGCTGGAGGCTTTCCCCGCCCCGATCAGCAAGGACGGTGAGGTCCACGCTATCCAGGTGATCGCTCGTGACGTCACCGAGCGGAAGATGGCCGAGGAGGCGCGCGAGCGGCTGTTGGAGGTGTCGCGGCAGCAGGCACAGCGCCTGCAGCAGACGATCGAGACGGTGCCGGAGGGCGTGCTCCTGCTGGACGCCGACCACCGGGTGATCCTCAGCAACCCGGTGGCCGAAAGGGACCTGGAGGTTTTGACCCAGATCCAGACGGGCGACGTGCTCACCGACCTGGGGGGCCGCCCGCTGGAGGACTTCCTCACACCATCTCCCTCCAAGCGAGGGTGGCAGGAGGTGGAGGCCGATGGCTGCAGCTTCGAGGTGATCGCCCGGCCGATGACGATTGATGGGGGTCGGGAACGATGGGTGATGGTGATCAATGACACGACGATAGAGAGACAGGTCCAGGAGCAGCTGTACCAACAGGAGCGGCTGGCGGCCGTGGGCCAACTGGCGGGCGGCATCGCCCATGACTTCAACAACCTCCTGGCCTCCATCATCCTCTACGCGCAGATGCCCCTGCGCGAGGCCGATCTGGCCCCGAGGACGAAGCACGCGCTGGAGACGATTCTCGAGGAGTCCCACCGCGCTGCCGATCTGATCCAGCAGATCCTGGACTTCAGCCGCAGCGCCATGATGGAGACGGAGCCACTCAGCCTGGTCGCGCTGGTGGAGGAGACGCTGACGCTCCTGCGTCGCACCATCCCCGAGCACGTCCGTCTGGCGACGGAGATGACGCGCCATCCGTGTATCATCCAGGCCGACGCCACGCGCATCCATCAGGTGCTGATGAACCTGGCCCTCAACGCCAGGGACGCCATGCCGGAGGGCGGCGAGCTGCGCGTCGAAGTGGGGCGGGTGGCCCTGGAGCCGGGCGAGGAGCCACCAGGGCCGGATATGCCGCCCGGCGCCTGGGCCAGGCTGAGGGTCTCCGACACCGGCACGGGCCTGAGCGAGGAGGCGCAGGAGCATCTCTTCGAGCCCTTCTTCACGACCAAGGAGGAGGGAGAGGGGACGGGCCTCGGTCTGGCCCAGGTCTACGGCATCGTCAAGCAGCACGAGGGCTTCATCGACGTCGACACGGCGGCGGGCGAGGGGACCACGTTCGACGTCTTTCTGCCCCTGGTGAGGGACGACTACGATGGAGAGGCAGCGGAGGGAGAGGAGGTCCCGCCGCGGGGTCGGGGCGAGACGGTCCTGGTGGTGGAGGACGCGGAGCGGCTGCGCCAGGCCATCAAGGCAGGGTTGGAGATGGTGGGGTTTCAGGTCATCACGGCAGCCAACGGGCGCGAGGCGCTGGAGGCGGTGTCGGAGCATAAGGTGGATGTGGTGCTGACCGACGTGGTGATGCCGCACATGGGGGGCAAAGCTCTGCTGCAGAGGCTGCGGGCGGAGAAGCCAGGGCTGAGGATGATCGCGATGACGGGGCACGTGATGGAGACGGACGTGCAGGAGCTGCGGGCCGCGGGCTTCGCCGAGGCGCTGCCCAAGCCGTTCTCGGTGGAGGATCTGACGCGCGTGATGCGCGAGGTGCTGGATGGGTAGCGGTGGGGCGATAAGGCGATAAAGTGCGGCGCTCGGCAGGCTGGATGGCGCAGCCCGCGCAGCGGGGTTGGGCTTTGA
>CAYQZG010000067.1:0-8807 GCA_964421785.1 uncultured Anaerolineales bacterium
GCGCCGATCATGGCGAACATCCCCAGCACGAAGCGCACGATGGGCGCGGAGCCGGCACGAGCCTTGAACTCGTTGAAGAGATAGGCCGCAATCAGCGCACCCAGCACAAAGCCGATGATCTCCGGGCGGATGTACTGGACGACGGCAGCGCGGTGGAGCCCCAGCGCACCGGCGATATCCCGCTCGAAACAGGCCACGCAGATGCCCATATTGGGCGGGTTGCCGGCCGCCTGCAGGAGTGGGGCCAGGATACCGATGACGGCCCCGGCGAGGATGATGCCCCAGCGCGAGGCGAAGAAACGGGTAAGACGGTCAGACATAGTGTGTACCTCCTTAAACATAATGCTATCGCAACCCCCAACGGGCCGCGCTATCCACAAGCAGTGGCAACAAAAGACCGCCGCCAGCCCACGCCAGCGACGGTCGTTGCCCCGGAGGGACACACTCGTCTGGTCTTAGGACGCGGTCACGTCACCGCCCCCTGGCGTGCGCAAGCTCGCCTGTGGACGCCCAACTGACGCCCCAGGCTTCTTCATTCAGATGCAGCAGTAACGTAGCACGCTCTCACTCCTCAGCAACTAAAGGCCAAGATGGAGCAATTGTACCCTAGAAGTCCGACGCAGACAAGTCGCCCAGCCGATTTGACATCGCTAGACAGCTATGATATAACTGCCTACCATAGTACCTCACAAGACGAAACTTGCTCATCTGAATACATGACATGAAAAGCTTCGGAGTCATAACCAAACCGGGAAACGCTCTCTTGACCCAATAGAGATCCCTTAACCTGATCATTCGTCATCTGAAAGGTCTGAAGGTCGTGCTGCTCAAACGTACGGCCGATACATCCGCCGACAAGGCGTGTCGCGTCTGTACGCTCAATCACGTCACCGTGGAGGAGTAGCCCCGGACTCTCCGGGCAGCTCCTGGCAAGAAAGGAGGTGGTGTCCACAACGACTCCGTTGGTTCTCCGCAGAGTCCAGCCGTTCCGAAACTCGCCAAGCTGATACCCAAAACAGGAGGAAAAGAAAGATGCGGAACAAGTTGTTCGCTGCTATCGCAGTCGTAAGCGTGCTCGCCCTCTCCCTCTCGGCCTGCGCGCAGCCGACCCCCGAGGTGGTGGAGGTGGAGAAAGAGGTCACCAAGGTCGTGGAGGCGACGAAGATCGTTGAGAAGGAGGTTGAGGTCGAGGTGGAGAAAGAGGTCGTGGTGACCGCCACGCCCCCGCCACCCGCCCCCAAAGAGCTGCGTATCGGCATCTCCACAGAGCCCTGGGATCTGGACCCTGCCATCCGCACCGACACCGGGTCGGGCTACATCATCAAGAACGTCTACGACCCCCTCATCGACCTAGATCAGAACAACCAGCCCACCTGCAAGTTTGCTCTGTGCAAGGACTGGGAGCTGAAGGACGAGGCTCGCACCATCGTCGTCACCCTAAGAGAGGGGGTCAAGTTCCACGACGGCTCCGACTTCACCGCCGACGACGTGAAGTACAGCATCGAGTGGCAGCTGGACGATGAGAACGAGGCCCCCAACAAGGGTCTGTTGGGGCCGATTGAGTCCATCGAGATCATCGACGACTACACCATCCAGGTCAACTTCGCCGACCCCTACACCGGCGTGCTCCAGGAATGGACCCGCGTCCTGGACGGCATCGTGCCGGAAGGCTCGCACGGCGAGCGCTCTGAGGAGAAGGGCGTGGCCGGCTTTGCCGGGACGGACCTGAGCCGAGAGCCGATCGGCACCGGCCCGTTCGAGTTCGTCGAATGGGTCAGCGGCTCCCACATCACGATGGAGCCGTTCGGCGACTACTGGGCCGATGGCGTGCCGGCCCCAGGCATCGACCGTGTGGTGTTCGAGATCATCGAGGACCCGGCCGCCATGCAGGCCGCGCTGGTCGGTGGCTCGATCCACATCGTCGACAAGGTCCCCTACAGGGATTTCGCCACCATTAGGGAGATGCCGGGCATCGAGACGGCGCGCATCCCGGGGATCCAGACACAGATCATCTACATCAACACCGGCGCCCCGCCCTTCGGCATCAGCGCTGACCAGGTGGGGAACGAGGCTGAGATCGCGCGGGCCAAGAACCTGCGCAAGTTCCTCTTCCACGCCATCGACCGGGATGAGATCGCGGAAGACCTGTTCTACGGGATGGCCTCCAACCAATACGGACCGTGGTACGCCGACAGCGAGTGGACCTCGCCGGAGCTGAAGGAGATGACGCTCTACGATCAAGAGCTCGCTCAGGAGTATCTGGAGGCAGCTGGACCCGAGTACGCCGACGGCTTCGACTTCCGCATGATGTGCACCAACGCGCAATGGTTCTGCGACGTCTCGACCATCATCCAGGAGCAGCTGCGGCCCTACGGCGTCAACGTCGAGGTGATACCCATCGACAAGTCAGCCTTCTTCGACACCATGTACGAGACCTTCGACTGGGACACCGGGATGGAGGACTGGGGTCTGAGCAACTTCCTGGCCATCTCCTGGCTCTGGTCCGGGTACTACCGCAACAACCACAACCATAACCACTGGCACCACGACTCGCCCGACCTGGCCGAGAACTACCATCCCACGGTGCCGGGCCACAAGGAGTTCTGCGACCTCTATGACCAAGCGGTCATCGAGCCAGACGAGCAGACGCGCAAGGAGATGGTGTGGGAGATGCAGGAGATGGTGACGGAGGACGTCATCCAGCTCGACATGATGTTCCTGGACAACCTCCACGCCTGGCGTTCCTCGGTGGAAGGCTACGGCGACGGACTGAACTCGCAGGGCAACATCAACCTGAAGTTCGTGACGGCCTTCAGCGACTAGTACCGACATCGCACTGGACGGGAGGTGGACACCTCCCGTCCTATTCTTTCGCCAAGCAAAGAAAGGGTCGCCTGAAAAAAACCACCTGCAGACCCTAAGGGTTTCAGAAAGTCAAGGTGGGACTTAACATTCGTTGATAAGAGATGCTTTTTCACCAAGAAAATGAAGGCTTGCGTCAAGAACCCTTAGGGTCTCGGCGACCAATGACCTTCTTTCAGTAGAGCCAACGAAGGGAGAGAGAATCGGTGGGAATCTACATCCTGAAGCGGCTATTGCTGGCCGTTCCTACCCTCGTCGCGGCCAGCATCATCATCTTCCTGCTCATCCATCTCGCCCCCGGCGGGCCGGTACGCGTCATGCTGGGGCCGATGCAGGATCCGGCGTTGGTGGATAAGCTGCGCGAGCAGCTTGGCCTCAATCTACCGTTGCACCAGCAGTACCTCCGCTGGGCCGGAAAGGCCCTGCAGGGGGACTTCGGCATCTCGGTCACCATCCAGCGCGGCGCCCCGGTCACCGAGCTCCTCGCCCAGCGATATGGCGTCACCCTGGAGCTGGCCGCGCTGTCGATGATCATCGCCCTGCTCATCGCCCTGCCCACCGGCATCATATCCGCGCTGCACCAGAATAAGATCTCCGATCATATCTCGCGGCTCGTGGCTATGCTGGGGGTCTCGGTCCCCAACTTCTTCCTCGGCATCATGCTGATCATGGTCGTCGGCATCTTCCTGCACCAGCCGTGGGCGACCGGTGGATACGTGCCTCCGAAACAAGGCACCAAGGAGAACCTCATTCGCATGCTTCTACCCGCCGTCGCGCTAGGGACCGCCTACTCAGCGATCGTGATGAGGATGCTGCGCTCGTCCATGCTGGATGTCATGAGCCAGGACTACGTTCGTACGGCGCGAGCGATGGGAATTGGCTGGGGGAGCATCGTCAGGCAGGATATCGTAAAGAACGCTCTTATCCCCGTGATCACCGTGATCGGGAACTCCATCGGTTACCTCCTCGGAGGCTCTATCGTGACAGAGACGATCTTTCGCCTGCCGGGCGTAGGCCGTCTGATCATCACCGGCGTCTTCCGGCGAGACTACCCCGTCATCCAGGGTATCGTGCTCTCGATCGTCGTCATCCGAATCGGCATCAACCTCCTGGTGGATATCCTCTATTCCGTCGTAGACCCGCGCATCCGCTATGGAGCGGAAGGAGAATGAGCGATGAGCACCGTTGATCGAGCGCAGAGCCCTCCTGACGTGATAGCGCCGACCGTGGAGCGAAAGCACCGCGGCCTGCTGGCAGAGGTCTGGCACAACTTCAAGAAGAACCGGCTCTCCCTGACCGGCGGCGTGATCGTGATCATCGCCATTGTGACGGCTATCCTCGCCCCACTCCTGGCGCCCTACAATCCGGTCGTACAGTGGGACGCCCCGCCCGGGGAACATCATCCCCTGGCGCCCATGTCTCGCAGCGAAGAGGGAAACCTGTTTCTCCTGGGCTCCGATAAGTTTGGCCGCGACATCCTGTCCCGGGCCCTCTACGGAACGCGGACGCTGCTCCAGCTGGCCGCGATATCGATCGCGTTTGCACTCCTGTTGGGGATTCTCATGGGCGCAGTGGCGGGCTACAACAAAGGTATGTGGATCGACGAGCTCATCATGCGCATTGTCGACATCATGCTATCCTTCCCCACGTTGGTGCTGGCCATTGCCCTGTTGGGGGCCTTCGGCATCGGAAAGACGCAGATCGGCCCCATTGAGGTGAGCAACATGCTGAAGATCGCCATCGTGATCGCCGTCACCTACTCGCCCCGGTTCGCACGGGTGATGCGAGGCGTCGTGCTGCAGGAGATGTCGGAGGACTACGTGGACGCAGCCAAGATGGCGGGCGGTTCCGGATGGCAAATCCTGACGCGCGAGATCCTGGTCAACACCGTCCCTCCCTTGATCGTGCAAGCTTCGCTGATGACGGCCACCACGGTGCTGACCAGCGCATCGCTCAGCTTCCTGGGACTAGGTTTGCAGCCACCTCGCCCCAGCTTGGGCATTATGCTGAACGAAGCCCGAGATTATCTCTTCCTGGGTGCCTGGTGGTACCCTCTGGTCCCCGGTCTGTTCATTTTGCTGATCATCCTGGGTTTCAACCTGCTGGGAGACGGGCTTCGGGACTCCCTCGATCCCCGACAGGCCAGGAGGACGCGAGTATGAGCGCAGGATCGGCAAAGAGCACGGTTGCTGATGGGGGGCGAGTTCCCCTATCCGCCGATGTAGGTCGGGTCTGCTACCCGACAGGATGGAGGACAAGGTGAGTGACGCCAGGCTTCTCGAGATTCACGACTTGGTCACCCGCTTTCACACGGAAGACGGCGTCGTTCACGCCGTCGACGGCAATTCGCTGCATCTTGACACCGGAGAGACGTTGGGCATCGTCGGTGAGTCCGGCTCCGGGAAGACGGTCACGGCACTCTCGGTCATGGGCTTGATCGAGAATCCGGGGCGTATTGAACGAGGGTCCATCCTCTTCTGGGGCGAAGAGCTCCTCAACAAGTCCCGGCGCGACATGCAGACCATACGGGGATGTGAGATCGCCATGGTCTTCCAGGATCCCATGAACTCGCTGAACCCCACGATCACCATCGGGGAACAGATCGACCGGGTGCTGAGATTCCACACCGCGCTTTCCGGTGAAGAGAGAAGCAAGGGCGCCATCGAGCTGCTCAGACAGGTCGATATGCCGGAACCCGCGAAACGCATCAAGAACTACCCTCACCAACTGAGCGGGGGCATGCGCCAGCGCGTTCTGATCGCTATGGCCATCTCGTGCAATCCCTCCCTGCTGATCCTGGATGAGCCGACGACGGCGCTCGATGTGACGATCGAGGCGCAGATCTTCGAGCTCGTGGATAAGCTGAAGGACCAGTTTGGCATGGGCATCATCCTGATCACCCATGACCTAGCTGTGGTGGCGAACTCGTGCGATCGGGTGATCGTCATGTATGCCGGTCGCATCGTGGAGGAGGCACCCGTCCTGGCGCTCTATGAAGACCCCCTCCATCCCTACACCCGCGGCCTGCTGAACTCGATCCCTCAGTTGGAAGAGGAGAGGGAGCGAGAGCGTCTTCCCTCTATTCCCGGCGAAGTGCCGGAGTTGATCAGGCTCCCCAGCGGGTGCAATTTCAGCCCACGATGCGAGCTGGCCGATGAGAGGTGTAGACGCGAGGATCCCCCCCTCGCGGAGGTCGCTCCCGGCAGACGCGTGGCGTGTTGGAAGGTATAGGTGAGAAAAGTGACCCGTAACAACCACCCTCTAGTAGAAGTCAAAGATATCAAGAAGTACTTCCCCGCCGTCGGCGACTGGTTCGTTCAGTTGTTCGACCAGCGCAAGGTCAGGGCAGTCGACGGAGTTGATCTGACCATCCCGAAAGGCACCACCCTCGGCCTGGTTGGAGAGTCCGGTTCGGGCAAGACCACAACGGGCCGGCTCATCGCGCGGTTGACCGATCCAACCGGCGGTCGCATTCGCTATCGAGACAAGGACATCACAGGGCTCAGCGGCAAGGAGCTGAAGGTGCTGCGCCGCGACGTGCAGATGATCTTCCAGGATCCGTCCTCATCCCTTAACCGGCGGAAGACGGCGGGCCAGATCATCAGCGAGCCCCTGCGAATCCACCAACTGGTGCCGAGTGCGTCTATGCACACGAGGTTGATGGAGATCATGAGGATGGTCGGTCTGTCCCACCATTTCCTGAACCGCTATCCGCATGAGATGTCCGGCGGACAGCGTCAGCGGATAGGCATCGGGCGGGCCCTCGCCGTAGAGCCGGAGTTCATCATCTGCGACGAGCCGGTCACGGCCCTGGACGTCAGCATCCAGGCTCAGATTCTCAACCTGCTGATGGATCTGCAGGACGAATTGGACCTCACCTATCTATTCATCGCCCACGATCTGAGCGTGGTCAAGCACGTGAGCGACCGGGTAGCGGTGATGTATCTGGGAAAGATCGTGGAGACAGCGGACAAGAAGGACCTCTTCTCCGATCCGAAGCATCCCTACACCCGGGCCCTGCTGGCGGCCATCCCGAAGCCCAACCCGCGGGCGAGGAAGAGAATGGTCCTCCACGGAGAGGTGCCAAGCCCGATCAATCCCCCGTCTGGATGCCGATTCCACCCCCGTTGTCCAGAGCGCGTCGAGGAGATCTGTCGCGAGAAAGAACCGGAGCCGGTCACCCTGCCAGATGGGACGCGCGTCGCCTGTCATCTCTACGCATGAACACCGACCAAGGAGCCTGACGTGAATGATACAATAGCAGAGACCAAAGCATCCGTCCTGGAGGCGATCGACGAGCGCCGGACGGATCTGATCGACCTAGCGAAGAACATCCACCGCAACCCAGAGATCAAGTTCGAAGAGCAGAAGGCGTCCCGGTGGCTCTCGGAGGCGGCCAGAGAGGCGGGATTCCGGGTAGAGAAGCAGGTGGGCGGGCTGGAGACGGCCTTTCGCGCCTCATACGCGGGGGCGGAGGAGGGGCCGACCATCGCCTTCCTGGCGGAGTACGACGCCCTACCCAAGTTGGGACACGGCTGCGGACACAACCTGATCGGCCCGGCCAGCCTGGGCGCCGCGCTGGGCCTGCGAACGGCGATGGACGAGCTCCCAGGGACGGTGCAGCTGATAGGGACGCCGGGCGAGGAGGGCGGCGGGGGGAAGGTGATCCTGGCGGAGGCGGGGGTCTTCGACGAGGTCGACGTGGCCATTATGTTCCACCCTTCCGGGAAGACGATCCTGTGGAAGCACGCGCTGGCGCGCCGGAAGCTGTTCATCGAGTTCTACGGCAAGGCGGCCCACGCGGCAGCCTTTCCGGAGAAAGGGATCAGCGCCCTGGACGCGACCCTCCAGACCTTCCAGAACATCAACGCCTTGCGCGAGCACATCGTAGATAGCTCGCGCATCCACGGCATCATCACCGCCGGGGGCGACGCCCCCAACATCGTGCCTGACTACTCGGCCTCGCTGTTCTACATTCGGGCCATGGACGACGACTACTGCGACGACCTTCTAGAAAAGGTGAAGAACTGCGCGCGAGGGGCCGCTATCGCTACGGGAGCCAAGGTTGAGATGGAGATGCAGGGCGCGTACAAGTCGCTGCAGACGAACGATCCGCTGGCCCAGGCCTTCAAGAGGAATCTGGAGGCCCTGGGGTGGACGTTTGACGATGTCGATCCCGCCAAGGGGATTGGGTCGACCGACCTAGGGGACGTGAGCCACATCACGCCCTCGCTCCACCCCTATCTGAGCATCGGCCCGAAGGATCTGGTGGGGCATTCGACCGAGTTCGTGGAGGCGGCGGCATCGGAGAAGGGCTTCGAGGCGATGATGACCGCGGCGAAGGCGCTGGCCGCAACGGCGGTGGACGTGCTACTCGATCCCGGGCTGTACGAGGCCATCAAGGCCGATTTCGAGGCGCGTCGATCCTAGCCCGGGAGCCCGAGCCGGGATAGCCGCAGCGGGCGTTAGACGACGGTGGAGGGCCGACGTTGGCCCATCGGCCCGGGGGCGGCAGCGAGCTAACCGTTTATCACGTCCAGGCGAGGAAACGTATCTTGCGAGAGAACGGGCAGGCACCTGAGCTCTCGAAGCTTACTCGCACTCGTAGGCCATCAAGACGACGCCCAATTCCTCCTCAGCCGCCTGCAGTTTCTCCAACTGCTCCGGCTCGAGGTCCCTCAAGCTTATTCTCCGCCGCAGTGCTACGACGCAGCCTCCGATGTCCTCCTCCAAGGCGTGCACTTTGCTCATGCTCTCTTCGTCCAGATCGGCGAACTCCATCCGCGGTGTCTCGGCCATACCTTACCTCCAAACGCTAAAGACGGACTCCGTTGCCTGCCCGACTCGACCTTACATGATTATAACAGACAGGTCAGGAGGGGTCAATGGCTCGTGGGGGTTTGATTACCCTCGGCGTGCCGGCGCTGGACGGCGGACGGCAGACG
>CAYQZG010000067.1:8907-20535 GCA_964421785.1 uncultured Anaerolineales bacterium
GACGGCGGACGGCAGACGATGGACGATGGAGGGGGCC
This sequence comes from uncultured Anaerolineales bacterium, assembly GCA_964421785.1. Classification (GTDB taxonomy): domain Bacteria; phylum Chloroflexota; class Anaerolineae; order B4-G1; family B4-G1; genus SKLM01. The sequence continues at coordinate 8,945 of CAYQZG010000067.1, forward strand.
GATTGCTGACGCAATCTAAGTTACGCCACAAAAAGCATCTAACTTGCGCCACAGGGGTATCTAACTTCTACTACAGACAAGTGGCTGCATTTGTGATATACTGGGGGTGGGACGAGGTTTGGACCGGGGTTGGAACACGAAGGGCACGAGAGGACACGAGGGGCGCGGAGGGGGATGCCAGCGCAGGGAAGGCCGCGATTGTCCCCGGCGGTCGAGGCCGCGGTGACCCGAATGAAGTGACGCGATGTGCCTGCAAGTGACCTACAGGGGCTCTGAGGTTCAACGCTTCGCCCAGGAGCCGCCTCCGTACGGGACGGGGTGGCGGCAGGTGGCGTGCGAGGTCGAGACGGTCTTCATCTATGTGTCGGAGCCGGGCAAGCCAGGGCATCACTTCGTGCAACGGTTGGCTTATGAGGCTGACGGGAACGAGGTGGGGCGGAAGAAGGTGGGGGGATGGGAGCGTAACGGGCAGAGGAGCGGACGCAGTTGACGTTCTGGGAGGGGGGTAGCTGAGGGGTTGGCGCCATTTCGCGACCGAGCCGCCCGGCCCGGAAGCGACCTAGTCGGCCAGACGATCCAAGGAGGCAACCGATGAACCATGAGCATCACGAGCAGCCCGCCGCTGTCGTCGACACCAGCATCCTGATGGAGCTCCCCCACGTCGATACGCTGGACTGGGGCGTCAATTCGATCACCATCTACGTCCTCGATTCCGTGGTCCACGAGCTGGAGGGGCTGGCGAGAGCCGACGACGATGCCCTGGTGGCCTCGGCCGCCAAGCGAGCCCTCGCCGTGCTAGAAGACTGGTTCACCCCTCCGCTCCCCGACGACGTGCAGCCGGCGGGACGACCGGCGCGAATCGTGCGGGCCAAGACGCCATCAGACGTAGCCTATCCCCTCGACCCGGAGAGCGTCGATCATCAACAGATTGCGCTGGCGAGGGATCACATCGTAGAGGGCGGATTCTGCGCCGTGGTGACACGTGACAAGGAGATGGCGGATATCGCCACGTCAGCCTCTCCCTCCGTGCCGACGGTCATCGTCTCCCGTGGGAGGGGGATGGGGAAGGCGATCCGGGAACGATTCGCCAGAAAGATGGATTGGTTCGAGAGGTTTCGACGAGAGCAGGCAGGCAGGGCTGAATCTGAACCCGTCAAGCCGGCGCAGGATCAGTCGGACGCCCGGCGTGGACGTCGCGAGAGAAGACTGGAGGAGGTGGCGCGACACTTCTACGGGCGGATCCGATCCATGCATCATAAGGCGGTCCTGAGCATCGCGCCTTTGGAGGCGCGCATAGCGCTCACGGCGCATATGGTACCGATCCTGACCCAGCAGAAGAACCGGGTTGTCTTCCTGTTCGTCGAGGACGACGCAAAGGCTGCCTACTGGGCCGGACAGCTACGAGAGCGGTGTGACCTGCCCGCCGGTGCGGTGCGGGTTTTCGGTGAGGAGGGGGTGTCTCGGGTACACGGGACCAGGGTGGTGATCTACCGTCACGCTCAGATCGAGCGTCGCTACGGCCAACACGCCGCTCGCTTCAAAGACCTGGGGCGTCGCATCACGACGGTCGTGGAGAACTGTGACCTGCTGGAGCCGGCCTGGATAGCTATGCTCTTGTTCGAGTGCGATCAGTTCATCGGGTTCGCCCCCTACCCGATCGATCACCCCCAGGCGACGGCCGGTCGCATGCTCACCTCTCTGCTGCAGCAGCGCATCGGCGTTACGTACACGTTCGCGGATGCCGAGAGAGACGGTTGGCTGCGGCCCTTCGACCTGCGGCGTCATCCGATCCATCTGACCGATGACGAGCATGAGCTGTACGAGGCCACGAATGAGCACTTCCTGGCCCTCCACAGCAGAATCCGGCGCAGATATCCAGAGCTCTCCAGGGCGCCGGACCTGTGGCGCTGTCTCCGCCGACTGCTGGTACGGGTGGTCGACCATGAGGCCGCCCAGCTGTTCGTACTGCAAGAACAACGGGAACAGCTTGCGCAGATGGCAGCCGGCAAGCGGGAGTCACTGTTCGATCTGGTCCGCAGCGCGGGCAGGCCGGCTCGATGCTTGATCCTGGACTTCGAAACCTTGTGGACGAGACTGCTCACTGCTGCGCTGACCGACGCCGGGATGGCTGTTGAGGTCTTTGGCAAGGCCGCCGATGACGTCAACATGGCCGGCCTGTGGCGCGATTTCGAGAAAGGGGATCTCGACTGTCTCATCCTCCATCGCACACCTCCGCAGGACTACGTTGGTGCTCGCATCGACCGAGTGATCAGTATGACGCCTCTCACGCCTCTCAGCGCGCTGGCAGCAGCGATCGATTGGTCGCTGTGCCACGCTGTTGGCGGGCCGATCATGTCGGTGGATCTGCTCTACACCACGAACACGCCGGAGCAGCAAGCGATGGCGGACATCGCAGACGGCTGCTTCGGGCTGCGATTTCGCTCGTGAGCGAGGGCGGCGAGGGTGAGCCGCCACCGGACCACGATTCCCGAGGAGAGAGACGAAGGTGCCTTCTCCTGTTCCGGTCTGGTGCCGGATATCGCGAAAGCCAACGACCTGATGTGCAGGATGTCGGGCTTCCAGTGTGGTGCAGGTTCAGCTGCGGCAATCGGTCGGCGATGTGGAACGAACAGCGGGGATTGCGCTGATGCGGGACGATCGCGGCGATAGAGCTGACCCCCAGCGCCCCTGAAGCCAGACGTTGCGAAAGGAAGTGTACCATGCGCAAGGTGACCCTGAAGGAACGGCTGCGTTACGCCTTTGACAGGACGATGTCCCGAGGTCCTGCCGCCCTCATCGGCTGGCTGGCGCTGATCACTGTGTTCGCGATACTCGCCACGGCCGGCGTGGTCTGCCTGGCCGGTATAAGCTCAAGGGACAATCCCATCGACCAGATCTGGTCCTACCTGATGCTGACGCTGGAGCCCGATGCACTGACCTTCGATCCCTGGCCCCAGCGGATCGCCACGCTCGCCATCGTCTTTACGAGCATCTTCGTCACAAGCACGTTGATCGGCGTCATCACCACCGGCATTGAGGGAAAGATCAGTCAGCTCCGCAAGGGCCGATCCAAGATCGTCGAGTCCAGACACACCTTGATCCTCGGCTGGTCGCCCAAGATCTTCCCCATTCTCTCTGAACTCCTCATTGCCAACGAGAACCAGCCCAAGGCTTGCATCGCCATCCTCGCGCCCAAGGACAAAGTCGCGATGGAGGATGAGATCCGGGACAGGATTGGCAACACCGGCAACACCCGCGTTGTCTGTCGAACCGGGAGCCCGATGGAGATGACGAGTCTGGATCTGGTGAGCCTGGAGACGGCCAAGTCGATCATCGTGCTCTCCCCCGAAAGCGACGATCCCGACTCGAGCGTGATCAAGACGTTGCTTGCCATCACCAACAATCCAGAGCGACGAGCGGAGGCTCATCACATCGTGGCTGCCATCCGCGAGTCCCGTAACATGGAGGTGGCGCGGATCGTCGGTGGGAGCGAGGTGGAGCTGGTCCTAACGGGGGACGTCATCGCCCGCATCACGGCCCAGACGTGTCGTCAGTCGGGACTCTCCGTGGTGTATACGGAGTTGCTCGACTTCGCCGGCGACGAGATCTACTTCCAGGCTGAGCCAGGCCTGGTTGGCAAGACGTTCGGAGAAGCGCTGCTGGCCTATGAGGATTCAGCCGTGATAGGCATGTGCACCAACGGCGGCGTTCCGACGATCAACCCGCCGATCGACACTGTCTTCCAAGATGGTGACCGGGTGATCGCCATCTCCGAGGACGATGACACGGTCGTCTTGTCGGGCCTCGAGGATCTGGGAATAGACAAGGACGCGATCCACAAGCCCAAGGTGATCGAGGCAGCGCCGGAGCACGTGCTCGTGCTCGGCTGGAATTGGCGAGCGCCCTACGTGATCAACGAGCTGGACAACTACGTCGCAGCAGGCTCACAGGTCACCATCATCGCCCATCTGGGAGATCCCCAGGCGGACGTGGCGCGCCACTGCGTAGAGGTCAAGCGACAGAGCATGAGGTTTCGCGAGGGTCAGACGACGGACCGACGCGTCTTGGACAACCTGCGGTTCGACGTGATCGACCACGTGATCGTCCTAGCCTACTCCGACGTCCTTGAGCCTCAGGAAGCGGACGCGCGGACGCTGATCACGCTTCTACATCTGCGAGACATAGCCGACCAGAAAGAGCACCCCTTCTCCATCGTCAGCGAGATGATGGATATCCGCAACCGGGACCTGGCGAAGGCCGCGCGGGCAGACGATTTCATCGTCAGCGAACGCGTTATCAGCCTCATGCTGTCCCAGATCTCGGAGAACAAGGCCCTGGGCTCGGTGTTCGCCAGCCTCTTCGATCCAGAGGGGTCGGAGATCTACCTCCGGGACGTGGATAACTACGTGGCCCTCAATAGCCCCCTTACCTTCTACACCATCGTTGAAGCCGCCCGACGCCAGGGCGAGGTGGCACTGGGCTATCGCGTCCACGAGCGAGCCGGCGACGCAGCAACGGAATACGGGGTGGTCGTGAACCCGGCCAAGTCGCTGCCGATTACGTTTCGAGAGGGGGATCAGGTCATTGTCCTGGCCAAGGAATGAGTCTGGGGCGGCCGCAGCGACGCCCATGCGGCCTCCTCCACACAACTGCCGGCGTCGCGGAGCTCGATGACCAGATGGCCGCCGGCGTCGATGTGGATGCGCCAGTTGCCGTCCTGGTCGAAGGCGGTGTTGTCGCCGGCGACGAGCTCAAGCTCGTCGGCCTGGCTCACGTCAGGTCAGGCGCTGGCGAAGAGGGGCCCCAGGTGGCGCCCTTCGGCCCCCAGAGCCGACGACGACAGCGACTTCGAGTCCTCGAAGTGTTGCCCATTCCACTCTCGTATCACGCCTTCCCAGTTACCCGTTTCGTGGTTGTATCGAATGACGACCGTTCTCTCGCTGCCACTAGTAGTCCGTCGTGTGCCAGTCGAAGGAGGTCTCCCGAGCGTGGACCTGGGTCCTCCACGACCCGTCGCCATCGGGAAAGAAGTAGACCGTGAAGCTCGGGTCATCCAGATGGAAGTAGTCGTACAGGTCCGGGGCCTGAGCCGGGATGTCCACCCTGAACTCAAACTCGAACTCGATGTGAACAAGGCCATCCTGCCTCACACCGGCCGACACGATGTCCTCGTGAGGGGCCAGGACACCATCTATCGGTTGCTTTCACTCTCTTCCTGACCTCCCCGTTTTGGGGCCAGTTTGCAACGACATCGCCGATTGCGTTCTCGGGCGACGGGAGCCCCCTGGACGAAGCCCGATCTAGCGTTGGTCGGATAGCTCCTTCCCGTCGAAGTATCAGTTCAGTTTTGTGAGCGACTGATCTCAGCCCCCGGGACGGGGGCTCCGAGCTTGCTCACAAGACTGAAATATTACTGGTAGGATACCAGATATGTAGGAGGAAACTACTACCCTACCCCTATTGCCAGCCCCATCCTGTTGTGTTATACTGGAAGGGTAAGCAGGGAAGACTGCAGGAGCACGTGTCACGGCACATTTGATCCCTCAATGCGATATCCTGCCCTTTCGTCACCGCCCCGGTCGTGGGTCCGGTCACCGCGGAGTTCCGCTTAATGATTCAGTGTAAGGAACTGGAGAAGAAACTGGCAACACTTCGGCAGCAGGCAGCTCAGCTCGAGAAGCTGCTGGCAGCCAATCTCGACCTTACCGCCGAATTGAACTCAGATGACCTGCGTCGCGCCTTGGTCTCCCATGCCATCAACCTCACCGGAAGCGACACCGGGCGTCTCTACATCCACCATCCCGAGCAAGATCTCCTCGAGCCGGTGGTAACCTCTGATGCGCAGTCCTCTGCAATCGACAGTCCAGCTCAAGAGAGCGCTGAGAGGGCCAAAAAGGTCCTGGAGAGCCAGGCCCCTCTCATTGTGGAAGACGCTCAACAAGGGGACGGCTACAGCGCCCCAGCCAGCGTAGCCACTCTCCCCATCCACCAGGATGGCCAGGTCCTTGGCGTTCTGGAGGTCGTGACCCATTCTCCCGGCGCTTTCTCTCGGAACCATCTGGATCTGTTGAGCCGACTGACCCATCAAGCAGCCGTTGCCATTCGAAATGCCGGGCGCTACGAAGAGACCACCTTACGTGCAGAACACCTTGCTATCATTAACCGCATGGCTCACGCCATGGGCAAGACGCTGAACCTTGAAGACCTGATGAGGACCGTGTATCGTGAGATTGAGGCCGCCTTCGAACTGGACGCTTTCTTTCTCGCCCTCTATGATGAAGAGGCGAATGAAGTGGACTACCGGCTTCAGGTGGACGGCAGCGTGATGCCTCCTCCGGAAAGCAAACCTCTCGGGACAGGGCTCACAGCCTCCGTGATCAAGGAGAAAGAACCCCTGCTCATTCGCGATTTCGAGAAGGAGCGAGAGCATCTGCCGCCGGCCGAGCTGTGGGGTACGATGAGCATACCAGCATCCTGGCTCGGCGTCCCTATGAAGGTCGCTGATCGGACCGTGGGCGTCATCTCCGTACAGGCCTACCGCCCCCATGCCTACGGCGAAGTCGAGCAACAGCTGCTGACCACAATCGCCGAGCAAGTGGCCGTCGGCGTAGAAAACATACGGTTGTATGAGGAGACGTCTCAACGCCTGGCGCAAACTCAAGTCTTGCGGGAAATCATGCTGGCTGCTGCCTCCACCTTGGACTTCGATCTGGTCCTGAAACGAACGCTCAAGGCGCTTCACACCACGATGGGGGTCGAGTTTATAGGTTTCGCCATACCCGATCGTGATCGAGAATCGCTCCGGCTCCATCCCTCTCAGATTGGATTCCCTGTCGAAGCGGAGAGAATAGCTCTGGAAATGGATCACTCCGTCTGCGGCCGCGTTTTCCTCACCGGCGAGCCGATGGTGATCGATGACGTCCGAGAGTCCTCCTGCTACCACGAGGGCGTTCCGGAGGCACGCTCCGAGCTAGCCGTCCCCGTAGGCGTCTATGGAGAGGTCGAAGGCGTGCTCAACGTCGAGAGCTCCCAGCTCGCCGCCTTCAACGAAAAAGACCTGGACTTCTACACCACTATTGCCAATCAACTGAGTGTGGCCCTGGAAAACGCCCGCCTCTTCCAAGCTGAGCGGAAGCAGCGGCAGCAGACCGAAGCCTTGGAGGAGGCAGCCGCCGTCGTCAGCGGCACACTCAATCTCGACCAGGTATTGGACCGCATCCTGGAGCAGGTGGAGAGGGTCGTCAGCGGAGATGCCTTCAACGTCGTGCTGATTGAGGACGCAGACAGCGCCCGGGTAGTCCGTCGGCGAGGCTACGAGGATCAGGAGTGGGGTGTCCAATCGCTCTCCATCAGGAACTATCCCCTCCTGCGAGAGATGATCAACGTTGGGAAACCTATCGTGGTGCCGAATACGGCGGCCGATCCCCACTGGATCCAGGAGAAAGGTCAGGAGCTCTGGCAATCCTATGTCGGAGCCCCGATCAGGGTCGGCGAGGTAGTCGTAGGGTTCCTGAACGTGAACAGCACCCTCCAGGGCATGTTTAGCTATCAGGATGCTCAGCGCCTCCAAGCATTCGCCAATCACGCAGCCACTGCCATCGAGAACGCCCAGCTATACCAAGAGCTTCACAACTACGCCGATGCCCTGGAGGAGCGGGTGGAGGAGCGAACGTCACAGCTCCGAGCTCAGTACGCTCAACTGGAGGCCATCTTGGAAAGCACCACAGATGGCATCATCCTGGCCGGCTCCGACGGAGAGCTTGTCCTGGCCAACCCCGTCGCTCGGAACTGGCTTAAGCACGTCCTTTCACCGGAGGAAGCAGAGCAGTTGAGAGAGGCGGTGAAGGCCTTAGCAGCGCGAGCCGAGGGAAACCCAGAGGTGGTGCTGGAGCTAACGGGGCTGGATCTACAGCTCACAGCCGCCCCGGTCCACAGGCCAACCATGAAGAACGCGAAAGCCGTGGTAGCAATCCACGACGTCAGCCATCTCAAGACACTGAACCGCATGAAATCCCGTTTCGTCTCCAACGTCTCTCACGAGCTACGGACGCCGATCGCCACGATCAAACTGCTCGCCCACTTGATGCAACAACAGCCAGAGAGCGCGAATGAATACCTCGAGCCTCTGATACAAGAAGCGGAGCATCAAGCCAACCTGGTGCGTGATATCTTGGAGATGTCTCGCGTGGATGCCGGGCGGCTGGAAATCCGTGCGGAGCCGATAAACCTCAACGACATGGCCAAGATGGCGATCGAGAAATACGAGAACCGAGCTCAAGATCAGGAGCTAACGCTGACGCGCCACCTGGGAAAACCAACTCCAGTAGCCCTGGCAGACTCGAAATGGATGATGCAAGTGTTGAACAACCTACTGTCAAACGCCGTTCGATATACGCCAGAAGGTGGCACGATCACGATCACCACGGATAACAAAGTCGCCGACGGACGCACTTGGGCCACCATCACCGTGACAGATACCGGCATAGGTATTCCAGAGGAGGAACTACCGTACATCTTCGACCGTTTCTTCCGAGGCGACAAACCTCGAAAGATGCAAGTCTCGGGGACCGGACTAGGGCTGGCTATCCTCAAGGAAATCGTTGAACTGCACGGTGGACGGGTGACAGTAGAAAGCGAAGCGGGTGAAGGAAGCTCCTTCACTGTATGGCTGCCACGCAGTCCACGTTGACGGCGCACCACCCAGGCTCTTGAATCTGTCTGATGATAAGCAAGCCAGAGAACGTTGACGTCAGCAACAAACAGACTGTCTTGATCGCCGAGGATGATCCTTTGCTCGCGGAGGCCATCGCCGCTACGCTAGACCTGGAGGGCCTAGAGACGGTTGTCACGCATAACGGTAAAGAGGCCTTGTCACTGGTCCGCAAGCTGCTACCCGACCTTGTCCTTCTGGACGTGATGATGCCCGGACGGTCGGGCATTGAAGTGTGTGCAGCTCTCAAGACAACAGCAGGAACCTCAGAGATCCCCATCATCCTCGTTACGGCGAAGTCGGAGAAGGAGGACCAAGCGGTAGGACTAGCCGCGGGTGCCGACGCCTACGTGACAAAGCCGTTCAGCCCGGTACAGCTCATCAACCTGGTCAAAGAGACACTTGCGGGAGAATCCGTTGAGCCCAGAACTCAGAAGCCCAGCATCGGCACGATGTCACCGGATCAACTCACCGTCTACGCCAGAGATCTCAAGGAATTGTGGCAGCGAGAGCGGAAAGAGCGAGAGGCTCTGGAGAAAGCCCGCGAGCGATTGGCGGAACTAGATCGTCTGAAAGCGGCTTTCGTTAGCACGGTCACTCACGAACTCCTCACACCTTTTGCCTCCATCGGTACCACGCTCGAAGTCCTTCAAAAGCAGAACGAGGACCAGAGTCACCCCTTCAAAGAGACGCTTGAGGATCTTTCGACGGGAATTGCGGGGCTGCATCGCCGCATAGAAGGCGTCGTCAAGTTCGCCGAACTGGTCAACAAGCAACGTGAACCGCAGCTAGGGCGTCATGCCCTGGACGAGGTTATTCCGTGGGCCGTCCAGCCGGTGGCCGTGATTGCACAAGCACGCGAGGTAGACTTCCACCTGTTTCTACCTTCTGATCTGCCAGAGATTGAGATGGATGCCAAGTTGATCAGCGAGGCCGTCTTCCAGATGGCTCACAACGCTGTCAAATTCAACAAGCCCAGTGGTAAGGCCAAGGTCCAGGCTTTTCAATCTGATGAGATGATCGTCATCGAGGTCTCAGACACAGGCATTGGCCTGTCAGAGGAGCGCTTGACCACGCTGGGGCTCCCATTTGAGCAAGGCGCCGACACGCTGCGTCGAGGGCAGGAAGGGCTGGGCATTGGCTGGGCGTTCGTCTGCTACGTTGCTGAAGTTCACAACGGATGGACGCACGTAGAGAGTCCCGGGGTCGGAAAGGGCAGCACATTCTCTTTAGCCCTACCCATGAATCTGGAGACATCACTGCAGCAGAAGGAGAGACCATGAGCGGGCAACACATCTTGGTCGTAGAGGATCACAAGCCTATGTCCCGAGCCATCAGGGGCATTCTGGAGTCCGAAGGGTACACTGTCTCCACGGCAACGGACGGCATAGAAGCTCTCGACATTATGAGAGACATACTGCCTGATCTCATCCTGGCCGACATCATGATGCCCAGAATGGATGGGTACACCCTCTACGAGCAAATCCGTGCCCGCCCCGAGTGGGTTCCGATCCCCTTTGTCTTCCTCACAGCCAAATCAGAGCGAGAGGACAAATTGAAGGGGAAGAGACTGGGAGCAGAGGACTACATCACGAAACCCTTTGATGCTGAGGAGTTGATCGTCAGCGTTCAATCTCGGCTGGGACGCGCCCGCGCGATTGAGAGGGCCAGCGAGGCCGCATTCGAGCAATTCAAGCAGCAGATCGTCACCACCCTCGGTCACGAGCTGCGCACACCGCTCACGTACGTCACTGGCTACACAGACTTGGCCTTGGAGGATGTCTCCAAGCTTGGGCATGAAGAGGTTGAAGACTTCTTGACCGGCATCAAGGTCGGAGCGGACCGCTTGAATCGTCTCGTGGAAGACTTGTTGCTACTGGTGCAGATCGACTCAGGACGGGCGAGAGAGGAGTTTGAGACACTCATTGCCTACTACAGAAATCTGGAAGAGATCGTGAAACGTACAGCAAGAGAGTTTCGGCCCAAAGCCAGAGAGAACTCTGTGTCGTTAGAAGTCTACGCAGACCCCCATCTGCCCCCGGTCCGTCTATGTAAGCCTTTCTTTGTGAATGCTCTGGGCCGCCTCATAGAGAATGGGATCAAGTTCTCTCGTAACGAGGGGAAGAAGGTGAGGATAGGAGCGAAGGCCGAGGAGAAGTGGGTTATGGTCGCGGTATCCGACGACGGAATGGGTATACCGGCCGACCAGCAGGAGCATCTCTTCGAACGATTCCGACAGATCAACCGTGAGCAGCACGAGCAGCAGGGAACAGGACTGGGGCTCGCCATTGCCCAGGAGTTGATCCGCCTCCACGGAGGAAGGATCGTCGTCGAGAGCACACCGGGGGAAGGGAGTACCTTCACGATCCTGCTCCCGCTGGCAGATCGTCCCACCTAGGAGACGCCTGTTGACGGACTTCCGCGGTAGGCACTGACTGCGGGACGGCCCAAAGAGCTCCACAGCAAACCCGGTCGGCATCGAGCTAGGATGTCGTAGAGTGGTTCTGCTAACCGCCCGTTCATAGCTCTTATTCGATTTGGTAGCATTCTGCGTGAATGAAAACCTTCGCTTGCATCCCGTCGCTCGCTGAGTACAATGCAGGTGCTATCCCTTAAAACCGGTCCAGTCGTTCATCATTCTTTCGGTCTGTTGGCTTCAAAAGCAGATAGGTAAAACCCCATGAACCGAATAACATCCTTCAATCGCCCCCCACGCATCAAGGAGCCCCTTCCCGAAGGAGAGGTGAAGGTCCCGGGCCCGCCGGACATCAGCGATCCTCCCCAGTTCAGTTGGTTTCAACTACTGATCCCCCTGGGCAGATTGGGCTGGGCCTAGGTGGTCAAACTGGATGGAAGCAATGATGAAACGCAGATACTTTCA
>CAYQZG010000068.1:0-20334 GCA_964421785.1 uncultured Anaerolineales bacterium
TCAACGGATCTAGCTCCTTTGGCTGACTGGTTAACGGCAGCGCATGCCGCTGCGCAGGCCGCACTCCGCTCTGCTGCGTGCGGCACTACGAGCGGGAGGACGGTGCTGCGCAGGCCGCTCCCGGCGCTGCCTCTGGTATCTCAACATAGACGTCGTTGATTCTATCACGATGATGGGCCATGTCAACCGGCGGGACTGAAGTCCAGCGACGTGTTGCCGCGGGGGTCTCTGGTCGCTATATCTCTCGGCTGTAGACGCGATGGTTCTTGTAGGGCTTGGCCCCCAGGTTGATCAGATCGCGTCTCATCTGGACGGCCGACTCCGCAACCTGAGTGAGCTCGGCGTGCACAAAATCGAAATCGCCTTTTACCGTCTTTGTCATCTCAGAGTATAGAAGGGCATTGCCGCCTAACCCCTGGTACTCAGGCACGATGCCGACGCCATTGAGGGAGATCCACGATGTCCGCCGCATATCGAGCAGGAGGTGGAAGATACCGAAGGGTAGAAGCCTTCCGTTTGCCCGCTGCAGGCCTCTGGACACGTCCGGAAAACCGAAGATGAAGCCCACGATCTCGTCTTCGTGCAGGATTACCTTGATCAGCTGTGGGTTCGCAGCCAACACCAGGTCGTTGAACGTGAACTCAATCTCGTGCTGCGTCAGAGGGTAGAATTCCCAATTGTCCACAAAGGTCTTGTTGTATGCTGCCCCGATTCGGCCCTTCCATCTGTTCAAGTCCAGCTTCGACGTGAAGTGATGGACAGACAGGTTGCGACGCTTCTTGACGCGCTCGGCGATGCGGTGGATGCGATCCGGCACGTTGAAGTCCGCCAGCTTGATGTAGGTGGAGATGAAGTCGACCTCCTTTTCGAAGCCCAGCGCCTCCACCAAGCGCGGATAGTAGTCATAGTTGTAGTTCATCATCATCATCATCTGACGATGTTCTGTCCCTTCAACCTGGATGCCGTATCCGTCGAAAGGGCTGAAGCCCTTGGGGCCCACCACTTCGTTCAGCCCCCGAGCGCGGGCCCACGCGAAGACCCGCTCAAACAACGCCGTCGCCACATCCTGGTCGTCGATACACTCGAACAAGTAGAATTGGACCTGGCGTGTATCGTGGTAGTCATTGTAGCGGCGATTCTCGAGAGCTCCGATGCGCCCCACGTCCCGACCGTCCTGCACAGCGATAAAGAAATCGGCATCGGAGTGCTCGTAGAAGGGATGCTTCTCACGGTTCAGCATTGTACGAATATCAGGCCGCAGCGGAGGCACCCACTGAGGGCAATCGGCATACAGCCTGAACGGAACGTCGATGAAACGCCGCACGTCGGCCTTCGATGTGGTGTCAACTTTCTTTATGGTGATCATGGAGCTCTCCCTTTCTATGAGCGTCCTCTCTATCCAGCCATTCCCTTGGCACCAAAGTGGATCTCAGCCGGTTCGGCGTGGGACACCGCTCAAGGCATGGCTAGGGGGTCAATAGCGTTGAGCATTCTACGTTGCTTTTCCTTTTTTGTCCATCTCTCTGGAACCACAGATCGTACTGCTAGACAAAGAGGAACGGGCAGGTACAATAACACGTTGTGAGGCATGGCGTTGCGATGATGAAGCCATCCACTGTTCAGGCGCCGTAAGGATGAGAAGTCCGTGCGTTTGCACGTTGCTTGCGGCGACTTCCGCGCGTTCTTTTGTGCTGGTTGCACGACGAGAGAAGATTGACTATGCCATCTCCATTCAACCGCCTATCGCGCCAGTCCGCTTTGTGGATTGTGCTGCTCGTTGTCGTGACTCTCCTTTGGGGCAACTCCTTCATTGCCATCAAGCACATCGTGGCGTATGTGTCACCCCTAGAGTTGGTCGCGCTCCGCTTCGTACCAGTGGCGTTGACCTTCGCCGCCATTCTCCTGCCCAGCCTGGGCGGAGAAGTGCGCACCTTGATCCGCCAAGAGTGGTGGCGACTGGCGTTCTTGGGGCTGACGGGGGCGGTATTGTACAACGTCTTTCTTGCCTGGGGCGAGACACGGGTTCCCGCGGGCACCGCCAGCTTGATCATCGCCTTGAACCCTGCCTTCATTTACGTTCTGTCCCTGGTGTTCTTGGACGAGGTGTTCCACTGGCAGCGCGCGATCGGGCTGGTCATTGCCTTTAGTGGTCTCTTCATCATCATCCGTTGGGGCAGTGGACAGCGCGTGACGTTGAGCGATGCGAGGTATTTTCTCATCACCATGCTGGCCCCGACGATGTGGGCGATCTACACGGTCTCGGGCAAGTCGGTGATCAGGCGTCATCCGCCGCTGCTTGTAACGGGGGTGTCCATGGTCTTCGCCGGGTTGTTCTCTTTGGTCTTCGTACGCCCCTCGTTGTTGGCGAGACTGCCTACTTTTCCCCTCTCCTTCTGGGGCGCCGTGTTCTTCCTGGCTTGGCCCTGCACGGTCTTCGCCTTCCTGGTCTGGTTCAGCGCACTGGAGCATCGAGAGGCGAGTCGGGTGGCCGGTTTCATCTATTTGGTGCCGATGTTCAGCGTTTCCTTCAGTCATTGGCTGTTGGACGAGCCTATTGAGCTGGTTCTGGTGCTGGGTGCGATGGTTCTCATCGGGGGCATCTGGCTGGTGAACAAGGGCTAGGTGGCTGGTTTCTAATAGAGTGGGGTTGATTCTTCACGAGGACGTGTTATACTGCGAGCGGTACGCACGCCTATAGGAGGACAGGTGCAACGCACTAACGGCAAGTGCGTCGCACCCAGCGGCAGGTACGCCTATAGGAGGACAGGTGCAACGCACTATGGCTACGCTTGGCAAGTGCGTCGCACCCGGCGGCAGGTACGCTCATAGGAGGATATGGTATGCTCTCAAAGGAAGAGGCTCTAGACATTCTGAAGGCGAACATCGCAAACAAGAATCTTCGCAAGCACCACTATGCTGTAGCAGCGGCCATGCGGGCACTGGCCGAGGCGTTCGATGGGGATCCGGACAAATGGGAGATCGTAGGTCTGCTGCACGATGCGGACTACGAGGAGACCCGGGACGATCCAGACCGCCATGCCCTGGTCATCGCCGAGCAGTTGGAGGGGCGAGGCGTCTCTGAGGATATCGTCCGAGCCATCAAGGCGCACAATTATGAGCGACTGGGTGTGATGCCGGAGACGAACATGGAGTGGTCCCTGGTGACCTGCGATGATCTGACTGGCCTGATTGTCGCTGTGGCGCTCGTTCACCCGACTAAGTTGGCCGGGGTGTCCGTGGAATCAGTGATGAAGAAGTTCGACTCCAAGTCGTTTGCCTCGGGTGCCGACCGAGAGAGGATCAGGCTCTGTGAAGAGAAGCTGGACGTGCCGTTGGAGGTCTTCGTGGGGATGGTCCTGGATGCTATGAAAGAGCATTCAGACCTTCTGGGCCTCTAGGTTGGTGTCTCTCTGACCCTGCTTTTATACCGCGAAGGGGGTGCCGGATCTGGCGATCCGCCGCGAGCGGGGGTTAGACGGAGGGTGAGGGCTACGGTTGCCCGATGGAAGAAGCCGCCCTGAGCTGATCAAGCCCAGGGCGGCTCTGTTATCCTATGGACGGATGTTGGTCACGAATTGGCCTGGGTGAGTTCCCACCCGGTGGCTTCCCACTCGGCGGCGCTCACCCGCTAGACTCTTCCGCCTGCGGCGTAGGAGGCTCCTGGAGGAACGCATCCCGATCACTCTGTACCAACGACGTCATGCTGGCCTCGGCCACGTGCACGTAGTAGTCCGATTCGGACGACTTGACCACGTAGCTGGCCTCGTTGGCGTCCTTCGCTCCCACGCGTAGCGTCACTGTCTTGTCGGCAGTCTCGAGCGTCACCACCGCTTCGGGGTCGTCCATCCCGTAGGAGGCCCGTTCCTCCTTCCCGAGGGGAGCCTTCATCCTGACCGTGGCAGCGCGGCCGAGCGCGCTCCTGACTTGCGTCTGGTTCAGGGTCTCGTCCTCAGCCAGGTCATCCATAGTCCATGTCTCCTCGTCCTGCCTCTCGAAGACGAAGGTGCCCTGAGCGTTCTCCAGCGTGATGCGGTTGACGTCTTTCTGCGCCACGCTCTGGTATTGCGTGTCAACCCAGTTGCTGGCGGCAGCCCCTACGTCCCACGTCGACAGCTCATTGGTCAAGAAGGTGTCGCTCTGGCCTTCCAATCGGAAGTGCGCGGAGCCGTACTGAGGCGACGAGCCGAGGTAGAGCGTCTCTTTCCCGCCGTCGTTCGTCTCGAAGACGATACGACGCACGAAGTCGTCCTGTGCCACCTGGAGCCGTCTATGGCTGGTTTCGCTGCTGGTCACCAGGCGCCCCGTCGTCAACGCTTTGAGCTTGTCCAGGAACTCGCTGACCGCATCGGCCTTGGCCGGGTACTGGTCAGCCTGGGGCAGCACCCAGTTTCCTGTCACTTTCGCCAGCTCGATCACGCTGCCTTCGGCATCCTCTATGGTCAGAGCAGTCACGTCCTCCACATTCAGGTCGGGGAATAGCGGCTCTCGCTGGCCCGCGGTCGAGGGTCTGGGCCAGAAGACAACGATGCTCAAGACGATCTGCGCAATCAGAACCGCAGCTAGAATCTTATGGTGCTCTCTGATCATTGGGTCACCTCCTTTGCCTGCTCTTTGGTAGCTTCGCGGCCTGAGGCTGTCGAATGTGCTGAAGGTGGGAATGCGTCACGCGGCACCAACTCCATCGGCTCCTCGTTTCGGCGGCGGGAGTTCCACACGATGCCGATGACGGCGAGCGCCAGCAGCGCGACGACGTAGTTGGCACCCTCCCAGAACGACTGTTCACGCTCGCCGATCGGTGCCAGCACGCGCGTCTGCGTCCCCCGCGAGCGGATACTCAGCAGATCCAGGTCCTCAGTGCACCAAGCAACGCAGTTCTGTATGAACTGTAGGCTGTTAAGGTAGCGATCTTGTGTGAGACTCGAGGAGAGATCGAAGACAATATCGTCCAAGAACTCCACACTACCTATGACGATCAGACGCGATGTCTCCGGGGACGTATCGATCGTGCCCAACGATGAGGGTGGTGGCGTTGGCGCCGGTGTCCCAGACTGCGCCGCTGCGCTTGCATCGGATTCGTCCTCCGCAAAGGGCGAGGGTTTGTCCTTGAAGAAGCTCTCGAACGAGCCTTGCACCGAGACGGCGAGGGTGTGGCGCTCCCGCTCACCGCTCACCGGGAATCCGAGTTGTGGATGAGCCTCGAAGTTGGGTTGGATGTTGGCGTCGGTACGCGTCCAGGACTCGGGGCTGGATTGAAGGAGTCTCGTCACCTGGTGATCGGCGTTCTTCTCCTCGTCCGCGCGTTTCACAATCAGGGGCGACGCCCAGTTCAGCGTCACCGCGGGCAGGTTGGAGACGATGGGACTGTCGGACGCCATGCCGTCCTGCCGGATGTCCACGAAGAAGGGATAGTCAATGGCCTGAATCTCCCGCACCTGCGCGCCACCCACGTTCCGCGTCGTCGGCACGGGGAACGGCTCGTTCTGTGGATCCATCACCAGCGACTGTTCGACGCTGATGCCGTAGTGAGCCAGCATATCCCGCAGATTGCCCTCCAATGGCTTGAGCCCGAGGCCTCCCTGCATCTGGTTCACCTGGATCCCGTAGTTGCCGGCGGCTACGATCACCGCTCCTCCCCGCATCAGGTACTGGTCGATGGCGAAGCGGTCCTTGTCCGTCATGCCCTGAGGGCCGACGAGGACCATCACATCGACGTCGTCTGGCACCTGTCCACTGCTCAGGTCGATCCTACGCACCTCATACTCTTGCGCCAGCGACTCGCGGACCTGCTGCCAACTGGAGATCGGCTGTTGCATCTGGCCCATCATATTCTGCTGGGGTTGGGTCGAGGGGGTCCAGAGCCCGACCACCTGCAGGAAGCCGGGCGACGCTCGCTTGAGTGCATTCTCGATGGACGAGCGAATGTCGGCCTCTGTCATATCCCCCGAGGGATAGATCACTTGCTCTTGATCACCGGCCCGAAGAATCATATGGAGATAGTAAGACTCGCTGGAGAATAGCGAGGTGGCGAACGGTTGGATCTCATATTGATCGTAGAGCTGCTGCCGCGTGATTGGGCTGTCGGGCGCGTCCGGGTTCACTACCGTGTAGGTGAACTTGCCGTTGGACTGATCGGCGATGGTCTCTGCCACCGCTTCGATCGTCGCCGGGATGTCGGAAAGCTGTTCCGGCATCGTCTCCGGCGTCAGATAGACGGTCAACTCCGCCGGCGGGCCTTCGTCCGATTCCTCCAGCGCGGCCAGCACCGCTTCCACGCTCTGGAAGCCGTAGACCACCTTCTTGACTGCGCTGGTCAGGTCATACTCCAGATTGCGAAGGCGAACGTCTATACTCCCGCCGCTCGACTGTACCTCGATCAAATCCTGGAAGTTGAGCACGACGTGCTGATCGCCGTACCGGATTAGGATGTCGAAGTAGGAGTTGATCACTGACTGCTCGTATCGCCCGGAGACTTGGAATGGGCTAGGGGTGATCCCGTACGTCTGATTCGCCTCTGCCTCCAGCTCCGGATGCTTCGCCGGGTCGATGATCTCCAGCTCCAGGCCGTCGCCAGCAGCGACATCGTACTCACGCAGCATATCGCGGATCTCCGGAACCAATGGCGCCAGCAGAGGGTGTGTCTTCTCGCTGAAGTAGCCGCGCACCAGCAGGGGCTCCTGCAGATTGCTCAACAGATCTCGCGTCGTCTGCGACAGGGTGTACTGTCGGCCCTCGGTGAGATCTAGCCGCAGGGCTTGAGCGTGCAGCGGAAAGGCCCAGACGTTCGCCAGCACGAGGTTCACCACGACGAGGATGGAGGTGAGCGTCACAGCGCGTCGATATCGCTGCGTCCGCTCCCCGGTGCTCCAGCGTTTGCTGTGGAGCGAGGCGCTGTTAAGCGTCAGGAAAATACCGGTCAGTGAGAGATAGTAGAGTAGGTCGCGCAGATCGATCACGCCGCGTTCAATGCTTTCGAAGCGGCTTCCAGAGCCGATAGCGCGCAGGATCTCCCCGACGGTGTCGCCAAAGAAGTCGGTGACTCCCCGGGTTCCAATAAGATAGAAGAGCCCACAGAGCAGCACGGCCAGGATCAGGGCTACGATCTGGTTGTCTGTGCGCGAAGAGACGAACAACCCAATGGCCGTGTAGGCGGCCGCCAAGAGGAGAGCTGCCAGGTAACCTCCGATGACCGGCCCCCAATCCAGGTTGCCCAGTATCTCCACAGTGATGGGCAGGAAGATGGTCAGCCCCAGCGCGACGGTGACCAGGGCCATCACGGCCAAGAATTTTCCGATGACGAGTTGGATGGGGGAGACAGGCAGCGATTGGAGCAGCTCCAGGGTGCCCGAACGCTCCTCCTCACTCCACTGACGCATTGTCAACGCTGCGACCAGAAAGATCATCAACACCGGTATCCAGCGAAAGAGTGGCCGGACGTCCGCAATGCCGCGGGCGAAGAAGGTGTCCACCCAGAAGAAGGAAAAGAGCGTGACCGCCAAGAAGACGCCCACGAAGATGAGGGCCATAGGTGAACCGAAGTAGCCCTCCAACTCCTTACGCGTCATTGAGGCGCTTTGCTTCCCTTTCACAATCAAAGTTGAGAGTGCTTGTTTCACGGTTGTAGTACCTCCCAGACTATATCAACGTCTTGCATCCTGCATCCTGCATTATGCACTGGTGGCTAGCTCGTTAAAGACGGATTCCAGCGTCCGCACATCCTGTCGCAGCTCGCGTACTGGCCATCCCTTCTCCCGCGCCAGGTCATAGATGGCGGGGCAAAGATCGGTATCTCCATCCTTGCCCAAGACGCGATACGTGGGGAAGTGGCTTAAGTCGCGATGCTTCCTTCTTAGCTGCGCGCGCTGGTCCGTCGCACCGTCGGTCTCGACGAGCTCGACGCCCTTCACATCAGCCAGGTCCAAGAGAGCACGATCCACATCAGGCGTCTCTTGGTTGAGGACCAGAATCGCGTCCGAGGTAGAGGCCAGCTCTGATAGCTCAGCATCAGCTCTGATGCGGCCGTTGATGAGGATGATGACGCGGTCGCAGAGCGCTTCGACCTCGGAGAGGATGTGTGTGGAGAGAAGCACCGTGCTCCGTTCGGCCAGGCGACGGATCAGATGACGGACCTCGACGACCTGCGTGGGGTCGAGCCCGATCGTCGGCTCATCTAGGATCAAGAGCCGTGGCTTGTGGACGATGGCCTGAGCCAGCCCCACGCGTTGCCGGAATCCCTTGCTCAGCTCACCGATGGGGCGTACGAGATGCTCGGCCAACCCGGTGGCGTAGACGGCCTCCGAGATACGGGCCCGGCGCTCCTCCTCGGGGATCCCCCGTAGCTCGGCCATCATCTTGAGATAGCCTTGTACCGTCAATTCCCGGTACAGAGGCGCAGTCTCGGGCAGGTACCCGATGTGTGCCTGCACCTCGCGGGTGTGCTCAAAAACGTCGCGTCCGTTCACCTTGACCGTCCCGTCGTTTGGCTGCAAGCTGCCGGTCAAGATCTTGATGGTCGTCGTCTTGCCGGCGCCGTTGGGGCCGAGCAGCCCCACGATCTCACCTGCCGCGATGTCGAAGCTGACCCCGCGCAGCGCCTCAATGGGACCATAGGATTTCGTCATATTCTTAACGTCAATCATAAGCAACCTCCTGTACAACTCTACCAGTTAGAAGCGTGCCAACAAGAGCACGGCGGCATAGCGTTTTTGACCTCTGGCAAAGGTATCACGCGCGCGAAGAAACCCGGTGGCTCCCGCGGGAGGGTGTTGCTGGATGTCCCCCTCTGTATCCAGAAGTACCGGGTTTCTAGCGCGTTAACTCGTTATCGACATCGTTTATTCAGATAGTCAGAGTGACCCTTAGGTGCCTTGCACTAACGACAGGTGCAAGATATCGCGCTCAGCTTGGCGTGCCTTGCTACGAACATGGTGGCGCTTTGCTTCCCTCCTAACTCAGGTAGGGCCGCAGCTTCCTTCGATAGCGAGGGTGTCGCAGCTTCTTGAGCGCCTTGCCCTCAATCTGGCGGATACGCTCCCGGGTTACCCCAAGTTTCTCGCCCACCTCTCTCAATGTATAGGTGTCCGCGCCTCCCAGGCCGAATCGCATGCGCAGAACGCGAACCTCACGGGGGGTCAGCGTGCTCAGTGCATCCTGTAGATCCTCGTGCAAGAGGTGCATCTCCGTCCTCTGTGCCGGCGAGGGCGTGTCCTCGTCTTCAAGGAAGTCGCCGAACTCGCTCTCCCCATCCTCGTCTATGGGCTTCTCCAGGGAGAGGGGGCGCTGCGAGACGCCCAGCAGCCAGCGTACGCGTTCGGGCTCCAGGTCGACCTCCTCAGCGATCTCCTCCGGTGTGGGACGATGGCCTAGATCCTGTTCGAGGCGGGCCGCCACCTGATAGAGCTTGCGAATCCGATCGTTGGTGTGCACAGGAATACGGATGTTTCGTCCCTGCTGCTTCAAGGTCCTGGCGACCGACTGGCGGATCCACCAGGTAGCATAGGTGCCGAACTTCGTGCCTCGCTCGTAGTCGAACTTGTCGGCGGCTTTGATCAGACCGATGTTGCCCGCCTGGATCAGATCGAGGAAGGAGAGTCCCTGTCCCCGGTATCGCTTGGCGATGCTCACCACAAGGCGCGTGTTGGCTCTGATCAGATGACTACGGGCCTCTTTGCCATCTGCGACCAAGCCCTCGAGATCTTGCCGCTCTTCAGAGCTATGGCCGTTCTGATCCAATTTCTTCTTGGCCTTCCTCCCAAGCTCCATCCTCTTCGCCAGCATGACCTCTTCATCCCGCGTCAGAAGAGGCTCGCGCCCCATCTCTTTGAAGTAGAGACTGACGGCGTTGTCGATAGAAATGGCGCTGAGGTCGGATGGTTCTACGTCATCCGCGTTCTTGTCCACCACCTGCTCCTCAATATCCGTCTCGATGACCTCAGACTCGCTCCCGATGACCTGAACGTCCTGTTCGTGGAGGTAGGTGAAGAAATCCTCTAGATCGGACAGATCATCCTCGGCTTCTGGAAAAGCTTCCATGATCTGATCCAGGGTGACATACCCATTCTCTTCGGCTTCGTCCAGGAGCCATCCAATGTCCTCGAACTGCTCCTCAATTTCATATCTCTCCATCATAAGGGTCCTCCCCAATCCATCGGAGGTCTTTGGTCGAGCATCTGTTCCGCCAACGAGCTCCTTGACCGGCAACAGTAAACACGCTATTGGGTTGGCATCCTCAGCCCGACTCGTCTCTCTGGCCAGACACTACCGATGAACTAATTAAGTGCCACGCCTTATCCTTGGTGCTCGCAGACAGTTTGTCAGCCCTATGATGTCGCTGCGCTTAGATCAGAAACTCCAAGGGACAAGAGGCCCGGCTTCCCAGGAAGTCGGGCCTCAATCCAGCGCCGAGTCCACTAATCCGTCTTGTTATCTCGATTGCGATCGCTCTCCACTTATCCGGCGCACGACGGACGATGGAAGCCGGAGGTGCATGATCACGGATGATCATTCACCCTTGATCATTCCCCTGTGCTATCTGTGCTCCCACGTCATAGGTGCATCAACTTTACTATCCATCACAGTATGTCACAGGTTCATTAGATAGTCATAGGAACTGCGTTAGAAACACATTAGAAGAGCTCTACCCGGTTGGCAGAGCTCGTCGCTTGATTAGGTAGATTAGGTACATCATAATTGCTTTTGCCAAGAATGTCAACTCGGCTGTCGATTTGCCTCCGCTTCGGCCTTGGAGGGCCTTCCGGCGGCTGTCTCCTGGATGCTCGTGGCGATGCGCCGCGCTCGCTGCGGTGCATCGCCGATGTGACCGCTGGCGTCCAGCAAGACTCGCACGCGATGGGCGGAAAGATAGCGCAGTATCTCTGGTTCCTTCGCCAGGCGGTCGACCAGTGGGTTAGACTCCCCTTGCTGTACGGTCCGCCAGGCCTCCATAGCGTGTTGGCGGATCACCTCGTGCATGGCCTGTCGGTCGGCCCCCACCCGCCCGAGCTCCATCAGGAGCCGCTCGGTGGCTGCGAAGGCACCGTAGGCATCCAGATTGCGCGCGACAGCCCCCTCGTAGACGCGCAGATCGTCCAAGATGCGCTTGGCTCGGCGGACGACCTCTTCGCTGGCCAGGAATGCCCCCGGCAGGACGAGCCGGCGGTTGGCCGAGTCATCCAGCGTGCGCTCCAGCAGGCTATGGGCCGCGTTGTCCCAGCCTACACGGACCAATCCGGCCACGTAGCGTGCTAGGCTGTCTATCGTCTCCGAATTGACGGGGTTGCGCTTGAAGGGCATCGCGGTTGAGCCCACCTGCTTGGCGCCGAAGGGCTCGCTCCATTCCCCGATGGGCGGGGCCTGCAGCAGCCGCAGGTCGAAAGCAAAGCGGTAGACTGTTGCAGCCAGTCCGGCCAAGGCGGCCAAGACGCGGTAGTCCTGTTTTCGAGGATAGACTTGATTGGTGACAGGATAGGGCTTTAGTCCCAGTCGCTGCATAACGACCGCCTCCATGTCGCCGGCCGTCATCCCTGTGCCGTCGAGCAGCTGATGGTAGGATGCAGCCGTGCCTACCGCTCCTTTCATCCCCTTTCCCTTCAGGCGCTCTCGCGCGCGACGTACTTCCTGGTAGTCCTCCATCAGATCCTGACCGTACGTCGCCAGGCGGTAGCCGACGGTGGTGGGCTCGGCGGGCTGAATGTGCGTGTAACCCATGCACGGGTGATCGGCATGATCCTCAATGCGAGCTGCCAAGCTGATGAGGAGCGCCCGCAGTCGCTCCAGCAGCAGATCGAGCGCATCGCGGATGCGCAGTGCGTCGGTGTTGTCCTCAATATCGGCGCTGGTCGCCCCGAGATGGATGATCGAGCCGCCGGTGGGACACTGGTCGGCGAAGACCCGCAGCTCGGCCATCTTGTCGTGGTGAATCTCGGCCTCGATCTCGGCCGTGCGGGCCAGATCGACGTCATTCTGGTGGGCCTGTAGGTCGGCCAACTGATCGTCGGTGACCAAGCCAGCCTGGTGCTGGGCGGCGGCCAGCGCGACCCAGATCCGGCGCCAGAGCCGGTGCTTGTGCTCCTCACTCCAAATCGCGCGCATGTCGTCGGATCCGTAGCGCCACGTGAATGGGGAGAGGAACGTCTCGTGCGTAAACGCCGTCTTGCTGCTCATCGTCTCAACCTCCGTGACTGTCAGATAGACTGCGTCTATTGTACACCACGTTCCACCACAGGAGAAGCGCTCTTTTGCCTGACACAGCATTCGGGCGTATAATACGCAGCGTCTCACCGTGAGCGGAGCTTGTCGCGGGGCTTACGTCAGATGCCGCTTCGCTTAGGGTAGGTCGGGTTTGCTGCCCGATGGGAACGGGGATGCCTGTGCGTGGGGGTGCTGCTGCGCTTAGAGCGATCCCCTGCGAGCAGGTTTGGAATGTCATCAGAGACCACTCGAAACGGCCGCCAAGCCCTCTACCGGGACCCCAGTCTCCTCATCGTCTTCGGGGTCACGTTGATGGCCGTGCTGGGGGTCTCCAGCGTCACGCCAGCTTTTCCCCGTATCGGGCGCTCGTTCAACCTACCGTCTCAGACTGTGGGAAACCTCATCACAGTCTTCACGCTGCCGGGCGTCTTCTTGACGCCGATCCTGGGCGTTCTGGCTGATCGTTGGAGTCGGGAGCGCATCCTCGTTCCCTCGCTGATGGTCTTTGGCCTGGCCGGAGGCGCCTGCTCCTTGACCCGTGACTTCACATGTCTTCTGGTATTGCGCTTCATCCAGGGTATCGGTGCAGCCGCGCTGAGCGTCCTTTACGTCACCCTCATCGGCGATCTCTATACGGGTCGGGAGCGCGCCACGGCGATGGGCTACAACGCCAGCGTGCTCAGCGTGGGGACAGCCAGTTACCCGGCCATCGGAGGCGCCCTGGCCATGCTGGGATGGTACTATCCGTTCGCGTTGTCACTCCTGGCGATACCGCTCGGGTTTGCGGTCGTGTTCGCGCTGGAGAACCCGGAGCCGAGAACTGAACAGGGGCTTCGGACGTATCTGCTGCGCGCGTGGGAGGACGTCAAGCATCCCCAGGCTCTCGGCCTATTTCTGCTGACCTTGATGACGTTTATCATCATCTACGGCGCCTACCTGACCTATCTGCCGTTCCTGATGGAGCATGCCTTCCAGGCCTCGCCGTTCGTGATCGGCATGACCATGTCAGCGATGTCGCTGGCGACGGCCCTTACGTCATCTCAACTGGGCAAGCTGACGAGGCTCTGCTCGGAGAGGATACTGCTCCAGATTTCCTGTGCTCTATATGCTCTGGCCCTTTTGACCATTCCCAGCTTCCCCACCGTTTGGTCGCTTTGGATCCCCATCGTCCTTCTGGGCATCGCGCAGGGTCTGAGCATCCCCAATTTACAGGCGCTGCTGGCGGGTCTGGCACCGATGGAACATCGTGGTGCGTTCATGGCTATCAACGGTGTGGCCCTCCGGGTGGGGCAGACATTGGGGCCGCTCTTGATGGGGGCGGTGTTCAGCATCTGGGGGATGGATAGCACATTCTACGCTGCCGCCGTTGTCGCGGCAGCTATGCTCGTACTGGTCACGACGATTATCCAGACTAGGAGGAAGACAGATGGAAGCTGATATCCAGAGGCTGCTGGACACGTTCGGCGCTCTGCGAAAGGAGGCCAACGTCAACGCCTGCTTCGGTGAGCCGGTGACGATCGAAGGCCGAACCGTCATTCCCATCGCAAGGATTGGCTACGGCCTCGGGCTGGGCGCCGGGCAAGGTCCTATGGCCGAGGGAGAGGAGGAGGATCTGGACGTGGGCACCGGGGGCATTGGGGGCGCCGGCATGGTGCTCGGCTCCCCCCTGGGCGTTGTCGAGGTGACGTCACAGGGGGCCCGTGTGGAGCCCATTATCGACAAGCAGATGGTTTCAGTCGTGAGCATGCTGGTTGGGGCCTGGAGCATGTTCTGGTTGGCCCGCGCCTTGATAGTGATCTTCGGACGGAGAGACTGAATAGCCCAGATGATTGATGACCTTCCCGGAAGCTGGAAGAGCGGCTACCCAGTGCGTTGAAGATGCGCCGAGCGACTCGGTGTTTGGCGAAGGTCGACCCTGGTAGCTTTCGGGAAGGTGAGCCGGTGGTATAATCTGGGCCAACGTAGGTTGGGTTTGCTGCCCGCAGCCAGATGCGAGAAGAGAGGATCCCGTGAGACCACCTGTTGATCCATTTTTAATTCATTTCACCGAGAACTGGGGCGTCCATTGGTACGGCGTTCTGATCGTGAGCGGCGTGGTGCTTGGCGCGCTCTACGCTGTGCTCCAGGCTAGGCGGAACGGGGACGACCCCGATCACGTTTGGAATGCCCTCACCATCGCCATTATCTTGGCCCTCGTCGGTGCCCGTCTCTACCACGTTTTCTCCAGGCCGGAGGGCGGGATGGTGGGCTGGGACTACTACCGTCAGCATCCGATGGAGATTCTCTATGTCTGGCAAGGTGGTCTCGGCATCTACGGTGCGATTGTCGGCGGGCTTCTCGGCGTGGTGCTCTATGCGTGGCGCGCTGGGCTGCGCCCGTTGAAATGGCTGGACTACGGAGCGCCGGGCGTGGCCCTGGGGCAAGCCGTGGGGCGCTGGGGAAACTTTGTCAATCAAGAGCTCTACGGTCCGCCCACCAACCTCCCTTGGGGGTTGAAGATCGATCCGGCGCATCGTATCGTGCCCTATAACGATCTAGAGATGTATCCGGCGGATATGCTTTTCCATCCGACGTTCCTGTATGAGTCGGTGTGGTGCCTGCTGCTGTTCGGGGGCCTGGCCTTCGTTGCACGCAGGTTCGAGGATCGACTGGAGGAAGGCGATATCCTCCTCGGCTACCTCATGGGCTATCCCCTGGGTCGTTTCTTCTTGGAGTACCTTCGTCCCGACGCCTGGATGATCGGCCCTATCGCCGCCGCACAGCTCTTTGCTCTCATCTTCATCGTGAGCGCGGGGGCGATACTGATCGTACGTCACACGATGGCAAGAGACGCCATCTCGGGAGAAGCGTCGGCCCATGGTGACGGCTTCGACCCTCCCTCCGAAGCGGAGGCGTCCACCCCCGAGTCGACCATGGTTGGCGAGGCCCCGGAGATGAAGGGACAATCATCACGCAGACGCGAGCATTGAGGACGAGGAGGGGTGAGAGACCGATGGACAGAGGAGAAGAACTCTATCGTTTACAGCAGCTTGACAGCGAACGGGATGCCAAGCAGCGTCGGTTGGTGGAGATAAGGGACGCACTGGAAGACGATAGGGCGCTCCGGGAGGCGGGCCGGAGCGTCAAGGAGGCGGAAGGACGCGCTCGCACGTGGCAGACCAGACAGCGCGATCTGGAGCTGGAGATCGAGAGCCTTGCAAGCAAGATGTCCCGCTCTGAGAAGCGGCTTTACGGCGGCAAAGTCACGAACCCCAAGGAACTGTCCGATCTCCAAGCGGAGATAGCCTCTCTCAAACGCCGACGCCAGAAGCTGGAGGATACGCTTCTGGAGGCGATGATCAATCGCGAGGAGGCAGAGGCCGCGCGCGACGAGGCTGATGCGCATCTCGAAGAGGTCGAATCGAGCTGGTCGACGCGGCAGGTGGATCTCAGAGCTGAGCGGGAGGCGTTGCAGCAGCGCCTGGAGGAGATTGAAAGGAGACGAGAGTCTGTCGTGCCCCACATCGATGCTGAGGTTCTGACCGCCTACGAACGGGTACGTGAGCGGAAGGGAGGGCAAGCCGTGGCTCGCATACGCCAGGACGCCTGCTCTGCATGCGGCGTCACCGTCACGCCAAGTGCGGAGTGGAAATTGCGGCAGGGGGAACTGGTGCAATGTGACACGTGCGGGCGCATTCTCGTCTCGGTTGGGGAGGCATAAGAAGCCTCATGGCCTCCCAATCGGGAGGCCATGAAAGCGAAAGGAGGGTAACCACCGACAACCTTTCTCAGGTTTCGGGGGACGGAGAACCGTCCCAAAGGCTGCCTTAATTCTAATAGACTACCCCTCCTGCGTCAATAGTACCATTGTACCAGGCAGGGCCTTATCGTTCTTGCCAAACCCTCGCAAGGTTCCGCTCCAGAAGTGAGAACGTCAGCCCTTCTCCGACAGGCTCAACCCCCTCACATAAAGGATAGAAGCAGGGTGCGCAGTAGCTGTTCGATGAACCAGAGGATGAGCAGCGCCACCATCGGCGAGAAGTCCAGCCCCCCGATGAGGGGTATACTGCGGCGGATCGGCGCCAGCAGAGGCTCGGTGATCTGGATCAGGAATTGCACGGCTGGGTGGTACGGATCGACTCGGAACCAAGGGAGCAGCGACCGTACGATGATGGCAAAGGAATAGAGCGTGAAGGCGACGTTTATGAGACGGAGTAATGGACCTAACATAAGTATCGTTTCTCCAAGGGCGTGGTCAGCGACCGTAGCCCGCTTAGCTTCGCGCACCGAAGATGCCGCGCCCGATGCGCACCATCGTCGCGCCCTCCTCCACGGCGACCTCGAAGTCGTTGGTCATACCCATTGAGAGGTGGTGCCAATCGGTAGAGGGGAAGCGCTCACGCAGCGCGTTGCGCAGCAAGCGTAGGCTGATAAACAGGGGGCGTACCTCCTCGGGGTCGTCGACGTAGGGGGGCATGGTCATAATCCCATGCACTTGCAAGCCCGGCAGCTCCAGGACCTCCGCGACGGCGGAGAAGAAAGCCTTCTGCTTCGCGTCTTCCTCTTCCCAGCCCTCCAGCGGAAAGCCGTACTTCGATCCCTCGCCAGAGACGTTGCATTCGAGGAGCACCGGGAGGGTGCGCCCTGCTTCGTCGGCGTAGCGACTCAAGCGATGGGCGATCTTGAGCCGATCGACAGAGTGAACGTAGTCGTAGTGTGCCACGACATGCCTCGCCTTTCGGCTTTGAATGTGGCCGATCATGTGCCAGGTGGGGGGTGGGTCGGAGCAGTACGGTTCAAGCGCTGTGATCTTGCTGATCCCTTCGCGCGCTCGATTCTCGCCGAAGTGACGCACACCAGCCTCGTAGGCGGTGAGCACCACGTCGGCCGGGAAGGTCTTGGTTACGGCGACCAACGTGACGTCGTCGGGATCGCGACCAGAACGGTGTGCTGCGTCGGCCATGCGTTGCCGCACGCGCTCCAGGTTCTCTGCAATGTCAGCCATGTTCCCACCCTATCACTACGCCAAAACGCCCGGTACGTCCGTTTTCGGCCCGATGTGAGAAGAACTCATCCACGCGGCACGAGGTGCAGAGGTCGGCTTGCTCGATCCGCTTGACGCCTGCAGCTCGGAGTTGGGCCTCGACGGCGGTTGGAAGATCGGCCCGTATCTGGCCGTTGACGTGGTGAACGGCCTTAGCTCCGGCGGGACACGCGCCTGCGATCTTCTCTGCGACGTCAGCGCCTACGTCATAGCAGCAGGGGCCAATGGTCGGGCCAACGCCGGCCCAGATGTCGTCCACGTCGCACGCCAATCGCTCGGTCATAGCACGAAGCGATGCCCCAACCACGTCGGCCACCACGCCACGCCACCCGGCGTGGGCCATGCCCACCACGCGCCGCACCGGATCGCAGAGTAGCACCGGCGCGCAGTCTCCGAAGCGCATCATCAGCGGTACCCCTGGGGTGGCGGTGATCAGGGCGTCGGTCTCCGGGCGGACGGTCCCCACGTGCTTCCGTCCCACGACCTCCACCGCCGCCCCATGCACTTGCCAGGGGCTGACGACCCGGGCTGGATCCAGCCCCAAGGGGGTCAACGCCCGGCGGTGGTTCTCCTCCACAGCCTCCAGGTCATCGCCGACCGTATGACCGAGGTTGAGCGTGGCGTACGGCCCGCGGCTGACCCCTCCGATGCGGGTCAGGACGGCGTGGAGGAGGCCTTTGACGTCCCCTAACCCCTCGAAGCGATACTGCACAACGCCATTCAGACGGTCTCGTTTCATTGATGGTATCTGCCACGACAACGTGGCTTCTGTCCTGTCAGACTTCGGAAGCCTTTGGCACGCGATCGCCACATCCTACGTCCATCCGAAACGGTGCTCCAGCGATGTCCTCACGTCGTCCATCGACTCTTGAACGTAGGGGTAGGCGAACCAGACCGTTGCCCATCCAAACAGCACCCCGGTGATGAGGCGCATCAGCGGCGTCGTCTCGTAGGGCTCCAGGGAGATGGCCGGGAGCACGAGCGGGAGGACGTATGAAAGGAGCTGATATCCCCCATCGAGGCCCATCGGCACCAGGCCCAAGAGGAGATAGGCCCACCATGCCAGCGGTTGAATGTCCCAGTGCCGCCGCAACAGGCTATACACGAGGCCGGTTAGGAAGATAGCGCCATAGATAGAGGCACAGCGCTGACAGAAGGCCACTTTGTAGCCCAAGGCCTCATTGCCGACGAAGTTCCTGGAGAAGGCGTCGGTCACCTCACCTCCCGCCATCTCCATCAGCTCCGGCAGTCGATAGGAGAGCTGGGGACCGAACAGGAACCAGGATCGCTGCGGCAGTTGATGACACAGGGGTCTGTAGATCGTGTAGATGAACGACGCCGGTGTCTGAGCGCCGAGATACATCAGCGTCGGGGCCAGAAAGGGCAGACCTACGTAGAGAAGTGCCAGGGTGTTGAAGACGCCTACCCAGCGCTTGGAAAGCCAGAAGATGAAACGATCGGCGGCGATGACAAACTTTCTTGTGGTCTCGCTCGGCCGAGCGCGCCGCTCTTGTTGCCGGCGTTTGACCTCTTCGATCACCTCGGTGGCGCTCGGTTGCTCTAGATCGTTCGTTTCTTTCATCACGATCTTGGATTATACCACAAAGAAGTCGCTCGACAACGGAGTCTCCGATGGTATAATCTCAGCCGAGCCACACCATCTGTTCACGTTACGCATCACGCATTACGCATCACGCATTACTATGAACTTCTTGGAAACACTTAATCCTCAACAAGAAAGAGCCGTGACGGCACCGGCCGGCCCGATCCTGGTGCTGGCCGGCCCAGGGAGCGGGAAGACGCGCGTGCTGACGTCCCGCGTTGCCTGGCTTGTGCTGGAGCACGATGTCGCGCCCTGGCGCGTCATGGCGGTCACGTTTACGAACAAGGCGGCCCGCGAGATGCGGGAGCGGCTGGAGGGGCTCCTGGGCCCCTCGCGAGCGCGCAGCCTCTCACTGGGTACCTTCCATGCCACCTGTGCTCGCATCCTTCGCCGCGAGGCCGAGGCCGCCGGCATCTCGCGTGATTACGTCATCTTCGACACGGACGATCAGCGGCAGCTGGTCAAGCAGGCCCTGGAGGATCTCAATCTGGACGACAAGCGGTACCGTCCACGGTCGATGCACGCTGCCATCTCTCAGGCCAAGAGCGAGCTGGTGCCGCCGCAGGGCTACGCCGCCCACTCCTACTACGGCGAGATCGTCAAACGCGTCTACGAACGCTACCAGGCCTTGCTCGCGGAGAACAGCGGGCTTGATTTCGACGACCTGCTGATGGTCGCAGCTATGACGTTCAGGCGCAGGCGGGACGTGCTGGCGAGGTACCAGGAGCAGTACCGCCACATCCTGGTGGACGAGTTCCAGGATACGAACCAGGCGCAGTATGTGCTGTTGCGGCAGTTCTCTGGGTTGCACCACAACCTGTTCTGCGTCGCTGACGAGGATCAGTCGATCTACCGCTGGCGGGGGGCCGACTACCGCAACATCCGCCGACTACGCAATGACCACCCAGAGATTGAGACCTTCCTCTTGGAGCGCAACTATCGCTCCACACAGACAATCCTCGATGCGGCTCGGGCCGTCATCCGGCACAACCGGGACCGCGTGGACAAACATCTCTTCACCGAGCGCGGCGAGGGGCCAGAGATCGTCGTCAACGAGGCGTACGACCAGGATGACGAAGCGCAGTTCGTCGTCGATACCATCGCTCAGCTGGTGGCCCAGGAGGGGAGGAATCCCGGCGACTTCGCCGTGATGTACCGCACGAACGCCCAGTCCCGGGCCCTGGAGGACGCCTTCGTGTGGGCCGGTCTTCCCTACAAGCTCGTCGGCGCCACACGCTTCTACTCCCGCCGCGAGGTCAAGGACTTGCTTGCCTTCCTGCGTCTGATCCAGAACCCAGACGACGATCTAAGTATGGAGCGGGTGATCAACGTGCCGCCGCGCGGCATTGGCCGAAAGACGAGGACGGTGCTGGAGGATGCGGCCAGGGAAAGGGGTACCTCCGTCTACCAGGTGCTGCGGCAGGTTCGGGATCCGGACGTGGAGGGGCCAGACCTTTGGACCCGGGCGGAGCGGTCGGTGCTCGATTTCCTGGAGAAGCTGGAGGGGTGGATCGCGGCGAGT
>CAYQZG010000069.1:0-1874 GCA_964421785.1 uncultured Anaerolineales bacterium
CCGCGCGCGAGCTGGGGCAGTTGTCCGGCGTCGTCGAGGCATCCGTCCACGTGGGTGCTCCCTCAGGCGACCTCGGGTCGACGGGCGATGGGTCGACGGGCGATATCGCCCAGGCACCTTCGGCGAAAGTGAATGATAGCGAGGAAGAGAATGATGCCTGAGCAGAAGCCGATCACGAAGCTCACGAAAGGGAAACACGAAGGGCACGAAGGCGCGAAGGGCGCGCAAGGAATAGGCGAAGCACCGACAACGATCCTTACTGCGCGCGTCACCAGCATCCGCGCTCGGCTCATCGGCAGCCTGCTCATCGTTCTCATCGTGCTTGTACTGTCCGCTATCCTGTATGCCCTCTCCCTCGTCCAGATGGACCGTGCTGTGCTCTCCCTGCAAGCAGAGGTGCTCCGCGCCGCTGTGCTGAGCGACGCCCGGCAAACCGCTCTCTTTTCAGACATTGAGGAAGCCCGCCGTGCTATGCGGGTGGTGCCCGCGGTGTGGGGGGCTCTTGTCGGCGCTGCGGCTGTGCTTACCTCCTTCATCACCATTCGTAGCATCGCGCGGCCGGTAGAGCGATTGACGACAGCGGCCGAGCGCCTGGCCGCTGGACACCTGAAAGAGCGGGTGCAAGTCAAGTGGGCGGATGAGTTCGGTCGCCTCGGCACCGCCTTCAACGACATGGCCGATCATCTTCAGGCCATCTACGACGAGTTGGAGCAGCGCGTGTCGGCGCGGACGGTCGATCTGGAACGTCGGGCGATCGAGCTAGAGACGGCGGCCAGGGTGGCCCGTGATGCCGCCGCCATCCTCGATGTGGATGAACTGCTTGACGAGACCGTGCGCCTCATCTCCGATCGCTTCGGCTTCTATCACGCCGGTCTCTTCCTATTGGACGACGTTGGGGAATATGCAGTGCTGCAAGCTGCTTCCTCGGAGGGCGGGCAGCGAATGCTGGCGCGGCGCCACCGGCTGAAGGTCGGTGAGGTGGGCATCGTGGGCTACGTCGCCGATTCCGGCGACCCTCGCGTCGCGCTTGACGTTGGCGAAGATGCTGTGTTCTTCGACAACCCCGATCTCCCACAGACCCGCTCGGAGATGACCCTGCCGCTGCGTGTGCGTGGGGAGATTATTGGTGTGTTGGATGTGCAGTCCCGGGAGGCGACTGCCTTCACCGATGAGGACGTGGCGATCTTGCAGACTATGGCCGATCAGGTTGCGTTGGCTATTCATAACGCCGGCCTGATGGATGACCTGGAGCGGACGGTGCAAGAGTTGGAAGTAGCTCAAGGAGAGTACGTCGAGGAGAGGTGGCAGGCCGTCGCCCAAGGCGCTGGTCGCGTCCCCGGCTATCGCTACCGACGTACAGGTCTGGAATCCATTGCTGAGCAGCCCTTGCAGGCTCTCCGGGCATGGCGGGAAGGCCGGCCCGTGGTCACCGCCGACATTGACCAGGGAGATGGGCAGGCGTCCCGGGCTGTCCTTGCCGTGCCGATGAAGCTGCGCGGCCAGGTTGTGGGAGCACTTAACCTTCGCTTCGAGGGTGAGCCAACCTCAGATGACGTTGAGATGATCGAGGACATAGCCGACCGCCTGGCGTTGGCGTTGGAGAATGCTCGTCTGCTGGAGGAGACGCAGCGCCGCGCTGCACGAGATCGAATCGTAACGCAGGTCTCCAGCCGCATACGCGAAACTCTGGACCTGGAGGCGGTGCTCAGAACGGCCGCCAGCGAGATGCGCCAGGCGCTGGGCTTGGATAACCTGGTGGTCCGTTTGGCACCTGGGGACGGGACTGAAGACCTCACGACACGCGGATTAGATGATGATTCAGCCTGAGTCGAGCTTGCGATTGAGATCATCCCTTGACGATGTGGGGCGGATGT
>CAYQZG010000069.1:1974-7013 GCA_964421785.1 uncultured Anaerolineales bacterium
CCTTGCCGTCGGGACGACGGCGCTCCAGCCGCTGCGCTAACGTGGGCCGCCTAGTCGCTTACTTTTCTTTAGGCGGGTGTCGCTGAGCTTAGGGAAGGAATGATGATGTGGAGAAAAATTAGAGACTTTCTGGCGCCGCCGGCGTTTGAGGGTGACGAGGAGAAGAGGCGCGCAGCCCGGTTGCTCAACGCTGCCTTGTTGACCATTTTGTTCTTTTCAGTGGTGGCGCCCCTGCTTCTGACCCTCCTCGACCCCCGGCGGTTGACCATCAACCTTTCTTTCGGTGCCATTGGTTTCGTCACGGCGACGTTGCTCAAGTGGCTTCTCAATCAGGGATGGTTGCGACTTCCCAGCTGGCTTCTGATTCTGATGCTGTTTTCGATGTTCACCTTTGGCCTTTACGCGTTCAACGGTATTCGCAGCACCTCCAACATGGGGTATGTGCTGGTCATTCTGATGGCCGGGCTTCTGTTAGGTGAGAGGGAGGCCATCGGGTTTGCCCTCGGTAGTGCGCTGGTGACCTACGTGTTGTTCTTTCTGGAGAGCAATGGGTTTGTCGTCTACGAGAAGCGCGGTGGTGTCTTTTCGGACTGGCTGCAGTTGGTCATCAGTCTAGGGTTGGTCGCGTTGACCCTTCGCTTTGCTATCCGGAGTATTGCTGAGGGCTTTGCTCGGGCGCGGCGCAGTGGTCAGGCGCTGCGTGAACGGAACCTCGATCTAGAGAGAAGCCGTCGTGCTCTGGAGAATCGCACACGCGATTTGGAGCGTCGAACGCGTTACTTGGAGGCGACGACCGGTGTGGCCAGGGACGCGATGTCGATGCAAGATCCCCAGAAGCTTGTCACGCGAGTCGTGCATCTTGTCAGTGAGCGTCTTGGCTTCTACCATTCAGGGCTCTTCCTTGTGGATGCGACTGGTGAATGGGCGGAGTTGCAGGCCGCTTCCAGCCAGGGCGGGCGGCGGATGCTGGAACGGGGGCACCGCCTCCGGGTGGGGGTAGAGGGCCTGGTGGGCCACGTCGTCCGCAGTGGTCAGCCGCGGATCGCGCTGGACGTAGGCGCCGACGCCGTGTATCTGGACAACCCAGATCTACCGGAGACACGCTCAGAAGTAGTGCTGCCGCTGCGGGCACCTGGCCACAAGCTTGGCGATACCCTTGAGCGTAGCGACATCATCGGCGCATTGGACGTGCAGAGCGAAGAGCCTGAGGCTTTCGACGATGAGGATGTAAGCGTGTTGCAGGCACTGGCTGATCAGGTGGCTGTCGCTATCAGCAACTCGCAGTTGTTCGAGCAGGTGCAGGAGAGTCTGGAGGCGGAGCGACGGGCTTATGGCGAACTGAGCCGCAAGGCATGGCAGGAGTTGATCGAAACTGAGGCGGGGCTGGGCTTCTTCAGCGACGCTCAGGATACTGTCCCCGCCGGCGACCTATGGCGGTCGGAGATGTGGACGGCGCTGCGCACGGGAGAGATCGCGTCGGACGATAGCGATGGCAATGAGCAAAGCGGCCAAGCTGGGGGACCAGCCAGGCTGGCTATCCCCATCAAAGTGCGCGACCAGGTCATCGGTGTGATCGACGGGTGTAAACCTGACGGAGCTGGAGAGTGGATGGAGGAAGAGCTTGCGCTGCTGGAGACGTTGACTGAACAGCTGGGTGTGGCGCTGGAGAGCGCCCGCCTCTATCGAGACACCCAACGCCGCGCTGCCCGTGAGCGGCTGACCAGCGAGGTCACCGCTCGCATGCGCGAGTCGCTGGATCTGGAGACGGTGATCAATACCGCGGCCAGCGAGATGCGCCAGGCGCTGGGCCTGGATGAACTCGTGATCCGACTAACGGAACCGAAGAGGGGCGACGGTGCTTCTCAGCGCGGCGCAGTTGCAGGAGAAAGGACATGACGATGTGGCTCAGGATTAGGTCATTCCTTGCCCCACAGATCTTTGAGGGTGACGAGGACAAGACGCGCTTGGCAGGTCTGCTAAACACGATTCTGCTGTTCATCCTGGTCGTGCTGGTGGTTGTCACGATTCCCGTCTTGATCCTGTCTAGGAGCCCTTTGGAGGGGCTGCAATTCATTGGATTGACAGCTCTTGTGACGCTTGGCGCCTGGATTCTATTGCGCCTGGGCTACCTGCGGCTGGCGAGTGGGCTTTTCGTGACCCTACTGGGGTTCTTGGAGCTTGGGACCCTCATCTTGACCGGAGGATTGCGAAGCCCAACGGCTGCTGGGTTCGTCGTGTTCGTCGTTGTGGCTGCCTTGCTTCTCGGCCGGCTCGGGGCGATTGTATCCGGCGGGTTGATTGTCCTTGCCGGGATGGGAGCCTATCTTGCTGAGGCAAGTGGCGTCTTACCGTCCCCCATGGTGAGACTTACGCCACAATTGGGATTGATCAACATAGTTGGCAACGTTGGCCTGGCGGCGTTGCTCCTGTACTTGGCCGTCGGCAGCCTCAATGAGGCTGTGGATCGTGCCCGCCAACAAGCAAGCGAGTTGGCGCAGCAGAGGGAGTACCTGGAGGAAACGGTAGAGGAGCGCACGCGGGATCTAACCCGCCGCACTCGCTACCTGGAGGCGACGGGGGCTATTGCCCGGGATGCGGCCTCGCTGCTGAATCTGCCGGAGTTGCTCACCCGAGTTGTGAAGCTGGTTAGTGAGCAGTTTGGTGTGTATCACGCCGGCATCTTTTTGCTGGACGCCAGCGGGGAGTGGGCGGTCCTGCAGGCGGCCTCCAGCGGGGGGGGGCGGCGCATGTTGGCCCGCAATCACCGGCTTGAGTTAGGGGTGGGCATCGTGGGCTACGTCGTCAAGCAGGGCGAGCCCCGCGTTGCCTTGGACGTAGGCGAGGATGCCGTTTTCTTTGACAACCCTGACTTGCCCGATACCAGGTCCGAGATGGCATTGCCCCTGCGTGCCCGGGGCGAGATCATCGGGGCGTTGGACGTGCAGAGCACCGAGCCGGCGGCGTTCCGCGACGAGGATGTGGCCGTGTTGCAGACCCTGGCTGACCAGGTCGCGGTAGCCATAGATAACGCCAGGCTCTTCCAGCAGGCGCAAGAGAGCCTGGAGGCGGAACGGCGCGCCTATGGCCAGTTGAGCCGCGAGGCGTGGCGGGAATTACTCCGAGCCCGACGAGATCTGGAGGCCTACAGTACTGGCCATGGCACGGGACCTGCTGGCGACTTGTGGCGGCCGGAGATGCAGACGGCGTTGCAGACGGGAGAGATCACGCTGGGCAATGGCGGTGGCCAAGCTAGGGGACAAGCCCTGGCCATCCCCGTCAAAGTGCGCGGTCGGGTGGTAGGCGTGATTGACGGGCGCAAGCCTGACGGTAGCGCCTGGAAAACAGAGGAGGTCGACCTGCTGCGAACACTGACCGAACAGCTTGGCGTGGCCTTGGATAGCGCTCGGCTCTATGAGGACACCCAGCGCCGCGCGGCCCGCGAGCGACTGACGGGTCAGATAGCGACTCGCCTGCGTGAAACCCTCGATATTGAAACTGTACTGGCGACCGCTGCCCAAGAATTGCGTGACGCTCTTGGCATTGATGCCGCGGAAGTTTGGATAGAACCCGAAGAAGAGTGATTCTCCTGGAAACCATAGAAGACCTTGGTATGTGAGGATGGCGGTGCGTGAGCTAAGTAGGATGTTGGGATGGCACGCTGGTGTGGCGTTGAGAGATAGCACGCCATCCACGGATGGGCAGACTTAGAGGAATTGAGCTATGGAAAGCGTTAGAAAGATCCTTGCGGCTCCGGCCTTTGAAGATGAGAGGAAGACGCGCTCAGCAGAACTGCTAAACACGATTCTGTTGGCGATGTTATCTGTTATGTCCCTTGTCGTTGTTGGGGCGATACTTGGACAGGAACACGTGCAGATCATCATTGTAGTGCTTGTATTCACTCTTCTCCTGCTTGGCCTCGCTGTCCTCTTGAGAAGTGGTTTTGTCAGACTGGTCAGCGTGGCGCTGATTGCTGCCTTCACCATTGTGTTGACGTTTGTTCTCTATCTCTCCGGTACAGCTCGAGTTCCTGCCGTTTCAGGATACTTTCTGATCACGATGATTGCAGGCCTGACGATTGGGCGTCAGGGTGCTTTTTGGAGTACGGGTGTCAGCATCTTGGTCGTTATTGGGCTAATCATAGCTGAATTGAGCGGTATACTGCCTCCACCGGATTTTTCTATGAGCTCTGCTGTCGGCACCCAACAGGTGATGGTCTTCTCTGCTATGATTATCATGAGCACTGTTTTGCTGAGTCAGGCGGTAAGTAGAATTCGCGCGTCGTTGAAACTGGCCGAAGAGAATCAAGAAGAGTTGGCGATGCTGAACGAGGAGTTGGAGCAGCGCATCGCTGTTGCTACGCATGGTCTGGAGGAGCGCTCGGCTTACCTGGAAGGCGCGGCCGAGATCAGTCGGGCGGTAACATCGATTCTGGATACAGATGATCTCGTTCGGCAAGTGGTGACGCTAATTCAAGAGCAGTTTGATCTATACTACGTGGGCCTCTTTCTGGTCGACGATAGGAAAGAATGGGCGATACTTCAAGCTGGGACCGGTGAGGCTGGGCGGAAGATGGTGGCCGAAGACCACCGTATCAGGGTTGGCGAAGGTATGATCGGTTGGAGCATAGCTAACGCTGAGGCGCGTATCGCGTTGGATGTCGGCGATGACGCGGTTCGCTTCGAGAACCCTGACCTGCCAGAGACCCGTTCTGAGGCCGCGCTGCCCCTCCGCTCGCGCGGGCGTGTGCTGGGAGCGTTGACGGTGCAGAGCGCTGAAGAAGCGGCTTTTGACGATGATAGTATCACTACGTTGCAGACCATGGCCGATCAGGTAGCGGTAGCCCTCGACAACGCTGGGCTATTCGCCAGAAGTGAGGCCGCCTTTGAAGCCGAGCGTAGGGCGTACGGCGAGCTGAGCCAGGAGGCGTGGAGAGCCTTGACCCGGAGCGGGGCCATAGTTTCCCACTTCATTGCCGACGCGCCTGGAACCGCCCGCCCCGTCTATGCCGTCGGGACGACGGCGCTCCAGGATGGGAAGCG
>CAYQZG010000069.1:7113-9265 GCA_964421785.1 uncultured Anaerolineales bacterium
GCCCCGTCTATGCCGTCGGGACGACGGCGCTCCAGGATGGGAAGCGGTCCGGGGACGGGGGCGGAACCGCCCATGGCGACTCCCTCCAAGATCAGCGGTCCATCACGCCGCTGCGGGCCGCTGACCAGATCATTCAAGACGATGGCCTTACGGCCGTTATCCCCATAAAGAGTCGTGGGAAAGTCTTGGGTGGCATCAGACTTAGCAGATCCGAGGATAGCGGTGAGTGGACAGAAGAACAACTCGCCCTGGTCCAGACTGTGAGCGAGCAGCTAAGCACCTCCTTGGAAAGCGCGCGTCTCTACCAGGACACCCAGCGCCGCGCGGCCCGCGAGCAGGCGCTCAGTGAGATGACGACCCGTTTCAGTCGTTCGCTTGATACGGACACCGTGTTGCAGACCGCCGTGCGAGAGCTGGGGCGATTGCTGGAGATGGATGAGATCTCGGTCTACGTGGGAAACCCTGAGGAGGACGTGTAGAGCGTGTTGAGCCGCGCAGCAGCCGCTCTGCTTTTGAGCTAGAGGATGTGAGGAAACGATGATGCTTACCCGGATAAGAGAACTACTCGCCCCACCGGTCTTCGAGGGTGACGAGGAAAGGACGCGACTCTCGCGGCTTCTCAACGGCATTCTTTGGTCTTTGCTTGCCCTGTCCGCGATCACAGCTCCTCCTCTGATTGCCTTTGGTCAGACTGCTTCCATCAGGGTCGTCTCGGCAGCCACCGTTGGGGTTGTGGTCCTGACATCGCTGGGATTGCTCTGGTTGATGCGTCGTGGTCGCCCACGGCTGGCGAGCGCGCTGTTCCTGTCGTTCCTGCTGGCTAATCTGGCCGCGAACACGCTCTACTTCGGGGGTATACGCAACACCGCTACCGCTGGGTACCTCCTGGTTATCGTGATGGGTGGTCTACTGCTGGAAAGGCGCGGGACGCTGGCCTTTAGCCTTGCCACGCTGTTGGTCATCTTGGGCTTGTTCTGGGCCGAGCGTACTTATGGGGGCCTTCCCATCCTCTCGCTGGCGCCCCAAGCGAGCGTCGGCGATCTGATCATCTTCCTCAGCGTCTCCATCTTGATGACGGTGTTGATGGGCTTCGCCCTCCACGACCTGACCGAGGCGCTGCGGCGAGCCCGTCACGGTGAGGAGGAGCTGGTTGCCAGTAACCGCGAGCTACGGGCCAGCCGTGATGCCCTACAGGCGACTATGCTTGATCTAGAGCGCAGAAACGAACAGGTTCGTCTGGCGAGTGAGGTGGCCCGTGATGCGGCCGCCGCCCAAGGACTGGACGAGATCCTAGAGCGTGCTGTCGAGCTGATGCAGACCCGCTTCAATCTTTATCACGCCGGGCTCTTCCTCGTCGACGAGCAGCAGGAGTACGCCGTGCTGAGGGCAGCAGCCGGGTATGGGGTCGAACAAGCCTTGGAACGAGGGTTTCGTCTAAGAGTGGGCGAGGAAGGCACCGTAGGCCGGGTGACGACCACCGGGCGCCCCTATATGGTTCAAGACGTCAGAGAGGATCCGATCTACATTGATCACCCCCTGTCGAGGGAGGTGCGCTCGGAGGTGATGCTGCCCCTGCGGGCTGGGGGTGGTAAGCGGCCCGGGGAGGGGGGGCGGAACCGCCGAGGCGACATCATCGGCGCCATCGGCTTCCAGCGTCAGGAGGTGGGTGGGTTCGACGAGGACGAAGTCGCCGTGCTGCAGATCATGGCCGACCAGCTGGCGGTGGCCATCGAGAACACCCGTCTTATCGACGAGTTGGAGCAGACCGTGCGTGAAATGGAGCTGGCCTCTGGACACTACACCCGCGAGTCGTGGCGGGCTATGAGCCGCGGGTCTGAGCATATCCCCGGCTATCGCTATCGCCGCTTGGGCGTTGAGCCGGCCCATGAGTACCCATCGGAGGCCTCCACAAAGGCGGCCTGGCGAGAGGGTCGTTCCGTGGTCAAGGCTCGGTCGGACGAGGGGGGCGAGGGCCCGGGGGCGGGCGAGTCCCAGGGGAAAGCCGTCGGG
This sequence comes from uncultured Anaerolineales bacterium, assembly GCA_964421785.1. Classification (GTDB taxonomy): domain Bacteria; phylum Chloroflexota; class Anaerolineae; order B4-G1; family B4-G1; genus SKLM01. Next base: position 9,124 of record CAYQZG010000069.1, read on the forward strand.
ACGACGGCGCTCCAGGGCGACGGCCCGGGGACGGGGGGCTTCCCTGCCGTCGGGACGACGGCGCTCCAGTCGGACGTGGGGGATGATGGCCCGGGGGCGGGCGAGTCCCAGGGGAAAGCCGTCGGGACGACGGCGCTCCAGG
>CAYQZG010000069.1:9365-20279 GCA_964421785.1 uncultured Anaerolineales bacterium
GGCCCGGGGGCGGGCGAGTCCCAGGGGAAAGCCGTCGGGACGACGGCGCTCCAGGGGGGCGGAACCGCCGAGGGCGATGTCAATGCCGCCGCCGTTCCCATCAAGCTCCGCGAACAGGTGATCGGCGTATTCAAGCTCTCCTCCAAAGAGGGCGACATCTCCCCTGAGGCCCTCTCTTTGGTTGAGGAGGCAGCCGATCGTCTGGCGTTGGCGCTGGAGAATGCTCGGTTGCTGGAGGAGACCCGGCGCCGTGCTGCCCGCGAGCAACTGACCCGCGAGATCACGGACAAGATGCACCGTGCTCCTGGTGTGGAGAGGATCGTCAGGACGGCGGTGGACGAACTCTACGATGCGCTGGGCACCTCACGCGCCTTCGTGCAGCTGGGTTCCCCATCTATGAAGGGGAGCGAAGCGGCCCCCTCGTCATCGCAGGACGACGGTTCGACGGGCGAGGTCGCCTGGGCGCTTGGTAAGTCAGATGGTAAGTGAGCGAGCCTAGGCCCAGGGCGGGGATAAACGCCATCCCGACGAGGGGTTAGTCTTAAAGTCGCTTCGCTTACCTTTTCTCAAGTGGAAGTCGCTTCGCTTACTTTTTCTCAAGTGGAAAGGTCAACTATGGACGAGAGAGACGTCACACATCAGATGAATGAAGAGGCGGTCTTCCGTGCCCTGGCCAAGAACGCCAGCGACGGCATCGCCATTGTGGACGCCGAGAGTCGTCTGATCTTTGCCAATCAGACCTGTCATGAGCGCTTCGGCTATGACTACGGGCGTCAGGAGATGGTCGGCTTGCCCGTGATCGATCTGTGGCCTGAGGAAGAGGCAGCGCATTGGCGTGAAGAGGTGTTGCCGAGGATCGAGACTGACGATTGGCAGGGCGAGGTGCGTCAAAGACGGAGGGACGGTGCCTTGTTTGAAGCTCAGGTGACGGTTTTCTCTATCGAGGATGGGAAGGGGGGACAGGAGCATAGCCGGCCTTCCGGCCCTGCGCCCTCCAGCACCGCTCGCTGGGCCCTGCTGGTTCGAGACGTTGACAGGCCCGAGGTAACGCCGGACGTGGCCGACCTGGAGAGGGAGATCATCCTCGACAGTGTATCTGAGCACGTTATCTATCAGGACACGGAGCACAGGATCCTTTGGTCGAATCGAGCGGCTTGTGAATCGGTGGACGCGACCCGTGAGGAACTGACAGGGCTCTACTGCTACCAGGTTTGGCCTCAACGTGACGATCGCTGTCCTGACTGTCCAGTCGCGGACGCGATGGCGGTGGGGCGACCGCAGCAGACGGAGAAGCAAACGCCGGATGGTCGATACTGGTTCATCAGAGGTTATCCGGTTCACAACGCGCAGGGTGAACTCATCGGTGGTATCGAGGTGACCCAGGACATCACCGAGCGTGAGAAGACACAGAGACGGCTCCGAGACTTGTTGGAGCGTCGTGGTCGACAGGTGCAGCTCATCACGGAGATCGCGCAGCAGATCGCTGCAACTCCGGCAGCGGCGCAGATCTACGATCGCGTTGTCACACTGGTCAAGGAAAGCTTCGATTACTATCACGTGCAGATCTTCCGCTACGATGATGATCTTGATGCGATGCGTGTGGTCGAGGGCTACGGCGATGTCGGCGACAAGATGAAGGCCGCGGGTCGACGGGGGTCACCGGGGCACCACTTACCCTACGGTGAGGGCGTCGTCGGTACGGCTGCTGCTACCGGCGAGCCAGTGCTGGCTTCCGACGTCGCTGCCGATCCCCGCTGGAAGCCGCATCCCGATCTCCCAGCGACCGAGGGCGAGTTGGCGGTGCCGATCAAGCTGCGCGATGAGGTGCTGGGCGTCCTCGATGTCCAGAGTGATGAGGCTGGTGCCCTGACCGAGGAGGATAGCCTCGTGCTTATGGGCCTGGCCGGTCAAATCGCCACCGCGATTGAGAGCGCCAGCCTGCTCGCTCAGGTGCAGAGGAGCGAGGAGCGATACAGGAGCTACATCGACAATGCCCCGGATGGTGTTTTTATCTCGGATGAGGAGGGACGGTATCTGGAGGTCAACGAGGCTGCATGTCGCATCACAGGCTACAGCCGTGAGGAGTTGCTGGGGATGCGGTACGTAGATCTATTGCCTCCTGAGAGCATGGAGGGAGCGGGGAAGCACTTCGGGCGGCTCGCTGGGACAGGCAAAGCGACTGGAGATTTCAAGTTCCTCAGGAAGGATGGCAGTGCGGGATACTGGACGGTAGATGCCGTCAAGCTATCCGATACGCGCTTTCTTGGCTTCGCCAAGGATATCACCGAACGTAAGCAAACCGAGCGTATGCTCAGCGATCGCGTCAAGGAGCTTAACCTCCTTACCGCTGTTGGTCAGAGGATTGCGGAAGATCTGGCGATTCCTGATCTCTTCCAATGGGTCGCCGAGCGTATCCCTCCGGCGATGCAGTACCCTGACGTGTGCGTGGTGGCCATTGAGTTCGAGGATCAGATGTACGGTCAACCCGAGTCCGTCGATCTGTCTTGCCGTCAGCAAAGCGGCGTCGTGGCTGCGCTGCGAGTTTCTGGCGAGACTGTTGGTCGTCTCTACGTCGCCTATGAAGAAGAACGAGATTTCCTCGACGAGGAGAGCGCTATGCTCGGTGGCATCGTTCGGCGGTTAGAGAGCTACATCGAACGACGGCGAGCGACCCAAGAGCTTGAGAACCGTGCCCGCCAGTTGGCAGCCGTGGCCGAGGTTGCCGGCGCCACCGGTATCATCCTGGATCCCGATGAGTTGATTCAAAAGACAGTTGATATGGTTCGGGATCGCTTCGATCTCTACTATGTCGGTCTCTTCCTGGTGGATAATGACGGTGAATGGGCTGTGCTGCGTACCGGTTCCGGTGAGGCGGGTCGTCGAATGGTGGAGGAGCGCCACAAGTTAGCGGTGGGCGGCGATTCGATGGTTGGGTGGTGCGTCGCTAACCGGGAGGCGCGCATTGCACTGGACGTGGGTGAGGAGGCCGTTCGTTTCGACAACCCTTACTTGCCGGAGACCCGCTCTGAGTTGGCACTTCCGGTTATGACGCGCGGCGAGGTGGTAGGCGCAATCTCCATTCAGAGCGTGGAGAGGGAGGCCTTCTCCGAGGAGGACATCACTGTCTTCCAGACGATGGTTGATCAGGTGGCGACGGCAATTGAGAACGCTCGTCTGTTTGAGCAGACTCAGGAGGCGTTGGCTCGGGCTGAGAGGCTCTACGAAGGCAGTAGCCAGGTGACTGGTGCGCAGACGATAGACGACGTCTTGCAGGCTCTGGTCCAATCGACGGCTCTGCAGCGTCTTGACCGAGTCAACTTTCTCCTCTTTGATCGTCCGCTATCCCCTGGTGAGCATCCAGACGCCTTTACCGTCAGGGCCGTCTGGGAGCGCAGCGGTGAGGAGCCCCGCGCGCCCGTCGGCACCCGCTACGACTTTGATCGGTTCCCGGCGGGTCGGGTTGTGGATCGCCACGGGCCAACCATCGTCAGCGATGTCGGTACTGATGAACGCATAGACGAGAATACCCGCGCTCTCATCTTAGAGCGGCTGGGTACGCGTGGCATGGTCTTCTGGCCACTGGTGGTGGGCGAGCAATGGATCGGCGTCATCACCGGTCAGGCCGGCACCACCCTGGAGATAGGAGAGAGAGAGATCCGTCAGATCACCGGTCTGACCGATCAGGCCGCCGCCGTCATCCAGACCAAGCGCTTGCTTGAACAGACCGAGGCCCGCGCTCGCCAGGAGCAGACACTGCGAGAGATCACCGCCCGCGTGCGTGGCTTCACCGATCCCGAGGCTATCGTTCGCACCGCCGTGCGCGAGTTGGGCACTGCTCTGGGACGCCCCACATTCGTCCGTCTGGGCAGCGCCGAAGAGCTATCCCGATCCCAGGAGAGCGAGGATGGGTCGCGCCGCTCTGCTAACGGCGATTTCGCCCCGGCACCCGGGGGAGATGGTCGGCGGGTGATGGGGACAGACGATGTCGGGCGGAGGCGGCCTAGGCAGGAAGGAGGTGAGTAGCATGCACCAACTCGCGTCGATACTGAGACAGGATCTGGATGCGGCGTCTGATGGCGTGGCTGGGGCGTATGCGCGACGTCTTCGGGAGATACCGTGTTACTCGGCGTTGCCTCACCAGGCCAGACTGGATGTTGCCCGGGGGGATGTCGATCGCATCGCGACGTGCTTGGAGATTGGGGACCACGCGCCATTCGTTGCCTTCACCCGAGAGATGGCGGTCGAGCGGTTCGAACAGGGCTTGACCGGCGAGGATGTGACTGCTGCTCTGGCTGCCCTGGAACAGACCCTCCTCCCGCTGGTCTCCGAGGCGGAGACGGCTAAGTTCCTCTGGCGTACGTTGTCCAGGTCTCGGGACGTTGTCTCCCGCCAAGCGGGTAAGGTGCTGCGCCGGTCAGAGGAGGCACTTCGCGAGAGCGAGGCGCTATTCCGCTCTGTCGTCGAAAACTCTCCCACCGGTATCTTCATCGTCGGTGAGGCCTATCAGTTTGTCTATGCGAACGAAGGATTGAGTCGAATTGTTGGGTATTCCCCCGAGGAGATCATCGGTCTAGATTTCCGCCAGTTTCTTGATGAGGAGAGCAAGCAAGTTGTTGCCGATCGCTACGTTCGCAGACAACGTGGGGAGGACGTTCCATCCCGCTACGAACTCGGTATCATTCGAAAGGATGGGGAGAAGAGACTGCTGGAGATGAGCGCTGTCGTGATCCAGGATCCGATGGGCAACCCGCAGACAGTCGCCCAGGTCTTGGACGTCACCGAGCGCGAGCGGGCACGGAGACGGCTCCTAGACTTGCTGGAGCGTCGTGGTGAGCAGGTGGAGCTGACGACAGAGATTGCCCAGGAGATCGCCACAGCTCCCGTGCTGGAGGAGATTTACGAGCGCGTCGTCACCTTGGTCAAGGAACGGTTCGGCTACTATCACGTTCAGATCTTCCGTTATGAACCCAGGGTCGACGCAATGCGAGTCGTCGAGGGGTACGGCCATGTCGGTGACAGGATGAAGGCTGCCGGGCACAGCTTGCCCTATGGCGAGGGCGTGGTTGGCACCGCTGCTGCCAGCGGTGAGCCGATTCTGGCCTCCGACGTCACCATGGATGCTCATTGGATGCCGCATCCCGATTTGCCGGAGACTGAAGGCGAGTTGGCGGTGCCGATCAAACTACGCGATGAGGTGCTGGGCGTTCTTGACGTGCAGAGTGACGAGGTCGGCGCCCTCACCGAGGAGGATCAGGTGGTGCTGCTTGGCCTCGCCGGCCAGATCGCCAGTGTCATCCAATCCGCTCGCTTGCGGGAGGAGATGGAGGAGAACCTGCGCGAGCTGGAACGCGTGACCCGCGCGATGAGCCGCGAGGGTTGGGAGACGTTTCGGCGTGAGGCAGAGCGGCCCTGGGGCGGGCGGCCCGAGGACGGGGGGCGGAACCGCCGTGGCGGTTATCTGTTTGACGGCGGGAACGTCGTCCAGGCCGAGGATATCTGGGTGCCGGAGCTTGAACTGGTCACAGAAGCGGGAACCTTGGTGGCGCCAGAGAGGGGTGAGGATGGAAAGGGGGAAGCCCAAGGATCGGCAGCTGTGGCGCCCCTCTCGGTACGCGGGGAGGTCATTGGCGCCTTGGGTATCCAAGACGATCCGGAGAATCCTCTGTCGGCTGATGAGATGGCCCTGGTGGAGGCGGTGGCGGCTGAGGTGGCCGAGGCCTTGGAGAGTGGCCGCCTCTTTGAGCAGACGCAGGTGGCTCGGGCCGAGGCCGAGACGCTATACGGTGTCTCCAGGTCGCTCATGGCGGCTGACGAGCCTGAGGAGATGTTGGGAGCGATCGCTGAGCCAGCTTTTGAGGTTGGCGCGATTTCTGCCACCTTGGCCTATGTCGATTCGGATGATGAAGGGCGGCCGGAATGGGGGATCGGGGTCGCTCGTAAGGGCATTATCCCCAAACAGGCTCCTGCCCTTGGCGAGCGATATCGCCTTTCGGAGTTTCCTATGGGGGAGCTTCTGATCGCCGAGCCAGACAGCCCGCGCCTGATCGCTGATGTGCGTGACTACATGCCTATAGACCAACGGGGTATTAGTGGAGCTATGGTCCTCATACCCTTGAGGATGGGAGAGCGTTGGTTGGGGCTTGTTACGTTGAGGTGGTCTGAACCTCACACCTTTAGCGAGCGCGAGCGCCGGCTCTACGAAGCGGTGGCCCCTCAGCTGGCTACGGCCATCGAGAACCGTCGCCTGCTTGAGCAGACCCAGGAGGCCTTGGAGGATTTGGAGGCTACGACCCGGCTGTACGTGCGCGAGCAATGGGAGAAATTCGTGCCTGCAAGGGTCTCCCCATTCTACGAGCGAGCGCGCCCGGATGTCGCTGCGCTTATGGCGGACGGCGATGCCCTCTCCCCGGAGGTCGAACGCGCAATGACGGAAAGGAGGCTTGTGCGCTCGGATGCCGAGCCGCAGCGTGACCCGAGCGGTCATGGGGAATCCACCCTTGTGGCCCCTCTCACGCTCCGTGGTGAGGTGATTGGGGCTCTGGGGCTCCAGGAACGGGGGGTGGGGGCGGAACGGCCCAGGCAGTGGACGGATGAGGAGATAGCGCTGGTTGAGTCCGTGGCCGAGCAGCTGGCGTTGGCGGTCGAGAGCGCCCGTTTGCTGGAGGAGACGCAGCGGCGTGCTCAGCGGGAGCGTCTGGTCGCCGACATCACAGCGAAAGTCCGCGCTTCCTCGGACGTGGAGACGATTATGCGAACGGCCGTGCGTGAGCTGGGCGTGGCCCTGGACACTGATCGAGCGCGCGTTCAAGTTGGTCTTGGAGATTCGTCAGCACCTTCCAAGGCGTCAAACGACAAAGAGGAGAAGTAGAGCTTATGCCTAGATTGCTCGGGAGATATCGAAATCGTCTGCTTGTGCTCGTTCCAGTGGTTCTAGTCGTAGGCCTGGTCGCCTCAAATCTGGCGGGTTGCAGTGCCTTTGGGCCATCGCATCCCGATGTCGTGCGTGTTGGAGCGATCTATCCTCTCAGTGGGTCGTTGGCCTCCACAGGTCAGTCGCTCACTCAGGCCGTGTCGCTGGCCCAGGAGATCGTGAATGAGGAATACGACCTGGATCTTCCACTGGCACAGTCATCCGGCTTGCCTGGACTGGGCAATGCCCGTCTTGAAGTCGTCTTTGCTGATCACGAAGGTGACCCTGAGCGGGGGGCGGAGGTGGCCACAGGCCTGATTGAGGGCGATGCGTTGACTGAGGGAGAGGGGGTAACGGCCTTGCTCGGCTGCTACAACAGCAGCGTCACCGCCAGGGCCAGCCAGATAGCTGAAGCATCGGGAGTCCCCTTCTTGAACGCTGCTTCCACGTCGCCAACTCTGACTGAACGAGGCTACAGGTGGTTCTTCCGCACCACGGCTGATGATGCCATCTTCGCCAAAAACTTCTTTCAGTTTCTACAGGAAGTGGACGAGCAGCAAGGGTTGCGTACCCGGGATGTTGCCTTGGTTTACGAGAACACGCTCTGGGGCACAGGCGTAAGCCAGATGGAGAAGACATATGCCGGGCAGTTTGGCTTCAACGTCGTCGCCGATGTGCCCTATGCTTCTGACGCCGAGTCTGTCGAGCAGGAGGTAAAGACCCTACTCGAGACGGGCGCTCCCATCGTGATGCAGGCTTCCTACGTCGGTGACGCTATCCTTACCATCCAGACCTACGAGGAGATGGGTTTCCAGCCCACTGCTCTGTTGGCGATGGATGCGGGGTTCATCAGCCCCGGCTTTGTGGAGCGTGTGGGGGCTGAGGCCAGCTATGTACTCAGCCGCGAGGTTTGGGCACAGGACTTGGGAGAGCAGAGGCCGCTTGTCCAACAAGTGGACGATCTGTACGTCGAGATGTATGGGGGCCACATGGACGGGAACAGTGCTCGTGCTTTCACCGGCTTGTTGGTTCTGGCCGATGCGATCAACCGCGCCGGCTCCACTGATCCGGAGGCGATTCGGGAGGCCCTGTTGGAGACAGACATCCCTGGCGAACGTATGATTATGCCCTGGGAGGGCGTTCGCTTTGACGCGGAGACAGGGCAGAACCTGCTGGCTCGGGGCATCATCGTGCAGCTTTGGGATGGCGTCTATCATACCGTCTGGCCCTGGGATATGGCGAGCGAGGAACTGGTCTGGCCGATGTCAGAAGGGCAGTAGGGAGTGTATTATGCCTGGTCAACAAACTACGCCGGATGGTGTTTTTATCTCGGATGTGGCAGAAAAGAGCGAGAAGACCGCTTCGGTCGGGGTGGCTGCACCTATGGAAGCGCCGCGGCGGCCTAAGAAGAGCCTGGTCAACAAACTACGCTGGCCGATCGTCATCTCTGTTGTGATGGCTCTGTTGCTCGTGAGCTACGTTCAGATCCGCACCAGTGGCGAGGCGCAGAGAAGACAGATTTTCCGAGCCCAGCAGGGGGCGGCTGAGGATATCGCCATTTCCGTAACCTCCTACCTTCAGAGGGCCGAGGATGGTTTGCGACTTCTTGCCCAGACACGGGATCTGATGTCAGTGGAGCACGCTGAGCAACATCTGACCATCGAAAGGTTATTGATTCAGTGGCAAGATGTTTATGAAGAGATCACGCTCTTGAATCAAGATGGAGATGAGGTAGCAAGGGTTTCTCGCTTCTATACCTATCTTCCAGAGGAGCTGGGGAATCGAAGCCAGATGGCCGCCTTTCAGCAAGCTTTGGCGGGTGAGGCTTATTTGGCCGACGAGGTGATCATCTCGCCTTACAGCAGTTTGCCTACCGTGGAGATAGCGGTGCCGGTTAGCGATTCCGATACTGGAGATATAGTGGGCGTGCTGATGGCGGATGCGAGTGTCAAGCGAATGTGGGATGTGATCGCAGGAGCGAAGGCGGGTGAGACTGGTTACGCCTACGTCATCAACGATGCAGGCCGTTTGCAGGCTCACTCTGATCTCGCGCAGTATCTGAGATTGCAGAGCGAGAATCTAAGTGACACGCCGGCTATGGAGAGGATCGCGGCCAGCCCGGAGGAACTCAACACTTGGGTCTTCACCGGCATGGACAGGGGATCTCTAGCTTCCAGCTTTTGGTGGATTCTGTTCCCCCCGCGGGTCTGGGAATATGTCGGCCTGGGAGGGGAGGAGGTTGTCAGCGCCTGGGCTTCTATCGAGGAGACCCCCTGGACGGTGGTGGTCGATCTGCCGATGGCAGAAGCGTACGCGGAGCTTCGGGAGATGACGTTGACCCTGCTGGGCATGCTGGGGGTGGTAGCTGTGGCTATCGGGGGGGTGACGTCCGTGCTGCCGCAGCTTGTGGTGCGCCCGTTGGCCCGACTGGAGAAGGGTGCGAGGCTCCTGAGCAGCGGTCAGCTTGATCATCGCATCTTTCTGAGCACAGAGGACGAGCTGGAGGCGTTGGCGAACACGTTCAATCAGATGGCCGAGCGCTTGCAGGAGCTTTACGCTGGGCTGGAGCAGAAGGTGGCTGATCGCACGAGAGACCTGGAAAGACGTGCTGTCCAATTGGAGGCGGCGGCCGATGTGGCTCGCGAGGCTGCTGCTATCCGGGAAGTAGATCGATTGCTCGACGAGACGGTACGCCTTATTTCGGAGCGGTTCGGTTTCTACCATGCTGGCATCTTCCTCCTGGATGACGTCAGTGAGTACGCTGTGCTGCGGGCTGCATTGTCGGAAGGCGGTCGGCGAATGCTTGAGCGGGGGCACAGGCTGAAGGTGGGCGAGGTGGGTATTGTGGGCTACGTCGCTGGCTCTGGTGAGCCGCGCATCGCTCTCGACGTGGGCAAGGACGCAGTCTTCTTCGACAACCCTGACCTGCCGCGGACGCGCTCCGAGATGGCCTTGCCGCTGGAGGTGCATGGAGAGATCATAGGCGTGCTGGACGTACAGTCGACCGAGGAGGCGGCGTTCACGGACGAGGACGTTGGGGTCCTGCAGACGATGGCGGATCAGGTGGCGTTGGCGATCGAGAACGCCCGCCTGTTGAAGGAGAGCCGACGCACCCTGCAGGAGCTGCGGATGGCCCACGGTGAGTACATCCGTAGTGCCTGGGGCGATGTGGTCTCGTCCCGAGATTGGCGGAGCCTTCGGGCCTTTGAGTATGACCGCATTGACGTGAAGCCGGTCGATCCCTTCCCCACGTATGAGACCGCGGACCGGCCCGTTCCGGGCTTGGCGGAATCGCCTGAGCGGAACCGGCTTGACGGCTCCTCCCACTACGAGGGAAAGCGAGGGAGTCCTGATGGCCCCGATCTTCGCTCTCTGTCCATCATCGATAAGTCGGTCGCTGCGCTTACGGCAGTCAACCGGGCTTTGGAGACGGGGGAACCTGTCGCGGTGACGGAGCCGGACAACGGCCGATCGACTCTGGCCGCCCCGCTCCGCCTGCGCGATCAGGTGATCGGCATTCTCTCTCTGGAGGAGATGGACGAGGCTCGCCCCTGGACCGAGGACGAGATTCAGCTGGTGAAGGAAGTAAGTGAGCAGGTAACGCCGGCGCTGGAGAGCGCTCGACTGTTCGAGGAGGCTCAGCGGCGGGCGGAGGAGCAGGCTGTACTGAACCAACTGGGCCAGACCCTCACCGCCCAGCTGAACGTAGATGAGGTCTTGGAGGAGACCTATCGAGGGGCGTCCAGGCTTGTGGATACGACCAACTTCTACATTGCCCTCTACGACGCGACGGCCGGAAGCATCTCATTCCCCTTGGCGATTGAGCATGGAGAGCCAGTTGAGTGGTCACCGCGCGATTTAGGGGAGGGCAGCCCTTCGGGCTTGACGGAGCACATCATCCGCAGCCGGGAACCCTTGCTCATCCGGGAGGATGTCGCTCAGCGCCTGAAGACGCTGGGCATTGAGATGATCGGTCGCCCCGCTTTCTCCTGGCTGGGTGTCCC
>CAYQZG010000070.1:0-14824 GCA_964421785.1 uncultured Anaerolineales bacterium
GGGGGGGTGAGGGTGGGCCGGCGGGCGGATTGCGAATCCGCCGGGAGCGGGGGTGTGGGTGGTGAGGGTGGGAGGGCGGGCGGATTGCGAATCCGCCGGGAGCAGGGGTGGGGGGGGTGAGGGTGGGCCGGCGGGCGGATTGCGAATCCGCCGGGAGCGGGGGTGGGGAGCAGGGGGCCGAAAGGTGAATCGTTAAAAAGCCTGCCCAATCGATGGGCAGGCTTTCTCCTATGCCAGGCGGGTCAGAGCGTCCACCGGCGCTACCTGTTCGCTCACGTCTGGGCCTCGATCATCCCTTTCAGCTTCTCAAGGCTCTGCGCGATAGCGCGGCGGATGGCGCGCCGCCTCACTGCTATGTCCAGGATGCGTCCCAAGATGCCCCGCGGTCTGTACGTCCAGAGCAGGGAGAACTTGGTGCCCTCACTCGAGCGCGTGAAGCGCCACTCCTCGCTGCCGTCGACAAAGTGGCTGCTGGGCGCTGCATCGATGACCTCTATCCTCGATCTGCTGGGAAAGCTGAACTCGACGAACGATCCTTCCCAGCTGAAGACGGCCCCCGCGGCAAGCTGGGTGTCGAAGCGCACCACCGACCCCCGCCGAATGGGCTTGGGTGTGAGGAGCTCCGCCCGCGTGATGCGCTCATCCCACTCGGGGCGACGAGCCATATCGTGACAAGAGCGGAAGACGGTCATCGGTCGTGCCGCTATCTCAATCTCCTTCTCGATGCGGGGCATTGGATCAACTCCCGGGGCGGCCTTGTGCTGGTTAGCTCTCCCCCTCTGGCGGCTGCCAACGCAGGATCAGGTCTCGCGCGGCCTTGACCTCGTCAAGCCGGCGCGTGGGTGCCTTCAATGGAGCGTCGTGGAGCACGTCCGGATCCTCGCGGGCTTCCGCGACAATCTGCTGCATCGCGTCCGCGAAGGCGTCCAACGTGTCTTTGCTCTCCGTCTCGGTCGGCTCGATCATGAGCGCCTCCTCCACGATCAGCGGGAAGTAGACCGTGGGGGGGTGGAAACCGTAGTCCATCAGTCGCTTGGCCACGTCCATCGTGTGCACGCTGGCGTCCTGCACGTCCTTGGGGGGACCGGCCAGGACGAACTCGTGCATACAGATGCGGTCGTACGGCAGCGGATAGGTCTCCTTCAGACGTTCCTTCAGGTAGTTGGCGTTCAGCACCGCGTGCTCGGCTACCCTCCGCAGCCCGTCGCGGCCCAGCATACGGATGTACGTGTACGCCTTGACCATCACGCCGAAGTGTCCGTGGAAGGCCTTGACCGGACCGATGGTCTTCGCCGGCGTTGAGAGCGTGAAGAAAGGCAGCTCTTCCTCGGATCTCTCGGTGTCGATCGTGACGATCGGGCTTGGCAAGAAGTCGACGAGCGAAGGTGCGACGCCGACAGGGCCAGAGCCCGGCCCGCCGCCGCCGTGCGGCGTGCTGAACGTCTTGTGCAGGTTGTAGTGGAGCACGTCGAAGCCGAGGTCGCCGGGGCGGGCGACGCCGAGCAGGGCGTTCATGTTGGCGCCGTCGCCGTACATCAGGCCGCCGTGGTCGTGGACCACCGCGCATACCTCCTCGACCTGCTTCTCGAAGAGCCCCAGTGTGTTTGGATTGGTCAACATCATGCCCACCAGGCGATCGCCGTGGGTCTGGCAGGCCGCCTTCAGTGCCTCCAGATCGACGTCCCCTCGCTCATCGGACGGAATCTCCAGCACGTCCATGCCGCTCATTGAGGTGCTGGCCGGATTCGTGCCGTGGGCCGAGTCGGGGATGAGGATCACGTTGCGTTGGTCGTCGCCACGGTCGAGATGGTAGGCGCGCATAATCAGCACGCCCGTCAGCTCGCCGTGAGCTCCGGCAGCAGGCTGCAGACTGACGCCGGCAAATCCCCCGATCTCCTTGAGGAACTCCTGCAGCGTGTACATCAGGAAGAGGGCTCCCTGCACCGTCTGTTCGTCCTGGTACGGGTGGAGGTGGGCGAAGCCCGGCAGGCGCGCCACAGCCTCATTGATGCGGGGGTTGTGCTTCATCGTGCACGAGCCCAGAGGGTAGAAGCCGGTGTCGACGCCATAGTTGATCTGCGAGAGGTGCGTATAGTGACGGATCAGATCTCCCTCGCTCACCTCGGGCAGGTTCAGGTCATCGCGTACCATATCCTCCGGCAGCTCGGTCCGTGGCACGTCCGACGTGGGGAGTGAGGTCGCGCAGCGACCAGGTTCAGAGATTTCGAAGATCAGTGGCCTGGTCACGATGCCACCTCCTCCAGGGTTCGTACCAAGAGGTCGATCTCCTGGCGTGGGTTCATCTCCGTCACGCAGAGAAGCATATGGTCTTCCAGATCTGGATAGGTCTGCCCCAGGTCGTAGCCGCCGATGATGGCGCGCCGTCTCAGGAGATCGTCGTTGATCTCCGACACTGGTTTGGGGCAGCGCACGGCGAACTCCTTGAAGAATGGCTTGTCTCGAAGGACGGAGAAGCCATCCAGTGCGTCGATCCGATCCGCGGCGTAGTGCGCCTTGTGGTAGCAGAGTTCCGCCACCTGTCGCAGGCCGCACCTCCCAAGAGCAGCCATGTAGACCGCCGCCGCCAGTGCCATGAGACCCTGGTTGGTGCAGATGTTGGAGGTAGCTCGCTCGCGGCGGATGTGCTGCTCGCGCGTGGCGAGCGTGAGGACGAAGCCTCGCTGGCCGTCTGTGTCGGTCGTTTGACCGACGAGACGGCCCGCCATCTTTCGCACATGCTTCTTCTTGGCGGCGAAGAAACCGAGGTAGGGCCCACCGAAGGTCAGCCCGATCCCCAGCCCCTGTCCCTCACCGGTGACGATATCTGCGCCGAACTCGGCGGGGGGCTTCAAGAGGCCCAAGGCCACAGGATCCGCTACCACCACGAAGATGGCACCAACGTCCTGCGCCGCCTGGGCAAGATCGCTAAGGTCCTCGAAGCGGCCCAGGAAATCGGGGTACTGGACGACCAGGCAGGCCGTATCCTTATCGAGCAGCTCCACGGGCGGCATCGATTCGTCGGCCTCCGTGTCGCCGACGATGGTCAGGTCCAGGCCCTGGGTATAGGCGCGGATCACCTTCCGGTACGCCGGGTGGACGAAACGTGATACGACGACCTTCTTTCGCCGCATACGATGGATATTGACCGCCGTGATGACGGCCTCGGCGGTCGAGGTGGCGCCATCGTAGTGGGACGCGTTGGAGACGTCCATGCCGGTGAGCTCGCAGATCATGGTCTGGTACTCAAAGATGGCTTGGAGCGTTCCCTGGCTTACCTCGGGCTGATAGGGTGTGTAGGCGGTGTAGAACTCGCCGCGGCTGATCACCGCATCCACGACAGCAGGTACGAAGTGACGGTACGCACCGGCTCCCAAGAAGCAGGATCCTTCTGCTGTGGTGAGGTTGGCCTCCGCGAGGGACTCGAGCTCCCACCTGGCTCCTATCTCCGAAAGGGGCATGGGTAGATCGAGGTCGGGGAAACGAGCTCGTTCGGGTATATCCTCGAAGAGGTCTTCGAGCGACGGGACGCCGATGGTCTCGAGCATAGCGTTACGGTCGGCGTCGCTGTGAGGGATATATGGCATAAGTCACCTCTAGGGCGTGAGATGCGAAACGTGAGCCGAGGTGGCGTCACGTTTCACGCATCGTGCCTCAAGAGCTATCCCTCCTCCTCTTCTACGAACGCCTGGTACTCATCGCCTTCCATCAGGTCCTCAAATTCATCAGGATCGGACGGATCGAGGCGGACCATCCAACCGTCGCCGTAAGGGTCTTGGTTCACCAGCTCTGGCGCTGCCTCCAGCTCCTCGTTGACGGCGACCACCTCCCCGGCGACGGGGGCGTAGACGTCGGAGGCTGCCTTCACGGATTCGACGATTCCGTACGGTTCGCCAGCGTCGTAGACGTCTCCGACCATCGGCAACTCGATGTAGACGACATCGGAGAGGGTTTCCTGGGCGTGGTCGGTGACGCCACAGACGATTTCCTCGCCGTCCCAGCGGGCCCATTCGTGGCTCTCAGCATAGCGTGCTTCGGGATCCAGTTTCATTGTTAAGCTCCTTTTTGTGAATAGATTTGTGAGTAGAGACGTTTCATTGATGTTTGGGCTACTATCGAGTTTCTAGTGGGCGGTATAGGACTCGAACCTATGGCCTCCTCCTTGTAAGGGAGGCGCTCTGACCAACTGAGCTAACCGCCCACGTCAGACAACCATTATCCCAATGGAAGGGAAGCGCCGTGACTTCCTGATGTAAAGGGAAGCAAGGCACTTCATCGATTATACTCAGGAATGCCGACCTCGTCAACGTCAAAGGCGCGGCAGAACAATGGACTGCTGTCGCTGATATTTCCCCTTCTTGTCGGCGTAGGACATCTGGCAGATTTCGTCGCCCTGGAAGAAGAGGACCTGAGCGATACCCTCATTGGCGTAGATCTTGGCCGGCAGTGGGGTTGTGTTGCTGATCTCCAACGTGACGTAGCCTTCCCACTCCGGCTCAAAGGGGGTGACGTTGACGATGATGCCGCATCGAGCATAGGAGCTCTTACCCACGCAGATGGTCAAGACACTTCTGGGAATGCGGAAGTACTCGACGGTGCGCCCCAGCGCGAAGGAGTTGGGAGGGATGACGCAGACGTCACCCTTGAAGTCGATGAAGGAATTGGCGTCAAATGCCTTGGGATCTACGACGATCGACTTGTTCGACTTCAGTTCCGCAAGGGCGCGCGAGGCTGCGTCGCGGCGGCGTGTCAGATAAGGCAGCACCTGGGAGAGAATGTACTGGACGTCGGCTGCCTTGCAGACGACAAGGCTGAATTGGCCGTCGCCAGAGCGGTGTAGCTCTCCCGTGCCAATCGTGGTCTTGACCCCCTCCAGGAGCTGGCGATCGCTCCCGCTGACGTGGAGTGCGAGCGTCGCTCTGCCCGTGGCCTCCGATGCTTCGTACCCAATATCACCCTCGGCGTCGAGAAGACCTGCGACGTAGGCGCACTGTACGTCGGAGAGCTTGGATGCGGTGATCTCCGGCTGGAAGATCTTGAACTCGTTGGCTACCCGAATGTCGTAGCCGTAGGAGGAGAGGCCGTAGGAAATGACGCCGTCGCTCACTTGTCCATCTACAAACGGCTCGACCATGCTCTCCTCCAGAGCCATCTTTCGAATCCAATGATCAGGCTTCAATCCCATACAGGTTGCTCCTTGTCAGCTCGGCTCGAAGCGGTCTATGAGGGTATCCAGGCCTACATTCGCTCTGGTGCCGTGACGCCGAGGAGGCCCAGCGCCTGGGCCAACGTCAGCCGGGCGGCTCGAACGAGCGTGAGGCGCGCCCGCGTTCGCTCCGGCGCTTCCGCGGCCACGACGCGGCAGTCGCGGTAGAAAGCGTGGAAGTCGGAGGCGAGCTCTCTCGTGTAGAACGTGAGGCGATGCGGGGCGCGCTGCTCCGCTGCCTGCGCCACCACCTCCGGCAGCTCCAACATCTTGCGGATGAGGGTCTGCTCGCTTTCGTGGGTCAGCAGCGAGACGTCGCCCGATTCGTCTGAGGCCCACCCTTGCTCTTCGGCATAGCGCAGAATGCTGCATATCCGCGCGTGGGCGTACTGGACGTAGTAGACCGGGTTCTTCTCCGATTCCTCGACCGCCAGATCCAGATCGAAATCGATGGTGGCATCGACGGTGCGAGTCAGCAGCAGGAAGCGGATGGGATCCGGTCCGACCTCGTCGATCAGCTCTTGGAGGGTGACGAACTCGCCGGCTCGCTTCGACATGCGCACGTCCTCGTCACCCCGCTTCAGGTTGACCATCTGGTAGAGGATGATCTCCAGGCGATCGGGGTCGAGGCCCAGGGCCTTGGCCGCGGCCTTGACCCGAGGCACGTCCCCGTGGTGGTCGGCCCCCCAGACGTAGATGGCCCGCTCGAAGCCCCGGTCGACCAGCTTGTTCCACATGTAGGCGATGTCGGAGGCGAGGTAGGTGGGGCGCTCGTCTGGATTGGGGATCACCGCTGGAGACCGGATGACGACGGCGTCGTCCTCCAGGTCCGGCGAGGTGAACCAGACAGCGCCCTCGCGCTCGGTGATGTAGCCGTCATCTCGCAGCCTGTGGAGGACGCGCCGGAACAGCCCGGACTCGTATAGGCTTCTCTCGTGGAACCAGGAGTCGAAAACGACCCGCAGCGCGTGCAGGTCCTCGTGTACTTGTTCCAGCACGCGCTCAATGCCCAGCTCTCCCAGGGCTTGGACGGCCTCCCGTCGATCCATCTGGAGGTAGCGATCGCCGTGCTGGCGAGCTATTTCGCGACCCATCTCCACCACGTAGTCACCGTGATAACCATCCTCGGGGAATGGCTCGTCCTCTCCGAGGGCGCTGGCATAGCGGGCATGGAGGCTCTCGCCGAACTTGCGCACTTGCGAACCGGCGTCGTTCACGTAATACTCGCGCTCGACGTTGAAGCCGGCCGCCGTCAGTACGCTGGCCAGCACGTCGCCGATGACGGCGTTCCGCGTGGATGCGACAGTGATCGGCCCGGTGGGGTTGGCGCTGACAAACTCGACCTGGATGCGCTGCCCGCTACCCAGGTCGATGTGCCCCCATCGCTCACCGATGCCGAGGATGGCCTGCACCTGCTCTGCGAGCCAGGCCTCATCGAGGGTGATGTTGATGTATCCCGGCCCGGCGACGTCGACCTCCGCGACGAACGGTGCCTCGGGGAGATGGTCGAGGACGCGAGTGGCAATGGCCCGGGGCGCCATCTTGGCCGCTCCGGGCAGTTGCAGGCAGACCGGGGTCGCATAGTCCCCATGTTCCGCCTGGCGGGGGCGTTCCACGCCGACGTTTGGCATCTCGAATGGGGGCAAGGCGCCCTCTTCTTGCGCGACGTTGATGCCCTCTTGTATCAGGGATGCGACCCGGTCACGCGTCAACTTGCTTAGCTCGTTCATTGATGACTGTCCACTTTCAGCGTTTTCCGGAGCGACTTCGCCAGCCGCCGGCGGTCGTCTGCAGGTCGGAAGGAGGCCTCTGCTGCAGTTATGATAGACCGTTTGATCTGTTTCAAGGTTAGCCCCATGGCCAACATGGCGATGCGGTATTCGTCCGTCAACGTTGTGTCGCTGACGCTGGGGTCGTCCGTATTGATGGAGACAGGAATGTTGAGCGCCAGCAGATCGCGCAGGGGGTGATGCCAGACACGGCGCACGATACCGGTCTGGATATTGCTGGTCGGGCATACTTCCAGGGTAACGTTCTTCTCTCGAAGAAGCCTCAGAGCGCGTGAATCCTCCACCGACCGCACACCGTGTCCTATTCGCTCGGCTCCCAGCTTCTGCACTGCTTCCATGACGTTCTCCGGTCCACCGGCCTCTCCGGCGTGTATCGTCACGTGCAAGCCCTCGCTGCGCGCGTAACGAAAGACGTCGACGAAAGGGCATGCGGGGTATCGCTTCTCATCGCCGGCCAGATCGAGCCCTACGATACCCTGGTCCTGATAAGCCAGCGCCAGGTGGGCGAGTTCCCAGGCTGTGTTCGGATCCTCGTCTCGGCCAATCTGGATAATGAGGTTCACGTCAATGTCACGGTCGTGCTGGGCCTTGGCGACGGCCTTACAGACCCAGGACGTCACAGCTTCGAGTGGAAAGCCCTGGGCACGGGCGAGGGCGATGGGGTTGAAACGGAGCTCAAGGTACTTAACGTTGTCATCCGCTGCATCATCGACGGCCTCATGCGCCACCCGTTCCACGACCTCTCGCGTTGGGTAGAAGCGCCGAAGAAACTCGAACTTCGCCAGGAAGCGATGGAAGTCGGGCTCCTCGCCGGTGACCGTCGCGAAAGGACGCAGGTCTTCAATCGCATAGCCGGGTAGATTGATCCCGTTTTCCTGAGCGATCTCGGCCAGCGTCTGGAGCCGCAGCGATCCCTCCAGATGACGGTGGAGGTCTACTTTCGGCAAGGCGCGCAAAGAGGTCTGGCCATTGTCAGTTCCCGAATGGTTGGTTGTTTCGGCCATCTAACCGTCCACTTAGACATCGATACGGGGATCTGAAGCAGGATATCACTTGGACGTCTCCTTCAGGATCCACCCCCAGTAGTACCAGACGAGCAAGAGTAGAGACGACGTTCCCAGGGTCAGAGGAATGTGAAAGGTGAGCAAGGCAAACCAAGGCTCTAGCAGAGCGGGGAGTGCCCGCTCAGGTGCCAGGGTGGCGGCGTTGCGGATCACCTGGCTCATAGCCGCGGTGGCGATCAGGCTGTTGGCCAGCTGGAACCAGCGGTGGTAGTCTTCCTTGTTCGCCACTGCGTTCAGTCGATTGCTTAGTGTGGATAGTATGAGCCCCAGGTAGACAATAGAGGCCAGCCCCAACGGTCCCAAAGCAGTGGCGATGACGTACATTGTCATTCACCCGTCATCAGCTTCTGCAGACGTTCACTGAAGAGGACGAGCAGGATGCCTCCCCCAAAGAGGAGCAGATCCCCGATCGGCTTCCCAATGAAGTCGATGTCATGTACCAGATACCAGATGAGGCCGCCTATTAGCAATGCGCCGGGGAGCAGCAGAAAGCGATGGCCGACGCGCTGCCCGGACGCGTCCTGGTAGAAGCCGGCGATGCGCCACAGAAAGAAGAGCAGCGCGCCGATCGCGAGCCATGAATAGACGGTCAACACATACTTAGTGATTTGCAGAAGCATATAGCGTCTCTGTCTCCCTATTCCGCGATGGGTTTCAGCGATGAACAAAAGCCTGCACGAAGGAATCGACCATTCGCCGCGGGCTGCCGCTCATGATACCTTCCCTTCCCTCAAAGGGCGCGTGGACCTCCAGCCCGCGCGGGGTGACCTCGAATTCGCGGATACCTTTGTCGTGGTCGCTGCCTCGCATCTTCAGGACGAGCAGTGCCTTACGCACGGTGCTCTCGATTTCGACATAGCGGAGTAGGATGTAAGCGTCGACCATGAAACCGAAATCATCGTTCGCCCCGTCAGGGTCACCGAGGAGCGCCGAACTCTCCCGCGTGAGCACGGCGGTCAGGCCCTCACGTTTCAAGCTGTTGACGAAGCCATAGGCGGTGCGGCGCAAGTTCGCCGGCCTATCGCTGATGCTCTCGAAATGGGAGAGGCTGTCGACGAGGATCCGCTTGGCGTTGATCTCTTGTATGAGCCTCTCAATCCTGCCCCCGACTTCCTCCAGGCCGACCTTGCCGACCTCGGGGCTGGTCATCACCACGCGCAACTGATTTTCGCGCTCCAGTTGGCGGAAGTCCCAGCCGAAGCTGGCCGCAT
The DNA here is from genome assembly GCA_964421785.1 of uncultured Anaerolineales bacterium. Lineage (GTDB taxonomy): Bacteria > Chloroflexota > Anaerolineae > B4-G1 > B4-G1 > SKLM01. The sequence goes on from CAYQZG010000070.1 coordinate 9,269, forward strand.
CCCGGTAGTACTGCTGGGGAAACTCCTCGAAGGTAAGTATGAGACCGGGCTCGTTGTGGGCCACAATGCCGTGATGGATGAATTGCATGCCGAGGGTGGTCTTTCCGGTCCCGGGCGCTCCTTCAACCAGGTTGGCTGTCTGAGACAGAAAGCCGCCGAGCAACATGTCGTCGAGACCGGGAATGCCGGTCTTCACTCGCTCCTGTGGTGAGGTTGTCGAACCCATCATCGAAGACTTCTCCTCGCGCTGCCTATCGTATCCGATGCTTACCCAGGCGTGCCACGGATGATGTGGTAGATTGCCTTGACGCGGAATTGGCGATCAGAGGATGCCTCTACGAACTTCTCCATCAGGTCTCTGATCTCAGGGTCTCTGCTCAGCGAATACACGATCAGGTCACCGAGCTCATTCTCCTCCAGGACGCTGCTCTCGGCCAGCTCGGCCAAGTCATTGCGGATCGTCTCCACGCTGCGGCCTGCGTATCGCGCGATGTTCTCGGCAGTATCTGTCGTGTATGGGTTGTCGTGAAAGAAACGGATGAGGTCCCACTTGACAAACGAGTCGATCTTCGCTTGTAAGAACTGGAGCAAGCGGGGGTCCATATCGGCCATAAGCCGGCCAGTCAAGTCGATTCCTACTTCATCCATGTCTTCCCTCCCCGTCCACGTCACGTGGCCTGCTGTTCCCATCATTGTCCTCTTCCAATAAGTAAGAACGTCAGCCCTTGGCCTGTTCCGGGTTATCTCGATGCGGCGGCTCGTTGGCGTCTCGCCTGCTGATCCTTCCGCATGTGACAGTACTTGTACTTCTTGCCGCTGCCGCACCAGCATTCGTCGTTCCGCCCCAGGTCGCAATCGGGTCGCACGTCCTGGGTCGATGCCGAGCCGCGCTCCACCTGCGCTCTACTCCGGCGAGTCACCGCCCCCGTGGCCGGCCTCGTGGTGCGTCGACGACGGGTGGTTTGCGGCTGTCGTCTTGGCGTTGCCGCCAGGCCCTTGGGAGGCAGATAGACCGACCGGGCCACGTGGCGCTGAATGCGGGCCAACAGACTCTGATACATCTCGTGTGCTTCCTTGCGATAGGCCACCAGCGGATTCTGCTGCCCGTAGGCTCGCAGGCCAATTCCCTCTCGCAGGTCTCCTAGACTGGTGAGATGGCGTACCCAGAGGCGGTCGACGGCCTGAAGCATCAGTTGGCGATCGCGGAATAGGCGATATACGTCGATGAAGGCCTCTTCGACAGTGGTTTTCATCTCCTCCGGAAGTTGATAGAGCTTCTGAGCCGCCTGCGCGTCCGATGGTGCATGGCCCAGCGTCTCCACGATCTGCCCATAGATCCTCTGCTGCGCCGGATCCGTGCTTTCTGCCAGCGCCTGCAGCGAGACGTCCTCTCGCACGGCCTGCTTGTAGACCTGGCGACCCATGGCGCGGTTGATCTGGTCGTAGGCGTCCTCGGCAATCTCGAAGAGCTGTTGCTCGATCTCGGCAGGGGAGACATGCTCCCACTGCTGGAAATCGAAGTCCGAGGAGAGCGGGAAGAAGTTCCTCAGTTCCCCGTATAGGCCGCGTAAGTCCCAATCCTCCGGATAGGGCCCCGGCGTGTGAGCGGCGACGACGCTCTGCACCTCGTCGCCCACCATGCGAAGCACCTGGTCGCGCAGATCGTCGGCCTCGAGGACCTGTCGACGTTGGTCATAGATCACTTCACGCTGCTTGTTGACCACGTCGTCGAACTCCAGGACGTGTTTGCGGATGTCGAAGTTGTAGCCCTCGACGCGCTGCTGGGCGGATTCGATGGACTTATCAAGCCAGGCGTGCTCCAGCGGCACGTCCTCCTCGACGCCGAACCGGTCCATCATCCCCTTGACGCGCTCGCCGCCGAAACGACGCATCAGCTCGTCCTCCAGCGAGATGTAGAACCGGGACGAACCGGGATCGCCCTGGCGGCCGGAACGACCGCGCAGCTGGTTGTCGATGCGCCGTGCTTCGTGCCGCTCCGTGCCGAGGACGTGAAGGCCTCCGAGCGCTACGACGCGCTCTCGGTCGGCGGCACAGTTTGCGACCGCATCCGCCAGAACCTCCGCCCAAGGCTGATCGTGGATCTTCTGGGCGCCGGTTGGGGCATCATCACCGCGGAGCAGCTCCACTGCACGCTTCCACGCCGATTGGTCAATCTCGGTCAACTCGTATCCTTCTTTGCGCAGACGCTGGCGAGCGACGCCCTCCGGGTCCCCCCCAAGTTTGATGTCCACACCACGTCCGGCCATATTGGTGGCAATCGTCACTGTGCCGGACTGCCCGGCCTGAGCGATAATCACTGCTTCCTGCTCGTGGTGTTTGGCATTGAGTACCTGGTGTGGAATGCGGCGGTGCTTGAGCATGCGGGACAAGCGCTCTGAGGTCTCGATTGCCACGGTTCCCACCAGCACGGGGCGCCCTTCCTCGTGAAGCTGAGCGATCTCGTCGACCACGGCACGGAACTTGGCCCGCTGGTTGGCGTAGATGACGTCCTGTAGGTCGAGGCGCTTGAAGAAGCGACGCCCACCGGTTGGCGCGCCATCGCCATCCACGGGTTCGTAGGTTGTCACTTCCGTGTTCTTGCGTCCGTTCAACACGCCGGCGAACCTCACCTCCTCCAGCTCGCCCGCCCGACGTTCGTGGGTCTCCAGATCCTCATACGTAGCCCGATATTCGACGTTTGTGGGAAGAACGACGACGTCCATGTCGTAGATCTTCTGGAACTCCTCCTCCTCGGTCTTAGCCGTGCCGGTCATGCCGGCCAGCTTCTCGTACATGCGGAAGTAGTTCTGGAAGGTGATGGTGGCATAGGTGAGGCTCTCACGCTGCACAGGCACGTTTTCCCTGGCCTCAATGGCCTGGTGGAGCCCCTCCGAGAATCGCCGACCGTACATCAGACGCCCGGTGAAATCATCGACGATGATCACCTCGTTGTCTTTGACGATGTAGTCCTTGTCCCGCTGATAGACGACGTAGGCGCGCAGTGCATTGTCGAGGTAGGGCAGCATATAGGCATACTCAGGATCGTAGATGCTCTCACCCTCATCGATCATGGGCACCTTGTCCTCAACCTTCTCCACGCCTCGCTCGGTCAGCGTGACCGTCTTTGTCCTCTCGTCCAGCACGTAGTCGCCGTCCGGGGTCTCTTGCTCGACACTCTCCTGACTGCTGGGCGCCAGCCGGGGCACAATCCTGGCGAAGCTGCGATAGAGGTGTGAGGGCTCCTCGGCCGGTCCGGAGATGATGAGCGGTGTGCGGGCCTCGTCGATGAGGATGTTGTCGACCTCATCGATGATGGCATAATGGAAGCCGCGCTGCACCCGTTTGCTTAGGTCTTGGACCATATTGTCGCGCAGGTAATCGAAGCCGAACTCGTTGTTGGTTCCATACGTGACGTCGGCCCGGTAGGCTTCGCGGCGCGAGACCGGGCGCAGCCCGAGAAAGCGATCGTCATCCGATGCGTAGTGCGGGTCGAAGAGGAACGACCCCTTGTCGGGATCCGCGGCGGCTGACTGGATGACGCCCACCGACAACCCGAGCGCCTGGTAGATAGGTCCCATCCACTGCACACCGACCTTGGAGAGATAGTCATTGGGTGTCACGAGATGGGCACCCCTGCCGCTCAGGGCGTTCAAATAGAGAGGGGCCGTGGCGGCGAGGGTCTTGCCCTCCCCGGTCTTCATCTCGGCGATCTTTCCTTCGTGTAGCACGATGCCGCCGATCAACTGCACGTCGTAATGGCGCAAGCCTATGGTCCGTTTCGCTGCTTCGCGCACGGCGGCGAAAGCTTCGATCAGGATATCGTCCAGCGCTTTCCCTTGCTCCAACTGTCGGCGGAATACGTCGGTCTTGGCACGCAGCTCGGCGTCGTCGAGTGCTTCAAAGTCTGACTCAAGCGCGTTGATGCGCTCGATCTTCTGTTGCAGGCGAGCGATCTCTTGTTGGTCTCTGTTGCCAACGAGTTTGCTGATCAGCCCACGTAACATTAAGCTAGCGACTCCTTACTCCATTCTCAAGTGTATTGATCACTGATTATACTCTTAGACGTAGCAGACGCAAGCTTTCCAACGCCTCTGCGCCTCTTGCGCTCCAGGAGACGTGGTGATCTGGGTGGCGTCTTGCTTGCGACTCAATCTGCCGAGTGCTATACTGGAGAGGCGATGGGCGATCTGACGGTAGGTCCGATTCTGGTGGTCTCGACCAGGTGGCAGACGCGTGCGCTGTTGGCGGCGGAGCTGGGTGAGCGCGTGGAGCGAGACGTCATCTCGGCGGCGGACGTGAATGCCGCGCTGGGCTTGATCAAGCTTGCGGCTGTTGATCCCGTGCTGATGGTGGTAGATGCGGGCCAGGGAATAGGCCCCGACGACGTGGGGCGTTTGCTGGAGGCGAAGAGAGCGGTGGGGTCGGTGCTGATCGTAAGCAGACTGAGGCGCGACGCGTTCGACGATCTGCGTGAGCGCTGCGCTGCCTACCTGGTGCGTCCGGTGCGCATTGAGACCATTGCACGGACTGTCGTCAGCGTGCTGAAGGAACAGGGAAGAGACCCTGACGTGGTTACTTTGGGATGAGGTCGGGGTCGATGCGCTGTGCTATGCTCTATTCGGGCCAGTGGGCGCGGTAGACGACCATCGTCTTCCCCCCCGTAATCGTCCTCCGGTCCAGCGTCACCCGATGTATGGGCTCCAGCAGGTCCTCCCGTTCCGCCAGGCCGGGGAACCAGTTGGGGAATATGATCACGTAATCCACGCCCTGTGCGGCCATGAAGCCGACCAACCGCGATGCCCTGTTCTCCGCGCGCAACATAGGGGTCACCTGAGGCGTCACCAACCCGGCCAGATCCACAATCCTGCGCTCGGAGACGTAGGTGATGGCGCCGATGTCGTTGAGCGCCAGGAGCGCGTCCGCCGACGTGCGCTCTGCCACCCAGCGCCCAATCGCGACGTGCATCTGGTTGATGTTGTCCACGTCCTGGGCGAAGAGACGCGCCATGGTTGGCAGCCGCCAGGCCGTGCCGGCGACGACCAGGGCCGTGACCAGGATCACCAGGGCTGTTCGCGAGCCCCGCCATCGCCAGTTGCGCCTCAGGGCCAGGCTGCGCGCCTCGAGCAGACCGACGATGCCGATGACGGCGTTGCAGGGGATGAGGGGGATCAGGTAGCGCCCGTGTTGGTAGAGCGTGGCGTGGAGGAAGGCGTAGACCAGAGGCAGCCCCACGCTCCACAGGACCAGGATCCGGGGGTGACGAGAAGAGCCGCTGCGGTTCCCTTTCACGTTGGGGTAGGTGCTGTGTCTAGACATCAAACCGAGGGATGCGCCGATGCCCAGCACGAAGAACGGGAGGAGGAGGGGATTGTCCAAGATCAGGTACTGTGATGCAAGGCTCAGAAAGGCGAGATCGGGGCGTAGGTCGAAGGTGGTCTTGGCGCTGAAGGTGTTGGGCAGCGCGTGGCCGGCCGCAAACCAGGAGAAGAGGGTGTAGGGGAGGACGAGGGTTGCGAAGATGGCGATGGCGGGGAGGAGGCGGGAGGCGTAAAACGT
>CAYQZG010000070.1:14924-20080 GCA_964421785.1 uncultured Anaerolineales bacterium
AGGCGTGAAACGTGAGACGTGAGGCGTGAAACGTGAGACGTGAGGCGTGAAACGTGAGACGTGAGGCGTGGTCCACGGTCTCGCTCCTGGGGCAGGCTGCGCAGGATGAAATGCGCTATCGAGAGAGCGAAGAGCAGGGTGCCCTCCGGCCGGGTGAGAGCGGCCAGTCCGAAGAGGGCCCCTGTGCGCAGAGGATAGCGGTCAGCGTCTTCCTGGCTGAGGTAGCTGCTGATCGCCAGGAGGCTCAGCGCGGCGAACAGGGGGGTCTCCAGCGCCGAGAGACCCGCCCAGACCAGACGCCCGTTGACGGCGGCCACGGCTCCGGCCAACCAGGCGGGCCAGCGCCGGCCCGTGAGCTGCTTGGCCAGGGCGTAGGTGGCGATCAATGTGCCCAGAAAGGAAGCGGCGCTGAGGAGTTGCCCGGCAAGTGGGAAGCGCCCGCCCAGGGCGTAGAGGCCGGCCAGAAGCAGCGTCCAGAGCGGCGCTGTGGAGCCGGCCGTGGGCTGCCCCGGGTTGAAGGCGAAGCCGTCACCGCGGGCCAGGTTGCGCGCGAACTGGAAGTGGATCCAGGCGTCGTCGAGCGGCACGCCGCCCTGACCGTCGGTCGCCCGGCGGGCGTTGAGGGCGAAGGCGAGCAGCAGAACGGCGCCGAGCAGGAGGAGGGCCGCCAGCCCAGGCCAGTCGGCGTGGAAGGAGATGATGTCGTTGAGTCGAGGCCGACCGTTGGTGCGTCTCGGCTCGGTGTTTCTCTCGTCGTTCCCAATCATGGCTCAAGCCCGATCTATGGAGTCGCTTCGCTTCCCTTTCTAAGGAACGGTATGGCCCGGCGATGTGGCGGATCGTGGCTCGCCGGTTCTCAGGTCACCTGTCGGGCCATCCCCCCGTCGACCGACAGACTGACGCCGTTGATGAAGGAGGCGGCATCCGACACGAGAAAGGCCACGGCCGCAGCGAATTCCTCCGGCGTTCCCATGCGGCCCAGGGGAATATCGGCAGCGATGTTCGCTGCCTCGTCCTCTGGCGTAGTGCCGCTTCGCTGCGCCCTATCCTCCAGCAGTTGCTCCACCCGCGCCGTGCGGGTCCAACCCGGGCAGATGGCGTTGGCCCGGATGCCAAAGGGGGCCAGCTCGTCGGCCAGCGTCTTGATCAGCCCGGTCACGCCGAGGCGAAGGCTGTTGGAGAGAATCAGGTTGGGCAGGGGCTGCTTGACGGTGATGGATGTCATGGCCAGGATAGAGCCTCTACCTTGTTCCTTCATCACCGGCGCGGCGGCATAACAGAGGCGGACGGCGCTCATCAGCGTCAGCTGCGCGGCCTCCTCCCAATCCTGAGGTGTGAAGTCGAGGAACTGGCCGGGAGGTGGGCCGCCAGCGTTGGTGATCAGTATGTCCAGCCGACCGAACGTCTCCAGCGTGGCCTGCACCAGCTGGTCGGCCGTCTCTGGACGGGATACGTCCGCGGGAATCGTCAGGACGCGCTGTCCCGTCACCCGGCGGATATCGTCGGCGGTCTCCCTCAGCGCGTCCCTGCCTCGGGCGCAGATGGCGACGTGAGCTCCCTCCTGAGCCAGGCGGAGCGCCACTGCCCTACCGAGCCCTCGGCTTGAGGCCGTCACCAGAGCGATCTTACTATCCAGACCGAGATCCATCTTTTCACCTCGCTTTCTTGGCGTTGATGGTGGGTGTCTTGTCTTGTAGCAATGACTTCAGTCGTTCGTCCTCCCCTTTCGGGGCGATTGACGTCGTTACGACGAGGGGAACTATGGGTGCTATGGCTGGTCGAGCTCCAGCCTGAGCTTCGTTTGGCCGACTATGATCACGTCACCGGTGGAGACGAGCATCGGCTCCTCCACCGGCTTGCCATTGAGCTTCGTACCGTTGCGGCTATCGCAGTCCTCTAACCACCAGTGCCCCTGGCGCCAGGCCAGCAGGGCGTGTTGGGACGAGGCGTACGTGTCGGCGATGACGATCGTGTTAGTCGGTGAACGCCCGATGGACGTCACGGGCTGCAGCGGGAGGGTTCTTCCGGGGGAAGGCTCCTCGGGCTGATCCGGCGCCGCCTCTACCACGACCAGGCGGCCTTTGGGCCGTGGCGTGGTCCGCTCGGCCGTCGTTCCTTGGAGGTCACGCCACAGCATCAGCAGCACTGCGCCCAGGAATGCGTAGAGCAGGCCGGCTAACGTAAGACGCAGGATAAGGAGCAGGATGTCCATTGGCTACAAAGCGAAGCGACTCCCCCTTGGCTCCATGGAGCGTCGACTCCTCTACTCGACCTCGACGTTTTTCTCGGACTTGGTCAGGGCCGGAGTCTCCTCGTCCGGGGGGAGGGGGATGGGCGTAGGCGGGTCCTCGCCGTAGATGACCTCGACGCCGGCGAGCGAGATCACGTCACCGGAGTGGAGCACGCATTCGTTGACCGGGTAGCCGTTGATCTGGGTGCCCCCGGAGCTATCGAGGTCGTAGAGCACGAGGTGGCCGTAGCGCTGGCGGATCTGGGCGTGATGACGGGAGACGCGTGGATCCTCAATGATCACGTCGTTATCCAGGGCGCGCCCGATGGAGACCGTGGACTGGTTGAGGTTGACGTGCCGTTCACCGTCCATGATGAGGAAGGGACATCCCTGTGGCCCCTGCGGGAGCGGCTCCTCCTGGGACGTCACCCCCGACGCCTCGTCAGTCTCGCTCATCGACATCTCACGGGTCCGCTCGATGTCTGACTCCGGCCGAGTCCAGCGTGCCTCTACACGGACGTCGCGGATAGGGACGTCCTCATCGGGCTGGATGTGCACGACGGGTGGGGATTGCAGCGCCAGGTCGGTCTCGGACACCAACTCTGTGACGTGACGGGCCAGCGCCTGCTCGGCCGGCATCCCCTCCTGGCCCTGTGCCCCCTGTGCGGTCAGGGCCTGGAAGTCCTTTGGGTTGAGGACCACCCAGTACTCGGTGGGGGCTTGTGTCTCTTTGCCTGGAACGCACACCTGGTGTTCTTCTATGGCCCTCTCAAGGTGTAGAGCGACCTTCATAGGCGAGATGCGACCGGCAAACAGGCGCGCGAACGTGCCCTCTACGAGCCGCTCAGCCAGGCCTTCGAACTGATCGATCTTGTTCATTGGTGAGGATTATACTGGGGCCGGGGACAAATGGCAAATGGACGCTGCCCGGAGCTCCTGATCCGCAGATGACGCAGATTCAAAGGTGGCGGTGGGTTGCATCTGGGCTTAGTCGATGTCTTGGAAGACTTCCTCCACGTCCTCGTCCCTCCAGATGCCGCGGAAACGCCGGAGCTCTGATAACTTGTCGGTCTCCCTCCGGAGGATCAACCGGTTCGCGCTGTCTACTCTGATCTGAACGCTGTCGCCCTCTTCGAGCGCGAGCTGTTCCAGGACGGACTTGGGAAGAACGATGCCCTCTTCGTCGGAAGCTCTCAGTTTCAAAGCCATAACCGTTCATTCCTTCTGTGCCTTCGTCCAGTACAGCTGTATTCTACAGCAAGAATGTAGCGTAGCAAGGAGGCAATGAAAGAGGACCTGCTCGACCAAGGAGACCTGACAGGTTTACGGAGGCTATATGTGGCCGGAACTGCTTATGAGAGCGGTGCAATTTCTAGATGAAGGAGGTCGCACCAAACCTGTCAGGTCTTAGAGGCTTGGCGAATTGACCACTAACCGATCGCTGTTGCTTCAAGTGGCTCGTCAGGCGCGCGGTAGACCCAAATGGCCTCCTCCCGCGTGATACGGCGGCCTTGTCGGCTCATAGCGGCCCACTCTTCCTCGGTATAGACCAGCACGTCGGCCGGCACGGGGAGATCCAGCGTGTCCCAGTCCCGCGAGCGCTCTACGAACGGTTGCTCGTCGTCGGACACGATGATGACTAGATCGACATCGCTGCCCACCCCCCAGTCGCCCCTAGGGTAGGAGCCAAAGATACCAATCCTTACGACGTCTGGATGGCGACGGGCCGCCTCCCGCGCCCATTCGCGAACAGCTGTCACGACCTCGTCTACGTCAGGCCATGTGATGACGGACGAACTCAATGATCTGGCCGGCATAGCGTACGGCCTCCTCACTCTGCAAAGGCCCGTAGTGCTCGAAAGGCGCCCCCTCTGGGTGGCCGTTGGGATAGCGGGATGGGATGTAGTAGTTGTCCAGCACTCGTCCCTGCTCTATCAGACGATCGGGGACTGAGACGTCGCGAGGCAGTTGCCCCAAGAGCCGAGCAACGACGTGTCCCCAGGCTTCCTGGTGGTGGTAGAGATGGAGCGCCTTGACGGCCTTTTCGGCCGCCTGATGAGCCGCGAAGCAGGCCCATTCGTGGCGGTCTGCCTCCATGGAGTCCTGAGCTTGCTCTAGGTCGCGCACTGCCTGCTTGAACCAGTCGCGAGAACGATTTGGCACGTCGTCTCCTTCGTCGTGGGTGCTGCCCACTCCTTCCTGTACCTTACGTCCAGTACAGCCGTATTCTACCGCAAGACCGTACTATGGCAAGGGATGGCTACGCTGAGAAGGACCTGCGGTAGCGGGAGGTATGGGACCGCGGAGCGACAGTGTGTCTCCGGCAGCTCGAGGTGTCGGAGGTTCACCGGACCCTCACCCTATGGCGTAGAGCTGGGGTTAGGCCAGCGACTGCTTCGCCAGCAATTTCTCGTATAGCACTTCGATGTCGCGCACCATCTTCCGCGCGCCGAACTCGTCGACTCTCTCCAGGCCGGACTGGCCCATCCGACGCGCCAGCTCGGGATCGTCCAGCAGCGTCAGCAGTGCGGTGGCGAACGCAGCAGGATCACCAGGCGGGGCGAGGAGGCCGTTGACGCCGTCGGTGACGGCCTCTGCGTTGCCGTCGACGGCGGTGGCCACGATGGGCAGGGCGGCCGCCATGGCCTGGGGTAGCACGCGCGGCAGGCCCTCCCAGAGCGAGCTGAGGGCGAAGACGTCGAAGCTGTGCATCAGGTCGGGCACGTCGCGGCGCAGGCCGGTCAGGTGGACGCTGTTGGTCAACCCCTGGGCTGCGATCTCCGTCTCCACTTTCTTGCGCAGCGGGCCGTCGCCGACGATGACGGCGTGGACGTTCGAGCGGTGCTTGGTCACCATCGCCGCCGCGGCGATAAAGTCGAGGGGCGCCTTCTGCTCCGAGAGGCGGGTCACGGTGCCCACCACCGGG
>CAYQZG010000071.1:0-19830 GCA_964421785.1 uncultured Anaerolineales bacterium
CCCCCCCCCCCCCATCCACACACCCCACGCCCCCTTCCTGTTTCCCTCCGCCCCCTTCGTGTTTCCCTCCGCGCCCTTCGTGTTTCCCTCCGCCCCCTTCCTGTTTCCCTCCGCCCCCTTCCTGTTTCCCTCCGCGCCCTTCGTGTTTCCCTCCGCCTTCCAACCCCCAGCACCCAAACCTGCCCCCTTGACAACCTAATCCCCCTATGGTATAATAACCTCACCCTAAAGTCAACACCACCTCACATCGCACCACCATAGCTCCTTAACAAAACACACCACCGTCGGCCGTCCGCCGTCGGTCGTCCGCCGTCGGTCGTCGGCCGTCCGCCGTCCGCCGCCGCCCTACCGCACCACACGAGGATGACAAAGGCCCGCGGGCGTGGTACAATGCAGTCCGGGAAGACGACACAAGGGAAAGGAAACGCTCTTGCTCCAACTCTTCATCTGGTGGCTGCTGATCCAACTGCTGGGCCTCGCTGCCCTGCCCCTCGCCTATCGCCTGTTCAAGTGGCTGCCCGGCCGCGGATACGCCTTCGCAAAGCCGCTTGGGCTTCTGCTCACGAGCTACATCCTCTGGATAGCCACCTCCCTGGGCTACCTCCACAACACACTGGGCGGTGCGCTCGTCGCCGTAGCCCTGACGGCCGCCATCTCTATCGCGTGGTACGTCTGCCGCAAGGAAGAGACGGAACCCCTACTAGGAAAGAGAAGTAGCCCGGGGACGGACTCGACGGCTCCCTCCCTCTTGACCTTTCTCCGGGACCATCGCCGCTTGATCCTGACCGTGGAGCTCCTCTTCACGGTGGGCTTCCTCGCCTGGGCCGGCCTGCGGGCCTACGCGCCGGACAAGATCATGAGCAGCGGAGGCGAGAAGTTCATGGAGATCGCCTTTCTGAACGGTATCCTCAGCAGCCCAACCTTCCCGCCGCGGGATCCCTGGCTCTCCGGCTTTGCCATTAGCTACTACTACTTCGGGTACGTCATGATGGCCCTGCTGACGCGGCTGTCGGGCGTGCTTCCCGGCGTCGGCTTCGAGCTCTACGACGCACTCATAGTCGCCCTGACGCTGACCGGCGCCTTTGGCGTGGTCAATGACCTGGTCGCCGGTGGCTCACGGACGCGCGCGAATGACGGCCAGGCCCTGGGATATGGCCTCCTCGGGTCGCTGTTCGTGGCCATCCTGGGCAATCTGGAGGGGCTGCTGGAGGCATGCTACGCCAGAGGGCTCCTGCCGGAAAGCTTCTGGCGCTGGATCGACATACCCGACCTGACGACCGCCGGGCAGATCACCGGCTCGTGGTACCCCGGTCATGGCTGGTGGTGGTGGAGAGCCTCCCGCGTCATCCGCGACCGAAACCTGCTCGGCGAGCCCATGCCCCTCAACCCCATCGACGAGTTCCCCTTCTTCAGCTTCCTGCTGGGGGACAACCATCCCCACGTGCTGGCTCTCCCCTTTGTGCTATTGGCGGTGGCGCTGGCCCTCAATCTGCTGCGGCGAGAGCGACGCCATGAGACGGCAGATGAAGGACGAAGGACGAGGGACGAGATAGAGGGAGAGAGGGAGAAAGGGAGAGTAGAGGGGCGGAAGCGCGCCCGGAGCGTGCTGCAGAGATGGAACCCGGTCGCTTTCGCCCTCAATGGCGACTGGGCTCTCTTCACGGCCTACGCCCTGGGGCTGGGGTCGCTTGGCTTCCTGAACACGTGGGACTTTCCCATCTACGTGGGGCTGACCGTCCTGGCCTACGCTGTCGGGCAGTACGCGGGCAGCCACCAATCGCCGACCGAGGTCCTGAAGAGAGCGGTGGGGCTGGGCATCGGTCTCATCCTGGGGGGCGTGCTCGCCTATCTGCCGTTCTACATCGGTTTCAGCTCTCAGGCCGGCGGCATCGTGCCTTACCTGCTGCCACCTACGCGCCTGCCGCAGTACCTGGTGATGTTCGGGCCCTTCGTCTTTGTGGCCGCTTCGTTCCTGCTCACCCGGCTTCTGACGGCAAAAGACAGAGCGAGTGTCTGGATCTCGGTCGCGCGCTCGTGGGGCGTCGTCATCGCGGCACCGCTCGTCCTCCTGGGCCTGGCGACGGTCTTCGCCGTGCTGACCGAACCCAGCCGCCAGACCGTCCAAAGCCTCCTATCCGACCCCCTCGTCCAGCAGATCGTCGGCAGCGCCGGTCCGGGCTCGGCGCTCAAAGCCGTCATCGGAGCCCGACTGCGCGATCCCTGGCTCTTCCTGACGCTATCGCTGCTGATCGCCGGCGCTGCTGTCAGCGCTCTCCAGCCCTGGAAACGAGAGGACGGCCCGGCGCCGTCCGTTCACAGCCGCTCGCCCGCCCGCGGCGCGCCCCCCCCGGCGACCAGCGCTCAGTTCTCCTCCCTGCTCCTCCTCTGTGGCCTGGGGCTCACGTTTGTGGTGGAGTTCGTCTACCTGCGCGATAGCTTCGGCGTGCGGATGAACACCATCTTCAAGTTCTACTACCAGGCCTGGGTGATGCTGGGCTGTGCCGGCGCGTTCGGCATCTGGTGGATCCTGAACGGATGCGATGAACGGATAAGCACCGCGTGGCAAACCGTCTTCCTCGCCGGAACCGCGATTCTGACAGCCGCCGGCCTGGTTTACCCGCTGATGGCGAGCTACAGCCGCGTGGATGGCTTTCAGCACCGGCCAAACCTCAACGGAGCAGCGAACATCGCCCGAGCCAATCCCGATGACTGGGCAGCCATCGAGTGGCTGCGGGCCAACGCAAAGGGAGGATCGGTCATCCTGGAGGCACCGGGCAAATCCTACAATTACGAAGGGCGGATCAGCGCCTTCACCGGCCACCCCGCCGTGCTTGGGTGGGCGGTGCACGAGAGCCAGTGGCGCGGCAACTACGTCGAGCAGGGGAAGCGGGAACCGGACATCGAGACGATCTACACCACCCGCAATGGGCAGCAAGCCCTAAGCCTGCTCAACAAGTGGCAGGTGGACTACGTCATCTTCGGGCCGCCCGAGCGACGCTACGTCGAGGAGCTATGCCGGGCAGAGGAGCGATCGTGCAACAGCGCGCAGGTGCTGCGGACGTTCCGAGAGGTGCTACAGCCCGTCTTCGAGCAGGGCCAGACGACGATCTACAGCGTCCCTCAGGGCTAGCCCTATCCCACGTCCGACCGGGCTTCCCAAACCCACCTTCCCGAAAGCTACGATGGTCAGCCTTTGCCAGAAACCGACTCGCTCAGCGCATATCTAGCTCACTGGGGGGCTGTCTTTCCAGCTTTCGGGAAGGTTATCAGTAGTGTCACCTACCTTCCCGAAAGCCACGATGGTCAGCCTTTGCCAGAAACCGACTCGCTCAGCGCATATCTAGCTCACTGCGTGGTCGCTCTTCCGACTTTCGGGAAGGTTATCAGCAGGTCGACGACGCGGCCGACGACCTCCTCCGCCACAGCCGCCTTGCTCATCAGCGGCAGCTCTTCCCCCTCGCCTTCCCGCGGCAGAAGAACCACGCGATTCGTCTCCACGCCAAACCCTGCGCCGGCCGCCGTCACATCGTTGGCCACGATCAGATCAAGACCCTTGGCCTCCAGCTTGACACGCGCGTTCCCCACGAGATCCTCCGTCTCGGCCGCGAAGCCCACCACCACGTGAGGGTGCCCCGTCGAAAGGCGTCGCTCCGCCACAGAGGTCAGGACGTCCGCCGTGCGCCTCAGACGAAGCGTCAGACCGTCACCGGCCTTCTTGATCTTCTCACCCAGAGCCCGGCCCGGACGGTAGTCGGCCACGGCGGCGGCCATCAGCAGCGCATCGGCGCTCGAGCTGGCCTGCAACACCGCCTCCCTCATCCGCTCGGCCGTGGTCACATCCACTCGCTTCGCTCCCACCGGCGTGACCAGATGGGTCGGGCCCGCCACCAGCGTTACCCTCCCCCCGCGGTCCAACGCCGCCTGGGCCAGAGCAAAGCCCTGCCGCCCCGACGACGGGTTGCTGAGAAAGCGCACCGGGTCGAGGGGCTCCCGGGTTGGCCCGGCCGAGACCACGACGTGCCGCCCAGAGAGCGGGCCCTCGCGCCCCAACGCCAGACGGATGTGTCCCAGAATCTCATCCGGCTCCAGGAGGCGCCCCTCGCCCTCCAGACCGGAGGCCATCCGACCCCGTGCCGGTCCCGCCAGGTGAACGCCGCGCTCCCTCAAGATGCCCACGTTCGCCTGGGTCGCCGGATGGCCCCACATGCCGACGTCCATCGCCGGGGCCAGAAGCACCGAACAGCGGGCAGCAAGAGCGAGTGTGGAGAGGAGGTTGTCCGCCATACCCTGCGCCAGCTTGGCGATCGTGTTGGCAGTAGCGGGAGCAATGACCAGAAGATCGGCAGCGTGCGCCAGGCCGACGTGAGCAATATGCGTGGGGAGCCCTCCCTCGGACGTGTTCCACATACCGGTGTAGACAGAGCGACCCGTTAGCGCCTCGAAGGTCAGCGGCGCCACAAAACGTCTGGCCGCCTCCGTCATCACCACGTCCACCTGGGCCCCGGCCTGCGTGAGATGGCTCGCCAGACTGCAAATCTTGTAGGCAGCGATGCCCCCCGTGACGCCCAGAAGAACGCGTTTGCCCTCAAGCAGCGGAATGGTCTCCATGGCTTCACCTCCTGGACTGCGCACCGTCGGAATCAGCCTGCCGGTGGATTATAGCCGTAAACGCCGCACGCAGCAAGATAGATTGCCGCACCAACAGGAAACCATCGTTCACCCAAGAGCTTGACATGGCGCCTGCCCGTGCTATCATAGCAGCAGCGCGCACCCGGAGAAGCCAACGCATAAACCAGAACGGCCAACCGACGGTCAGTCACGGGAGGGGTGACCCAATGAGCGCTCCACACGTAGAGAGCTACAGATTCGGACACATAGTCGTGGACGGTGAGGCGTACACCAACGACCTGATTCTGCTGCCCGACCGAGTGGTCCCAAACTGGTGGCGCGAACAAGGACATCGATTGAGCCCCAAGGACTTGGAGGCGGTCTTTGCCGCGGAGCCGGAGGTTCTGGTCGTCGGCACCGGGGCGCACGGGGTGATGAAGGTCCCCGGGAAGACGAAACAAGCGACGCGAGAAGCCGGTATTGAGCTCAGAATCGCTCAGACGGGCAGCGCCTGGCAGCTGTACAACGATCTGCAAGGGAAAAAGAAGACCGCCGGGGCCTTCCACTTGACATGTTGACCTGGGAGCTCCCAGGCCACCACACGCGGCCCGGATGAGGCCTACCAATGGAGAGTGGACAGCGGAAGCACGGAAGGGTCGGGATGACTAGGACGGCGTGTATGGCCCTCCTCGCCATTCTCCTGAGCTCGATGCTCCTTGGCGCCGTCCGTCCGCCCCGGGTCAGGGCCACGGGCATTCCCGACCCGCGCTTCGGCGTCGTCGAAGCTCACGAAGCCCAACGGGCCGCCACGGCGCTGGGCGCCGGCTGGACCCGGCTCAGATTCGAGTGGAACAGCATCCAGCCCAACAGCCCCGATGAATGGGCCGTCCCCATCTCCGACCAGACGCTGAGCAACGAACTGGCCGGCGGCCGCCGGGTGGTCGGGCTGCTGGTCACCACGCCGGGCTGGGCCACCGACCCCGACGCCGGCCCAGGGGTCCCCAGGGGGTTGTATCTGCCGATGGACGACCCGAACAACCTCTGGGCCAGCTTCGTGCGCCGCATCGTCGGGCAGTACGCGGGCCGCATCGACCACTGGACCGTCTGGAATGAACCGGACATCCCGCCCGGCTCACCAGACATGAGCTGGGGCGGCTCCGTCAAGGACTTCGTGCGCTTGCTGCAGGTGGCCTACACCGTGGCCAAGGAGGTCAATCCCAACGCCGTCATCCATATGGCCGCCATCACGCACCATCACGACGAACACTGGTTTGGCCGCTTCATCGACGAGCTGGTCGCCCAGCCCGGGGCCGCAGAGAACAGTCACTACTTCGACGTCGCCACGCTCCACCTCTACCACGAGCCGGAGAAGATACACGACATCACCGCCCACTACGCGGCGATGATGCGCGGCCGCGGCATGCGTCAGCCGATCTGGATCGCGGAGACGAACGCCTATCTCTCTCGCGCGACGCCCGAGGAACAGGCGTTCTTCATCGTTCAGGCCCTCAGCCTGGAGATTGCCGCCGGGGCGCAGGCCATCGCCGTCTACAAGATGATCGACACGGAGACCGACCAAGCCGCCGATCCCGAGCCTTTCGGCCTGGTGCGGATGGATGGCAGCCGCCGTCCCGCCTTCACCGCCTACCAGGTGGCCACGACCTACCTGGCGGGCTTCCGCGGGGCCAGCTGGGATCGCCGCGACGAGATATCGGCGGTGACGGTGGATCGCGGCTCCCGGACGACGACCGTGCTCTGGTCACGCATCCCGGAACCTCAGACCGCCATGGTTCCGGCGCGCACGACCCGGGCGCTGCTCGTGGACGTCTGGGGATCGGCACACCACGTCTACGCCGAACGGGGCTACTTCTTCGTCGATCTGCCCGGCGCGAACTGCAGCCAGGGGTGCTGGCTGGGAGGCGCGCCCTACATGCTGGTCGAGGAAGCCCCGGTCGATGCCAACACGGCGCCCACCCCTCGACCGCCAACGCCGACGCCCACCGGGACGACGGAGCCGGAGAACGCACCCATATCCAGCGCCACACCGGCGCCCACCGCGACGATCAAACCGACGCCGACGAGGAGCTCGACGTCCACGCCGTTTGCTCCGTCAATTGGGTCGACGCAGTCACCGGAGGCGGAATCCCGCCCGGGGACGCCGACGCTGGCCACGACGCCCAGCGCCACGGCCAGCCCAACCTCGACGGCCACCCCGACGCAGATCCCGTCACCCACGCCAACGCCCCCGCCCACGTCGACCTCTACCGCCGCGCCGTCACCGTCACCGATCACGCCTCAAACCGAGGCGCGCAATCGCTCCTGGATCCTCATCGGCTTCCTAGGGCTTGGCCTGGGAGCCGTGGCCTGGGCCGCAAGTGGCAGCAGGACGTAGCCCGTCGGCACCGTACCGTCGGCGACTTCGGTCGCTTTGCCCTCCGGCAGGCGACCAAGATCGTCATCGCAAGCGATACATAACAAAAGAAAGGAGTCAGACATGGGAGCGAAGAAGATCTTGATGCTCGTTGGAGACTACGTCGAGGACTACGAGGTGATGGTCCCCTTCCAGGCCCTGCAGATGGTCGGCCACGCGGTGCACGCCGTCTGCCCGGAGAAGGAGGCCGGCGAGGTCATTCGCACCGCGATCCACGACTTCGAGGGAGACCAGACCTACAGCGAGAAGCGCGGCCACAACTTCGCCCTGAACGCCACCTTCGCCGAGATAGACGCCGCGGACTACGATGCGCTGGTGATTCCAGGTGGACGGGCGCCCGAGTACATCCGCCTGAATGAGACGGTGCTGGACATGGTGCGCCACTTCGCAGAGGAGGACAAGCCCATCGCAGCCATCTGCCACGGACCCCAGGTGCTGGCGGCCGCCGGCGTGCTGGAGGGTAAGGGCTGCTCGGCCTATCCCGCCGTTGGGCCGGACGTAGAGCGCGCCGGTGGCATGTACGCGGACATAGCCGTGGACGAGGCCGCCATGGACGGCAACCTGGTCACCGCGCCGGCCTGGCCGGCCCATCCCGCCTGGTTGGCGAAGTTCCTGGAGGTGCTGGGGACAGAGATCGAGCCGTGACGGAACTTTTTGCGCCGGTCCAGCGTCTCTAAAGATAGAGGGTAGTCTATCTGTGAAGAGACCAACATAAGGAGGCCAAGATGGTTAAGGTATCGCGTTTTGCAGGCTTGGTGATCATCCTCTTGAGTCTGGCGACGCCGGTCGCTGCGCAAGGGCCGATCGTTCAGCACAGCGATCCAACGTGGCAAGCTCAGTACTGGGACAATCGGGACCTCTCCGGCGACCCCGTCCTGACCCGGGAGGATGCGAACATCGACTTCGACTGGGGCACCGGTTCCCCCGGAGATGGCGTCCCGAGCGATCGGTTCTCGGCCCGGTGGACGCGGTACATCGACGTGACACCCGACACCTACCGCTTCAGCGCCACCAGCGACGACGGCATCCGCGTCTGGATCGACGACGTCCTGCTGCTCGACCACTGGTACGACCACCCGGCGGAGACCTTCACCTTCGACACGTACCTGGGGGAGGGGCATCATCTGGTGAGGGTGGAGTTCTACGAGAACGGAGGGGACGCTGTAGCAAAGCTCTCCTGGACGCGCCCGGGCGAAGAGCCGCCCACCGGCGAATGGGACGCCCAGTACTTCAACAACATGACGCTGAGCGGCACCCCCGCCCTGACCCGGAAGGAGAGCGCGGTCAACTTCGACTTCGGCACCGACTCACCGGCACCCGGCACGATCAACGCCGACCACTTCTCGGCGCGCTGGACGCGGACGGTGAACCTGTCTCCGGATATGTACCACTTCTCGCTCACGGTCGACGATGGCGCCCGTCTATGGGTCAATGGGCACAGGCTGGTTGACGCATGGTACGATCAGGCAGCCACCACCTACACCGGCGACATCCACCTCTCCGGCGACGTGACCATCGAGCTGGAGTACTACGAGAACGAGGGCATGGCGGTGGCCCAGCTCTCCTGGGACGGGGGCGACACCCCGCCACCGCCTCCACCCGGGGGCACGGTCATCGTCGACGACCGGGATCCGGGGTTCACCAAAGGCGGCTCGAGCAGCGGATGGCGCTACGTCGCCGAGGGGTACAACAACAGCCTGACCTGGACGTGGAACAACGACTACGCTCGCTACAACTACAACTGGGCCCGCTGGTACCCCGATCTTGAGGCGCGCTACTACGAGGTCTTCGTCTTCATCCCCTACCGCTACACCACGACCTTCCAGGCTCGCTATTGGGTGCGGCACGCCAACGGCTACACACTGTGTGTGGTGAATCAGAGCGCCAACGGCGACCGCTGGGTCTCGCTGGGGACCTACCGATTCCTCGGCGACGGCTCAGGCTACGTGTCGCTGGCCGACCCGACGTACGAGACGCGGCTGTCGCGCCTGATCGCCTTCGACGCGGTGAAGTGGGAGCCGCGATAGGGAGGGAGATTGAGAAAGGCACGTGGACAGACAAGGCGCCGGCTGCCGATCCTTCCAGACAGCTGTCCCCGAAGGCCATTAACGGGGGCCCTGAACACCCGTCTTGATGGTGCAATTCGCCGGGCCTTCGGGGTCCTTGCACCGCATGGTGCTATGGCATCAGCCGTTTGATATGAGCCCACCAGATCAAGGCACACAGCAGCGGCTGATGCGCTGGGGCGGCGTTGGCCTGGTGAACCTGGCCACCCTCACCTGGGCGTCGAACATGACCCTGGGGCGCTGGCTGCGCGACGACATCGGCCCCCTGACGCTGGCCGCCTCCCGCTTCCTCATCGCCTCGTCATGTCTGGCGGCGCTGCTGCGGCGTCGGCCGGCGGAGGAGCGCCGCCTGGACGGTGATCGCTGGCTGCTGGCAGGGATGGCCCTGACCGGCGTGGTGGCCTTCACGCCCACGCTCTACCTGGGCCTTCAGCACACCACCGCCATCAACGCCACACTGATCAACGGCATGGGGCCGCTGATCACGGGCTTGCTGGCGGCGCTGCTCATCGGCGAGCGCATGAGCGGCCGGCAGATCGAGGGCGCCGCCCTGGGCCTGGCCGGCGTCATCACGCTGATCTCCGGTGGACGGCTGCGCTTCTGGCGCACGATGGAGGGCAGCATCGGCGATCTGATCATCCTGGGCGCGGTGGCACTGTGGGCGCTCTACTCGGTGCTGGGGCGGCGGGCCATGGAGCACCGCTCCGCCCTCTCCGCCTCCGCCTTCTCCGCGCTGCTGGGCCTCCCGGCCCTGCTGCTGGCCGCCGCCTGGGAGATGCATGTCTCCGCATTCGCCTTCGACGCCAAGCTCGTCCTGCCGCTGCTGTACATCGGCCTGGCCCCCGGCGTGATCGGCTTCTTGTCTTGGAACGCCGGGGTGCAGCGGTTGGGGGCCAGCGGTGCCATGGTGTTCTACAACACGCTGCCGCTGTACGGGGCGCTGCTGGGGTACTTCCTGCTCGGCGAACCTCTGAGCCTGGGCCACCTGGTCGGCGGCGCGCTGATCGTCGGAGGAGGCTTGTGGGCCGCGAGGAGAGATCGAGAGCTCGGTTGACCCACGTTCGTAGTCAGCCACGCAGCGAAGCGGAGTGGCGCACGGGCGCTACGCCGAAGGCCGTCCGACCCAGGCTCCCTAGCGCACGACGAACACAGCTCCAACCCGCCTATTATGGATGATGAGGAGGAATTGATGGCCAAGATCGACGTGAAGCAGTCAGAGCGCAACGACACATACACGTTCGAGGTGACGGTGCAGGAACGGCACAGCCAGACCCGCCACCAGGTGACGCTGAGCAGGGCCGACTACCAACGGCTCAGCGGGGGTGAGGCGAGCCCAGAGGAGCTGGTGACCGAGTCCTTCCGCTTCCTGCTGGAGCGGGAGCCGAAGGAGTCGATCTTGCGCTCCTTCGACCTGACCGTGATCGGCCGCTACTTTCCCGAGTACGAGCGGGTGATCCAGAAGCGCCTCTGATTTCAGGCAGCTACTCGAGACCAACGGTCTATTCAAGCTACTGTCTGGGCATGGTGCGCGATGACTTCCACCATGGTATAGCCTTTCTTCAGCAACATACCCTGAGACCTGAAATGCACCCGCTTGGCGTGCACGCTTGACATCCTGCCAGCCCCGGCTAGAATGCCCAGCTATGAGTGGCACCATCGTCCGTCTCCAAGATCGAAGATCGCTCGCGTGGGAGTCGCCGCGCCTACCGTTCCTGCTGCGACGGCCAATCGCACAGCTCCTCCTCATCCTCCTCATCACCTCGTGCGCGGCGGGCCCCGGCAAGGGCTCGCCCACGTCGCCTGCCCTTCCGAGCGTCCCCGCCATCACGCCCATCATGGCGGAGAAGGACCCCTCCCCCACCCCACCACCCTCACCCACGACGCCTCCGACAGCCGAGTCATCCCCGGCGACCGGCGACCTGATCGTCCACACCGTCCAACCCGGCGACACACTGTTGGGACTGGCAAAGCAGTACGGCGTCCCCATGGCCGCCATCCAGCTGGAGAACGAGATGGGAGCCTCCACTGTCGTGCAATCGGGCCAGACCCTCACCATCCCCGCCAAGGAGGCCTGGGAGGGCGCCTCCCCGTTCTGGATCATACACGACGTGGGACCAGGGGAGACGCTGACCGGCATCGCGAACGACTACGATCTGGAGCTCGAGAGGTTGCAAGCGGTCAATGGACTCGAGGACGCCGATCGGATAACGATCGGGCAGCAACTGATCCTGCCGCTGGGCGGGCCGGCAGCACCACCGCCGCCGGGGGCAACGGAACGCCCGCTGCCCACCCCAACCGCCTCACCCACAGCCACGGTCACGCTCGGGTCGACGACCACGGCCTCCTCCGACGCCACCATCACGTCGACGCCCCCCGCCGCACCTGCCCCTGGCGCAGAGGCCCACCCCCCGGCGCACCTGGCGTCCTGGCCGCAGGAGATCGCCCGCATGATCAACGAGGTACGGGCGCAGCACGACCTGCCCCCTTTCACCTACAACCAGACGTTGGAGCAGGCCGCCCAGGCCCACGCCAACGACTGCACACAGCGAGGCTGGTGCAGCCACACCGGCTCTGACGGGACGAACAGCAAGGCCCGCATCGCCCGCGCAGGCTATCAGGGCAGCGGCTGGGCCGAGTGTTGGGCCCAGACGCACATGCCCGAGAAAGCGGTCGAGATCTGGATGGACGAGACGCCACCCAACGACCCTCACCGCCGCACACTGTTGAGCGATTGGCTATCCGAAGTCGGCCTGGGCATATCTGAAGCGGACCAGGGATACTACATCATCGCAGATTTCGGACGCCCCTGAGGCGCCACCGTCGGCAGTTCCATCGCCATGTGCCGCCGTCCTACCTTGACGCGGCCCCCGCTCCGCCTATAATAGCCTCGGTTGATTGAGCAGGGGGTAGAGTCTTGCAGGCGTCCGTCTGGCGTGCCCCCAGGGAAACCAAAAGGATATGAGACAAAACCTGGCGTCTGCAGTTGAGGACTTCCATCGCGCTCGTGCTCAGGCGAAGCTGGAGAGCATTGTGGCCCGCCTCACGGGGCGTTCGGCGGAGCTCCTATCCTATGAAGAGGTTCGACGCAGCTTGAGGGCGCGTGAGCGGTTCTCACAGCAGCTGGAGGACATTCCTCTCGACGCGATCATCGGCAGTGTGGGACGCTACAAGGACTTCACGCGCAGCTTCCTTCCCAAGCAGGAGAGCACCAAGGGCCGCTGGACGCGGATTGACGTAGCGATGAAAGGGATGGAGGGCGTGCCGCCCATTGAGGTGTACAAGGTCGGGGATGCGTACTTCGTCCGCGACGGCAATCACCGCGTCTCGGTCGCCCGGCAACTCGGGTCTGACCGCATCCAGGCCTACGTGACCGAGGTCGACACGAAAGTCCCCCTATCACCCGACGTCGAGCCCGACGACTTGATTATCAAGGCCGAGCATACCGAGTTTCTGGAGCACACGAGCCTCAATGAGACGCGCCCGGAGGCCGAGCTACGCGCAACCGTCCCGGGACAATACCATGTGGTCAAGGAACATATCGAGGTTCATCGTCACTTCATGGGCCTGGAACGAGAGCGTCACATCCCCTACGAGGAGGCCGCCGCCCACTGGTATGACGAAGTCTATCTGCCCGTGGTGCGATTGATCCAACAACGCGGAATCCTGCGCGATTTTCCGGATCGAACGGAGACCGACCTCTATCTCTGGGTGGCGGAGCACAGGGCCGAACTGGAAGAAGAACTGGGCTGGCAGGTGACGCCCGAGATGGCAGCCAGCGATCTGGTGGATCGGTTCAGCCAGCAGCCAAGTCGGGTGGTGAAGCGTATCGGCCAGAGGGTGTTGGAAGCCATCACGCCGGATGAACTCGAGCTTGGTCCGCCGGCGGGCCTATGGCGAGAGGAGCGATTGGCCCCTCGTCAGGATGATCGCCTATTCGCCAGCATCCTGGTCGCCATCCAGGGTGACGAGCGTGGCTGGTCGGCGCTGGAGCAGGCGCTGGCTGTAGCACATCACGAACAAGCAAGCCTGCGAGGGCTTCACGTCCTGCCCTCAGAGGAACACGAGGACCACCCACAGGCCCAGGCCATCCGGTCTGCGTTTGAACGCCGCTGTGAAGAAGCGGGCATCGAGGGAAAGCTGGCCTTCGAGGTGGGCCGCATCCACCGTAGGATATGCGATAGGGCTCGATGGACGGACCTCGTCGTGACGGGCCTCAACCACCCTCCACTGCCCACGCCTATGTCCAAGATCAGCTCCGGGATGGTCACCTTGATCAGACGCTGCCCGAGGCCGGTCCTCGTCGTGCCGGGTGCCCCGTCCACCTTCCAGCACCCGCTCCTGGCCTATGACGGCACGCCGAAGGCGAGGGAGGCGCTGTTCGTCGCTACGTACATCTCAGGGCGTTGGGACGTCCCGCTGACCGTCGTCTCCGTCCTGGAAGGCAATCGGGTTGACGCGGAAACGCTGAGAGAAGCACATGACTACCTAGAGGCGCACGGCATCGACGCTGAGTGCAAAGCGGTGAAAAGGGAAAACAAGGAAGAAGTGGGCGACAGCATCCTCAAGACAGCCGCGGACGGAGGTTGCGACCTGATCCTGATGGGGGGCTATGGGGTTGGCCCGATGATGGAAGCTGTCCTAGGCAGCAAGGTCGACCAAGTACTGCGAAAGAGCGAATGGCCAATACTGATCTGTCGCTGAGCACCGCGAGGCGACGCAGTCACCCCTGAACAAACGGTGCTGGGTGTGCGTGCTCTATGAAGCAACGTGGGGATGAACGTCATCCCATGGCTGATCGTTGGCCCTGGGTCAAGGCTGCCCTGCTCATCGCTATCACGGCGTGTGCGGCCTTGTTTCGCCTTCACCGCATTGATAGTCTGCCCCCGGCCGACGGATACGATGCAGCGTACTACGGCGTAGATGCGCTGCACATACTTCGGGGCCAGCCCCCACAGCTCATGTACCCGCCCAACCGGGAGCCCCTCTTCAGCTACCTGGTAGCCGGCTCTTTCCTCCTCTTTGGAGCTTCAACCACGGCGATCCATCTCACATCAGCACTGGTCGGCATCCTCACCGTCCCCCTGGTCTGCTGGGCGGCCGACGCCGTCTTCAAAGAGGCGGAGGGCCCTCTGCACCAATGGGGCGGGCTACTGGCCGCTCTGATGACTGCCCTCTCCTATTGGCACCTGAACTGGAGCCGCATCGGAGTGCGCGCGATCCTGGTGCCGCTCGTCGCCGCTTCGACG
The DNA here is from genome assembly GCA_964421785.1 of uncultured Anaerolineales bacterium. Classification (GTDB taxonomy): domain Bacteria; phylum Chloroflexota; class Anaerolineae; order B4-G1; family B4-G1; genus SKLM01. The sequence goes on from CAYQZG010000071.1 coordinate 14,352, forward strand.
ATCACCTTCCTCTGGCGCGGGCGGCCCCCCGGGGGGGGGAGTGGACACGCGGACGGGCTTGACAGGGAGAGACTCGGCGATCTCGTGATGTGTGGCATCTCCCTGGGACTGAGCATGTACACGTACCAGGCGGCACGCCTCATCCCGGCGCTGGTCATCGTCAGCTTCGTCGCCTCCGCCTGGAAACGCGGCACTGTCGCCAAGCGGGAAACGGCTCAGGTCCCCACCATAACCACAGCACGGCCGCACCTCGCACACAGTAGTTGGCAGCAGCTTATGATCGTCATCGCCGTGGCCTTGCTCGTGTTCGCCCCTCTCGGCATCCACTTTGTGACCCACCCGGGCAGCTTCTCCCAGCGCATTGAGGAAGCGCTCGTGGTTCAGCCAGATCAGGCGGTGGTCAACAACCTCCGCACCGTGGTGAAGCAGGCCTGGGAGACCCTGCTGGCCTTCAGCTTCGTTGGAGATCGCACGCCCTACAGTACCATTCCCGGGCGTCCTTCGTTAAACCCCTTCTTCTCGGCTCTCCTCTTCCTAGGGATCGTCTTCAGCCTATTAGACGTGAGGAAGCCCAGCCGCGTTCTGCTCCTGTTCTGGCTCTGCCTGATGACCATCCCCGCGATTCTGGCCGGGAAGGGACCGACCGCCAAACGCGCCATAGGCACCCTCCCCGCCGTGGCGATGTTGATCGCCATAGGCGGCCTGACACCCTACCTATGGGTTCCAAGCCCAACGTGTTGGGCCTCTCGCCACAGACGCCGCTGGAAACGACTGAAGGCGTTACTAAGGTTGCGTCGACCGACGTGGATAACGACGGCCTGGACCCTCATCCTTGTGGGCGGCTTCGCCTACAGCGGCTTCGTGACCTATCGAGACTACTTCATTGTCTGGGCATCGAACCCCAACCTCCCCACGCATTTCGAGGCCCATCTCTCATCCATCGGAGAGTACATCGGCGGGCTACCGCCCGAGCAGCAGGTTTACGTCTCACCGGAGCTCCCCCGGCACCCATCCATCCGCTTCCACGCCAACCTGCGGGAGGACGTCCGCGGCTATAACGGCCGCGTCTGCTTCGTGGCGCCCAGCCAGACCCTGGTCGAAACCACTTACATCATCGTCCCGGGAAAGGACGATACCAGCCTCGATCTGCTGAAAGCGTACTTCCCCGAAGGGAAGAGGGCCAGCCACAGCTCAGCCGCCGGTCAGACCGCGTTCGCCTCCTACCAAGTCTCGGCCGGCGCCCATGCTGGAGTGCAACCAGCTCATCCCCTCAAGGCCAGATGGAGAGATGACGTCCAATTCCTCGGATACGATCTCGACAAAGAGGTATACCGGCCCGGAGAGACGATCTCCCTCAAGCTCACCTACCGGGACCTGAGACGGATGGAGAAGCGCTACACAGCCTTCGTCCACCTCATAGGGCCCGTCAATCCGGCCACAGGACATCCGCTGTGGGGCCAGAATGACAGCGAGCCATGCCACGGATTCTACCCAACGACGTCCTGGCACGAAGGCGAGATCGTGATAAACCGCATCGAGCTACGCATCCACGACGATGCGCCGACGGGCACGTACAGGCTGGGCACAGGCTTCTACGACGTCTGGACCGGGGAGCGACTACCGCTGGAGGGGTTCGACAAGCTCACCGGCGGATCTGAGGCTGCGTCCATCGAGAACGACACCCTCTTTCTGAGAGAAGTAGACATCGACGCCGGTGAATAGACGCGGCATGCACCGCCTCCGAGGATGCGCAGCCATCTGCGCATGTGCGGGCTTGACAGAGGCGCTCAACGAAGTAGAATAGAGTTGCCACGGACCCGCAAGGCCGTGAGCCGACGCCTGATCGACAGGCCGAAACGCACGTTCAGTGAGTCGACGCAGTCAATTATACTGCTTCCTGGTGCTGCTGGGATCGCGAAGGCGACTGAGACTGTAGCAGGGAGGGTGCCGTTCCATCTTCCCCTGTGTCCCTCTCCTGCCTTCCTACCGCGGCGGAGGGCTCTTCTTCATGGAACCTGCTCAACCGCTTATCGACATCGAAAACCTCCATCACACGTACAAGAGAGGCGGTGTCACGCCTGTTCATGCCCTCCGGGGCCTGAACCTCACCATTCGAGATGGCGAGTTTGTTGCCCTGGTCGGCTCCAATGGGTCCGGCAAGACCACCCTCGCCCGTCATCTAAACGCCCTGCTCCTTCCCACCCAGGGCTCTGTCCATGTGGCCGACCTGGACACCCGTGATAAGGCCGCCTGGCCCACCATCCGCTCCCAGGTGGCGATGGTCTTCCAACAGCCGGAAGACCAGATTGTGGCAACGACAGTGGAGGATGACGTCGCTTTCGGTCCCGAGAACCTAGGCCTGCCCCCCGAGGAAATCAAGGACCGGATGCGCTGGGCACTGAGAACAGTCGACATGTGGGAACACCGCCACCGACCACCTCATCTACTCTCCGTCGGCCAGCAGCAGCGGGTGGCGATCGCCGGAGCGCTAGCCATGCATCCGCGCTGCCTGGTGCTCGATGAGGCCACCGCTATGCTCGACCCAGCCGGCCGCCGAGAGGTGCAATCGCTCCTGTGTAGGCTCCACGACGAGGGGATGACCATCGTCCTGACCACCCATTGGATGAGCGAGGCTGCGCTGGCCGAGCGAGTCGTTGCGTTGGACGAGGGACGCAAACCGTTCGATGGCTCACCCCGGGTGTTCTTCGCTGACCCGGACAGGTTGGCCTCCCTGGGTCTCGAACCGCCGCCGGTGTCCCTCCTGGCATCGAAACTAGCCCAACACCATCCGGAGTTTCCCACGGACGTGCTCACCCTGGACGAGCTGACCAACGCCCTCGTTCCCCTGCTTCCCAGCACCTCGGATGCTCTGCACGCCAGCACATCGACGCCCCCGCCCCACAGGTCCGACAGCCAATCCCCGGTCGTCATCCGCGACCTCCACCACACCTATCTGGCAGGCACGCCTCTTGCGTCAACAGCTCTGAACGGCGTCAGCATGGAGGCGTATGCAGGGGAGGCTCTGGCATTGCTGGGGCCGACAGGGTCGGGGAAGTCCACCCTATTGCAGCACATTGCAGGCCTGTTAGATCCGCACGCCGGGCAGATTACCGTGCTCGGGCAGGAGATGAGCGACTCCGAGGGAGCTGACCGGCGGCTGCTGCCTAGGCGGCCCCCGGTAGCGAAGCGGCCTCCGGTAGCGAAGCGGCCTCCGCCCGGCATCCTCTTTCAGCGGCCGGAGGAACAGCTCTTCGAGACCTACGTCGGCGACGACGTAGCCTTTGGGCCTCGCCAGCTTGGCTTGGGCGATCAGGCTGTCCGCGAGCGCGTGCGCTGGGCGATGGACGTAATGGGGCTTCCATTCCTGGCCTACAAAGATCGCTTCACCCAGAGCCTCTCCGGCGGGGAAAGGAGGAAAGCGGCACTGGCTGGCGTGTTGGCCCTGCGTCCTCAGCTGCTACTGCTGGACGAACCGACCGCCGGGCTGGACCCGAGCAGCCGCCGCGACCTACTGGCCACCCTCCGTCATCTGAACAGGGCAGAGGAGATGACGCTGATTCTCGCCACCCACAATATGGAAGATGTCGCCGTGCTGGCCGATCGTCTGTATGTGCTGGAGGAGGGCCGCGTGGTGCTACAGGGCCCCACGCGCCAGGTCTTCCTTGCTGACGAAGCCACTGGCGCCTTGCGAGCCCTGGGACTCGATGTCCCGCCGGCGGTGAGCGTGATGACGGCGCTACGTGCGCGCGGCGTGACCGGGCCGACAAACGCATTGACCCTTGATGAAGCCGCGATGGAGATCGTCTCCCGTCTGCCCGTACCGCAACTCGGTCGGGAACGCGAAGCACCCGGGATGGACAACGATGAGCAAGCTTGAGTTCCTCCGCTACGTGACCATTGGGCAGTATCTGCCACGCGACTCGATCGTCCATCGATTGGACCCACGCTGCAAGCTGTTGGCCTTCGGCTTCATCGTTGTGGCGATCACCTTCAGCAACACATACCTGGCAAACGTTATGCTGGTGCTGATGGTCCTGCTATTGCTGGCCCTCTCTCGGCTTCCCATCGGCCACACGCTGCAGGGGCTGCGGCTGGCCTTGCCCGCACTTGCCGCTCTGGCCTTCTTCCAGATGATCTTCCCTCCCCCGTCCTTTGGGCCGGCCGAGGCCGCTTCGCTACCGGAGGACTGCACCGTCATCTGGCAGTGGGGCTTCGCGGAGTTGACAGATTGTACATTGCAGCTTATCGTCGTCTCCACAGCCCGCCTGATCGAGTTGTTCGTGCTCACAAGCCTGTTGACCCTCTCGACGACAACGACCGAGCTGGCGCACGGGACCGAGGGCGTGCTGGCGCCACTCCAGCGCATTGGCTTCCCCGCTCACGAGCTGGCCCTGGTCGTCACCATCGCCCTGCGCTTCGTCCCCACGCTGGCCCTGCAGATGGAAAGGCTCGTCAAAGCCCAGATGGCGCGAGGCGCCGACTTCGGGACGTCCGGTCGCTTCCGCATCAGAAAGAGTAAGCGAAGCGGCATCCGCTTCATCAGGGCGACGCGCCGCCTGTTGCCACTACTGATCCCTCTTTTCCTCATTGGCCTGCGCCGATCCGAGACACTGATCGTGGCCATGGACGCGCGAGGCTACACAGGCGGCAGGGAGCGCACGCGGCTTTCCCGGCTACACGCCGGCCCGCTCGATTATCTGGCTCTGGCTGCAGCCGCCGCGTTTTGCGTGGCGATGCTGAGCATTGACTTCGTCTCTCTCGACCGGGCGTTCATCGCCTGGATACAGACGTTCTGATCAGGAGGATACCGTGGAAACCAATCAACAAACGACGAGCGTGCTTGTACGCCGGATTGTGATTACGGCTATGATGACGGCCATAACGGTTTTGCTGGGGCTACTGCCCGTGGGCGGCTTCATCCCCTTTCCCACAGGCGTCAACGCCACCACCCTGCACATTCCGGCCATCATTGGCGGCATCCTGGAGGGCTGGCTAGTCGGGGGGCTGATCGGTGCTTTCTTCGGGCTATTCAGCCTTATTCGTGCCGCGACGCCGATCTTCAAAGATCCCCTGGTGGCCATCATCCCGCGCCTCTTCATTGGCGTCACAGCTTACTTCGCCTACGCTGGCCTGAAGCGCTTCAATGAACTCCTGGCAGTCGGCGTGGGAGCAGCTATCGGCACAGCTACGAACACCCTTCTTGTCCTCGGGTTGGCGGTTCTACGCGGCTATATGAGCATCGAGCTGGCCAGCACCGTCGCTGTCACGCACGGCATCCCGGAGATCATCGTCGCCGTCGTCATCGCCACGTCTGTCGTGGGCGCCTGGCGGCAAATCTCTGTCCGTCCTCGAGGTTCAAGCGTCTAGCGCCCTCGATTACTCCCGTTTGAACGTTTGAATGTTTGAACGTCTTACGGCGGGTGTCGGGCGGAGGCCGCTTCGCTACCGGAGGGCCGCCTAGGCGCTTACTCTTCTTATG
>CAYQZG010000072.1:0-11788 GCA_964421785.1 uncultured Anaerolineales bacterium
GTCACCGGGTCGACGCGGTCACCGGGTCGACGCGGTCACCCTGGCTCCATCAGAGCCGTCTACGACAGGAAGACGCTCCGGTCGGCGAAGAACTGCTTGTAGATCTTGTAGTGGGTTGTCTCTTCGTACCTCACCTCCTTGATGCGGTCTGCGTCAAAGCTGAAGATCTGTGCGCCGGGATAGGCCATAAGGATGGGGGAGTGGGTGGCCATGATGAACTGAGCGTGGCCCTCTGCCTCCAACTCCTGGAGCAGCTTGAGGAACCGGACCTGGCTCCTGGGCGATAGCGCGGCCTCCGGTTCGTCGAGGAGATAGAGCCCCTTGATGCGGAAGCGGCCGCTGAAGTAGCTCAGGATCCCCTCGCCGTGCGATAGGACGTTGAGGAGTCGTCCTCCATGGTACTTCAGACGCCCTGGGTCGCAGAGCGCCAGATCGTCGAGGAAATCCGCCATGTCTTGGAATGTCTCGGCCCGGAACAGGGAGCCCGGCACCCGTCCGTTGGCCCAGGTGACCTTGATGAACTCTTTCAGACGGCCCTCATACGGGTTCTCGTGGGCCAGATGACGTTTTGGTTTGTCCCAGATGTGGATGCCGCACGTTTTGGTGATGGCGTCCAACAGCGTTGACTTCCCGGACCCATTCTCCCCGACGAAGAAGGTGATGGGTCTCTCGAACCTCAACTCCGACGTCTCGTTGAGGATGGGGATGTTGAAGGGATAGTGACGACGGGTGGGGAACTCCTCGCTGTTGATGCGCACTCGCTTGATGTACATATGACTCTCCTCGGTCAGCAGAAGATCAAGCCCGGCGGGAGCATGCCGCCCCCGGCGCTGGGCAGCGAGTTAAGGCTGGGGAGGCCCATTGCGTCGTGCACGAGCGTCATGGTCCCCACCGATTCCCCCTGCATGCGTTCATTGCCGCTGGTCAGGATCTCCCTGATGATGAAGAAGCTCTCGCATGTTTCCTGCAGGCGCACCCGATTCCTCAAGCTCCCGATGTAGTGGCCCAGGTGGAGTTTCCCTGTGGGCCGGTCACCAGTTAGTATGCGTTGCCGATTCATCCTTCTGCCCCTTTCCGTCTCCTGGTACAACAAAAAGCGCCCACCCCCGTCAGGGGCGAGCGCTCGATCTCCGGACACCCGTGGTGCCACCCTAGTTAGGCAGCTCCCCGCCACACGCAAGAAACGAAAAACGCGCCGTGAAAGCGCGTTATGTGTGAAAAGCCAGCCTCACTCGTTAGCAGGTACAGTCCTGATACAGTCGACGGACGATACCCTCAGCCTTGATAACGGTGGCGCCTCCGGCCCTACCTACTCCGAGATTTCTGTTTCGGCGGGCAACTCCCGGGCCCATTCACTATCGCTATCGGTATCGGGCTCACAGCCCTTGGGCCTTGCGAATTGGCTCAAGTGCCCGACTCTCTGAACCTGACGGCGATACCTACTCTTCCCGATCGCGGTCTTTCGCTATCTGATTGTAGTCGGACTATACCATAGATGTCATCGGGCGTCAAGCTGGGATGAAGGCGCTTCCGGCACCGCGACTGGGGGACCAGCCGTGAACAGATGGTGCTAGGAAAGGACGAAGCAAAAGTTCTGACTCAATCACCACCTTCCCAGCGTTCCGCTACAGGTGGGGAAGCAGTTCCTCTATCACCGCATCCTTGGGACGGAACCCCACGATGCGTGCGGCCACGTCACCGTCCTTGAATAACATAAGGGTGGGGATGCCCCGAATGCCGTAGTTCCCCGGCGTCTCCCGGTTGCTGTCCACGTCCATCTTGGCGACACGTATCCTGTCACCATACTCCTCGGCGATCTCTTTGACGACGGGCGCGACCATCTTGCACGGTCCACACCACTCAGCCCAAAAATCTACGAGCGTCGGTACGTCAGCATCCAGCACGTCGCTCTCGAATGTCGAATCGGTCACTTCCAACAGATCTGCCATCTATCCTCCCAATCACTGCATCGAACGTCCGCCATAGGCTCTGGCCGGAGGGCGAGTGTCAGGCGAAACGCTACCCTAGCTTTGTAGTGAAGCTTTTCAGATTATCCATGAGCATTGGCTTTTGTCAAGCGAAGGTTTCTGTTATAATGCCGGCCATGAATAGACCCCCTTCGCTTAATACGGGCTCGACGTTGATCTTGGCGGGGTTGTTGGTGATGGCGATGCTCGGCACCCTACGTGCTTCATCTCCCCCATTCCGCCCCACGGCGATCGCGCCGCAAGTCTGGGAAGCAACAGCCGGTGGCGCACAGGCTGACGTGCTACTGTTCCTTGAGAAGCAGGCAGATCTGGGTGCAGCGGAGGAGATTCCCACCCGTGAAGAGCGTGGGCGCTACGTCTATGAGGCTTTGAGGACGACGGCCCTCCGCTCCCAGGCGGCCGTGCGGGCTGAGCTGAACGGGGCCGGTGTGGATTTCCGCCCGTTCTACGTGGCCAACATGATCGCCCTGCGGGGAGACCGCGACTTGCTGATGCAGCTGGCCGCACGCCCAGAGGTGGCGCGCATCGTCGCCAATCCTAGCGTGCGCCAGGAACTTCCGGAGCCGGAACCCGACGCCTTCCGTTCGCAGGCGCTTGAAGGGATCGAGTGGAACATCAGGCAGGTGAATGCCGACGAGGTCTGGGCCCTGGGATACACGGGTGAAGGAGTCGTCGTGGCCGGGCAGGACACCGGTTACGACTGGGACCATCCGGCCCTGATAGAGCAGTATCGTGGCAGTAACGGAATCACCGTGACCCACGACTACAACTGGCACGATGCCATTCACAGCCCTGGCAGCGACTGCGGCGCCGACTCCCCGTTTCCATGCGATGATCTTAGACACGGTACGCACACGATGGGCACCATGGTCGGGGACGATGGGGAAGGGAACCGCATCGGGGTGGCACCGGGCGCGCAGTGGATCGGCTGCCGCAATATGAAGGAGGGCTGGGGCACGCCGGCCACTTACGCTGAGTGTTTCGAGTTCTTTCTGGCGCCGTACCCTGTGGGGGGGGATCCCTTCACCGACGGCGAGCCCTCTCTGGCCCCGCACGTGATCAACAACTCCTGGACGTGTCCGCCCTGGGAGGGTTGCGAGCCGGATACGCTGCAGATAGTGGTGGAGAACGTGCGGGCGGCGGGCATCCTGGTCGTGGCTTCGGCGGGGAACGGCAGTTCTAGATGCGGCAGCATACAGGATCCCCCGGCTATCTATGACGCGGCTTTCTCCGTGGGGGCGACCAACAGCGCTGACGAGATTGCCAGCTTCAGCAGACGCGGGCCGGTGACCGTGGACGGCTCGGGCCGCAGGAAACCGGACGTGTCGGCGCCGGGGGTCAGTGTTCGTTCCAGCGTTCCTGGAGGGGGATACCAGGGTGGCTGGTCCGGGACATCGATGGCAGGGCCACACGTGGCGGGGACTGCGGCGCTGCTTTGGTCTGCGGCGCCCTCGCTGATGGGAGATGTGGACGCAACCGAGCAGATCATCGGCCGCACAGCCCGTCCGCGGATGACGACGCAAGGCTGCGGGGGCGACAGCGCCGATGACGTGCCGAACAACGTCTACGGCTGGGGTATCGTGGATGCGCTGGAGGCGATACCGCAATCTTGGATATCCACGTCCGGTCACGCCCAGGTTTTGGAGGGTGCTCTGGTGTCTGCTGTGCGCTATACGCTCACGTTGACCAGTCTCGCCCCTTTGCCCCTGAGGGATGTCATGATTGCCGATACGCTGCCCATGAGCGCCACCCTGGTCTGGGCGGCGGGTGACTATCTGGTAGAGGACGGGACCGTCCGGTGGGAGGTCTCTAGCCTGCCACCGGGGATGGTGCTTTCAAGAACTCTGGAGGTTGCGTTCCCCCATTCTCTATCCGGAGCTCGGGTCACCAACGTGTATGAGCTGAGCGCTGATGACCCGCCGGTGCCACTGGGGCGAACTCAGGTGGACGTGATGATTCCCTGGCGTCTCTGGCTGTTTCCCATCTTCAAGGGTGGACAGCCGAGGGAGATGTAGGCGATGCCTGACGTCGACAGAGAGCAGCTCAAGGTCCGCTCGATGCTCAGCCTATCGGCCGCCTCGGACGCCCTGTACGCCTACTACGCCTTCTACCACGATCCAGACCGCACGGAGCTCCACGTGCATGAAGACGCCGGGGGGCACGCGGATGGTTTCGTGGCGGTCTGTCAGACCGGGCAGCGGTTGTTTGAGCCCACCGTAGTGCTTCGCACGCCCAAGGTGGACGTCGCAGTCACGCTGTTGCGTGAGGGGCTTGAAGCCGGGCGCCCTTACTACCTGATCACCACCCCGGATCTCAGGGAGGTGGCATCCTCGGTGGTGGAGATGCCGGAGCCGCACATCAGTCGCATCTACGAGATCGATCTGTCTCGCTTCAAGTACGACATCAATGTCATGGTGGTGCCGGAGGAGGGCATTGAGGGACGACCCCGTTTCCTGGTTCGCTCGCGTGAAGAGGTGGTGGCCGAGGCCGGTGTGACGTGGCTTTCGCCTCACTTTGCCGCTATCTATGCCTGGGCGACCCCCGCTGCTCGGGGGCGGGGTCTGGGGAAGTCGGTCCTGTCGATGTGCACGCGCTGGGTGGTGCGCTCAGGGAGGCACCCGCTCGTCATCGTCGAGATGGGGGACGATTATGCCACCACGTTGGCCGAGAGGGTCGGCTACGTGGACAGTGGAGCGCGCGAGTTGGCTGGTGGGGTCACGTGTTGTCTATGAGGGCGCCAAGGAGGCTAGGTATGAACGTTGAGCTGATCGCTATCACACGTTATCTTCGAGGGGACGGGACGCCAGAGGAGTTGCTGGAACACGCCGGGAGAATCTGCTACCGAAGCGAAGCGCGAGGTGAGCCCGGCAAGTTCATTCGGGCGCGGGTCCGGGAGGGCCACGAGAGCATCATTGAGCACGCCAGCGCCAGTTTCGAGATCAGCGGGATCTCGCGGGCGTGCTCGCATCAGTTGGTGCGACATAGGTTGGCTTCGTATAGTCAGGAGTCGCAGCGCTATGTCGATATGTCCGACCCGGCGTGGGCGCTCCCGCCTGACATGCTGGTTAGCGATGAGGCGATGGCAATCTGGGAGCGTTTCGCAGATGAGGTGGCGGACGCCTATCGAGCGCTGCGCGAGCTGGGGATGCGCAAGGAGGATGCACGTTTCGTGCTCCCCAACGCCGCTGCCACGCGCATCATCGTCAGCATGAACTTCCGCGAGTTGCTGCACTTCTTCCGTATCCGCATCTCACGGGCGGCTCAGTGGGAGATCCGCGACGTCGGGGTCAGAATGCTGGAGCTGGTCTATCCCCACGCGCCGAGCGTGTTTGGCGACCTGCGCGAATCCCTGCGGGAGCGGTATCCGGGTTTCTTCGCTGAACTGGACTGAGTAGGCTCGGAGAGGGAGTCAGGCCCGGTGCCTTGCCGCCGGGCATGTCCCCTCCATTTCACCCCCACTGGGCTTCCAACTCGGGCCTTCTGGTCACTAGACCGCCCTCCACCAGGTACTGGTAGGCTGTCAGTGCAGCCAGAGCCCCTTGCCCCACGGCGACCGCGATTTGCTTCTCCGGGATGTCCGTCACATCACCCGCGGCAAAAAGGCCCGGCAGCCCAGTGGATCCATCCTTACCCACCGGTATCTCGCCGCGTTCGTTGAGCTGCATCAGGGTTCTCACAGGCTCGCTGTTGGGGGAAAGCCCGATCTCCAGAAACACACCATCCACCTCCAGCGTCTCGGTCTGCCCTGTTTCGAGGGAACGGACCTCGACGCCGGTGAGCCGCTCGTCGCCGACGAAGGAGATGACCTGGTACGGGGTATGGACCCTCACCTTGGGGTTGCCCTTGACCTCCTCCACCAGGGTGGCATCCGCGGTGAAGGTCTCTCGTCTGTGGATGAGGAACACCTGGGAGGCGTAGCTCAGCAGATCTCGTACCGCGGTGAAGGCGGAGTTAGCTCCACCCACCACCGCCACGCGCCGTCCGGTGTAGAGGGGGGCGTCACATGTGGCGCAGAAGGCGATGCCGTGTCCCAGGAAGCGCTCCTCGTTCGGCACGCCCAATCTAACGTACTCCTTGCCAGCACAGTAGATGATGGACTGGGCTGTAAAGACCTGGTCGTCACTGGTCAAGACGAGAAATCCTTCGTCGGCTTCCTTCACCGTCGTGACCGGGACGCCCACGAGTTCAGCCAGGGGATAGGACTCTGCGTGGGACTGGAACATGTGCAGTAGCTCGCTCCCCTCCACGCCCGGCAGACCCAGGTAGTTGTCGATCTGGGCTGTGTAGGTCAGCTGACCACCCATGTTCTCCGCGATGAGACCGACGCTCAGTTTCTTCCTTGCCGCATACAGCGCGGCGGACAAGGCGGCAGGTCCTCCACCAACGATGATCAGATCGTAGACGCGGCCTTCCTGCAAGGGGAGGACGTCGCGCCGGCGCTCGTCATCGTGCATCCTCGCCTCGATCCGTTGGTAAGCCTGTGGATCCACAGCCTGAAGGATGGCCAGATAGAAGGCGGGAGCGGGTTGGGCGCCTTCCAGCGCTGTCGTCTCGTTGATGACGGTCTTGGGCACGGCCTCCACTTGGTACGTCTCAGCCAGATCCAGAAATTGAGACGACTCGATCATATCGGCCTGGATGTGGTCGTTCAAGTAGGCGAACTGGTGGGCTGTATGCACCATACGGGCGCAGTACGGGCAGGTGAGCGTGACGAAGATCTGGAGGTGTACCGGGCGCTGGATCGCTCTCACCTTTGCCTCCAGTTCAGGGGTCAGCCCGGAACGGCCTCTTGAGATCATCATGATGGCCTCAAGGAGAGATGCAAACTCCTGGCCCGTCGTCACGCCGTAGAACCTGATCCCATAGTCCTTCTGCCCCAGCGGCACTGTGGCGGGAGACTTGTCGACGGTGTATGCCTCAATCGTCTGCCCGTGCTCGGGCGAGCTGATCACCTCGAGCGCCAGCTTGTCGGACAGAGCCACTATGTTCTCCAGCAGGTTCTGCTGAGTGTGGCAGGCCGCACAGGGTTCATCCTCCACGAACATAAGCAGCCTCACCGGCTCTGCCATCTCAGAGAGCACCTTGGCGATCTTGGCTCCTATCTCCTCATCCCACAGTGATGTCGTCACAGCAAACCTCCTGGAGGCCCAACCTTGTGCAGCGAGCTCCCTCGACTACAGGTATACGTAGACCGCGATGACCAGGCGCTTGCGGATGTTCGGCTACAGCATCCGCCAGACGCGGATCTTGCCGTCCGCGCCGCCCGCGGCGAGCCAGGCTCCGTCGGGCGAGAACGCCATACCGCCGACGGCCTTCGTCCCGACGTCGAGCTCCTCCCGGCGCTCCCAGCTGTCGGTGTCCCAGACCTGGACGCGCCCCTCCAGGCTGAGAGCCGCCGTGCGTTCGTCTGGAGACATCACCAGCCGCCTCGGTCCGGGCTCGTCCAAAGCGATCGCCCTCTCTTCCTGCCAGTTGCTCGTGCGCCAGAGCCGGATGGCACCTTCGTAGCCCAGCGATACGAGCTGGCTTCCTCCCCTGATGAAGCGCAGCGAGCTGACCGCGGTCTCATGACCGCACAGCGTCTCACCTGGTGCTCCGGAAGGGATCTGCCATATGGTGATCTGATCGCCCAGCCCGGCGCTGGCAAGCAGAGCTCCGCTGGGAGAGAGGGCCACCGAGGAGAGGTTCCTCTTGCTGGCTTTGATGGCCGTGACGACCTCTCCGGCGGTCGTCCAGACCGCGGCCCGTCCCCCGTACGACCCGGCCGCTACCCACATGCCGTCCGCTGACATCGTCACTGTAGACACGACCCTCTTGCGGTCCTGCAGTGTGCGCGCCAGTTCCATGTCGGGGAAGCTCCAAAGCTTCACGGTGCTGTCGCTCGATCCGGTGAGCAGCGTCTCTCCGTCCGGCGAAAGAGCGATGCTGTTCACGCTCTTCTCGTGGGCTGCTAGGGCGCCGACAGGCTTCCAGGCTGGGACAGACCACAGCCCAACTCGATTGTCCATCCCGGCTGATATCAGGCTTCGGCTGTCCTCAGCGAACACCAGGTCGAGCACCTGGCCCCTATGCCCGTCCAACGTCATCGCTTTCTCCATCCGATACCCCTCCTCTCTTCGGCGTGGCGGACGGCGCCCGTCTCCGGCTACCACTCCCCGGCATATCTTACGCTGTACGGCTCGACCTCGTTGGTCAGACACGCCCAGCGCAGTTCGATCAGTTGGCGCAGGTGCAGAAGGTCGTGCGCCACCCACGCCGCCATGACGTCCCCGGCCCTGATCTCGCCGAAAGGCGCTTGGCAGGCCGCATCCCAGGTGGGTGTCTCCAGGGCTCCCAACCAGGCGAGCGATGCTTCCCGCGCCGACAGGAACGCGTGCAGGGCCTCTCCCACCTCTCGTTCGCGGCTGTGCTCTGTGACCCCGCGCGCGGAGGGCCCGGAGGGCCAGGCCTCGCGCGGACGATGAAGTACCAGATCCAGCCGGTCCCGGAAGTCGTGTATCTCCTCGTACGCCAGATGGTTGATCACGTCTAGCACCGACCAGGCCTCCGGCTCGGGCATCCAGCGGGCCTGATGATCCGAGACATCGCGCACCAGGGTCTGGATGGCCTGCGCATTGTGCTCCATCTGCGAGATCAAGCGTTCTAGCTCCATTGTTCTCTCCGATCTAGATCCTTGAGCGTCGTCGCTGGTTCGCGATAGCGACGGTAGAGGTGCGTGAGCGTGGCGTGCGTGAAGAACCAGTTGAGTGGCTTGACCTGCAACAGGAGGTGGAGGAGCGGGTAGGCAAGGGCCAGCGCCGCCAGGGTGCTCGTCCAGACCGCAACCCATCGCGGTACGTGGCTCAGGCAAGAGAATAGCGGCCAATGTGTGGCTAGCCAGGCAAAGGCGGCCGCCGTGGGCACGATCCGGGCCAGCAGGTAGACGCCAATAGCGAGCAAGTGACTGGCCTCCACCGCCTGCGTGGGGCAGTAGGCCATACAGCGCATGCAGCTCTCGCAGCGGAAGGTCCAGTAGGGTCGTGCCTCGTCGGCTTCGCCTCGCATCTCGATGGCATGGTTGGGGCAGTGCTTGGCGCAGAGACCGCAGCCGGTGCAGCGGTCGGAGGCAAAGAAGAGCTTCGCCAGGAAGAGCCGTCCGATGAACAGATAGCCCAGCGAGATGGGCAGCACCAGCAGGCCGATCAGCGAGACAAGCCAGTTCGAAAGGTGCCGCTTCCCCGACAGAACGCTGCTCCCGAAAAGGGTTGTCCTCTTCCGAGCGCGATAGATGATACTCTTGACCGCCTGGGGTGGGAGGCTCGGATGGAGGGCGATCCAGTTGGAGGGCATGTCGATGCCCGCTGTGCCGCGGATGCGATATCCTTTGGCGGCCAGGATGAGGGCTACCAGCAGCGTGGCGCTGCCCTCGAACCCCGGCGTGTAGAGCGGGCCGATCTTCAGCCCGCCCCGGGTGGCGATGACGATGGCGTGGGTCGCGTCCCGCCGCGGCAGCCGGAGGGCGAAGCGGAGCACAGCCCAGGGCGCGGTGAAGCCGTGGGTGGGCATCACCAGCGCCAATAGCGCTTCCTCGCCGTGGTCCACTTCCTCTGCGGGGCGGGCCGATTCGACGGGGCCGAGCGTGACCACGGATCCGGCGTCAGCGGCCGCGTCGGCCAGCCAGATCGCTACGCGGCGTGAGTTGCCGGTGCCGGTGTAGAAGTAGACCGTCGCTTCTCGATAGCTCATAGCCGGTTGAGGTCGCGAAGCCTTGCGGTGTCTTTCAGACGGCCACCTGTTCCACCAACAGTCCAAGTGCCGGGAGGAACAGGGCGATGAAGAACAGGATCCCCAGCAGCCAGGTGAGCCATCTTCGGCCGGGAGATCGTACCCAGACGAAGGTAACAACGGAGAGGAGGAGGGACTGTAGCAGCACCTCGCTGAGGCCGACCAGCTGTCCCTTGAGGGGCAGGGTGGTGTAGATCAGCCCCTCGATGGAGCCCGGGGCGGGGCCGAAGGTGGAGAAGATGCCCACGAAGACGAGTATGATCCACATGCGCAGCCAGCCGTCCCTCTCGCGGAACAGAACATTTCGCAGCAGGTAGAAGACGATGCCGAAGAGGAAGCCCCTGGCGGGCTGGAACAGGGGACCGGCTGCCACCAGAGGGTCGTTGGTCTGCCGCATGAAAGAGCGCAGGGTAGGATCGGCGAACCTGGTGGTGTAGTTGAAGACGGTGAAGGCGACGAGCCCGACTGCCACATAGGTGACCGTGTGAGCCACGATGGTCTTGAGGACGATGCCCCAGAACGTTGGTCTGCGTTGATGCACGGTTGGTACCTCCGAGATGTATCAGGCCTGGTCTGCGTGACGCGTCAGATGTGCATCTGCCCGTCACTCAGCGGAGCCGAAAATAGTTCTTCAGATCACCTCTATTGTACCATGGCATGGTGGAAGAGGGCGAATGGCGGCGCAAACAATGCTCCGCGGGCCGCTTCAGCCGCTTTGCTTCCTTCGAACGTCTCTATCACGCACTGGTTAGCCCGCCTGGCCGTAGATAGAGATGTGTTTGCCGCTCTTCTCCGTGAAGGCGTCCTTTCGCCACGAGCCCCAGCGATGCTGGAGGGTCAGGCCGGTCAGTCGGGCCATAAGGTCGAGTTCCGCAGGCCAGGCGTAGCGCAGCTTGACCGGGTAGAGCTGAATGCCCGTCTCGGTCAGCACCGCGTGCTGGCTGGAGATCTGCTGAGAGGCGCGATCCAGCTGGGCCACGTCGAGACGGACGCTCTTCTCCGAGAGGTGGATCAGGCGCACCGTCTGACCGTCGTCGAAGCGCGCCAGATCGGGCACAAAGGCTTCGATGAGAAAACGACCACCGTCGGCCAGGTGTGCCGCCACGCTGTGGAAGCACCGAACCTGTTCCTCCTGCGTGAGGAGGGCGAAGAAGGTGTTGAAGACGACGAAGGCCAGGTCGAAACACTCCCCATCTAGCTCGCTGGGGATCTCGGCGAAGCTGCCCTGCACCACGTGAATCTCGCCCCCGCAGGGTTTGGCACGCAGTTTGTCGATCATGGCTTCGGAGGCGTCGATGCCCACCACCTCGAGGCCTCGCTCGGCGAGCGGCAGCGCGATGCGGCCGGTGCCGATGCCGAGTTCGAGCACGCGTCCGTCAGCGGCCAGCTCGCAGAGGAGATCAACAGCATCCTCCTCGGCGCCCGTGTAGAATTCGTCATAGACCCCGGCGATTCGCTCACCGTAGGTTGCGTCGTCGTACGCTTTCATCATCGAATGCTCCTTTACTGGATTGGAGGATGAGAAGGGGCATCATGATGTCCCCACGCCGGAGAGGAAGAGGGGGAGTGTCACGATGAAGAAGTCGAGCTTGTGAAAGGTGGGCGGGGATGGGCGTCACGCCACCTCGTATCATCCACATCGTCGCCGGCTGCACAGCGATGAGCAGAACGAAGGCTACGGCTGGGCGAAACCAGCCAGGAAGCCGACGACGGTCCACAGCCAATCACGGCGGTCCATACGCTGGAGGCGGAAGCGTTGGGCAAAGTTCGTCCAGGATGGCGGATGCCGCAAGAATTGCCTACGTGAAGCTTCACCTCAAGAGGTCCCTCAGCGTCATTCCGCCGAGGGCAGCGTCGTCCAGGGCCACCTGGAGGGTGTCCAATGCCCTCTTCAGTTCCATGATGATGGCCAGGGGTTGCCCTTTCTCCTCGCTCAGGCGATTGGCAGGGGTGTATAGGATCTCATTCGCGGTCAGATCCAGCAGGCCGGCGGATGCCGCTTCAGCCGCTTTGCTTCCTTTGCTTACTCTTTCTAT
>CAYQZG010000072.1:11888-19686 GCA_964421785.1 uncultured Anaerolineales bacterium
GCTTACTCTTTCTATAGCGGGTGTTTCCGGATCGATCGCGGCTGGCTGCCCAGCTTGGCCGAGGGCCATCTTGGCCTTGAACCGAAGCTCACGAAGTCTCACAGCTGGGATACCCACGCTCACTAGGTTCGGGTCAAGCTCGGAAAGCTGCGCCAGGGTCTCGATGCCCGCCCTCCGTAACCTCTTGGCGCCAATTGGGCCCACGCCTTGAAGCGTCTCCACGCTCCATTCGGCCATCGGCGATGGTGGCGGGGCCTCATTGTCGGTCTCCCCCAGGCTGTACGCGACGTAGAGGTTGGAGAGCGTCAGCTCTCCCTCGCTGCGCGCCGTGACGTTGAGGGAGATTCTACCTGCGGCGGCCAGCGCTTCTGCGAGATCCATCTCGCCGTCGACTGCCTGTGCGGAGATGAAGGGGCTCAGGTCGACGGCGTCTGCCCCCACGCGCAGGTCTATGGGTAGACGGTAGGCCGAGGGGATGTGGCGCAGTCGAAACTGCCCGACCATCTTCGCGGTTCGCCCCCACGGTGCGAGGTCGTAGTTGCTCCAGGTGTCCCCTCCGTCCGGGCTGTAGGTCACGGTCTCCAGCTCCGTCGCCTGGCTCCTGGCCCGCCAGCTTGCCTTTCCCTCGTTTCCCTTCAGAACCAGCCAGTAGCTCTTGTCGGCCGCCAGCTCCGCCGGTGACGCGAGGGTCAGGCAGTGCCAGCGCGTCTCACTGCTCGTGGCATCCAGCGAGAGATCGACTGTGGTCAGGGCGGCCCCGGAGGGCGCCTGATCCACGTCTGCCTGTATCTCGACGGCGAGGGCCGCCTCCTCGGATAGGCGCGTCAGGCAGAGGTCAACCCCGGTCAGAACCACGTCCTCGGCCAGGGTGACCCTCTGAGCCAGCCAGTGGTCCGAAGAGACGATGGCGGCGTAGCTTTCGATGGCCTCGCCCGTGGGGCCGTGTCCCTCCAGGAAGCGATCGTCGGCGAAAGAGCCGGAGAGGGTGACCACCGCCTTCTGGATGTCTGGAACGGCGGCCCCGCCGGGCAGCTCCAGCTCGACGGCCTGGGTCCACGGCCGGTTGCAGCCGAAGGTGAGCGTCCTCTCCTCGGCGCCGTCGGCGAAATGGTCGAGGACGAAGAACGTGTCGAGATCGACCAGGGAAAGGTGCACCTGCCCCACCGTGTCGGAGCGGATGGTCAGGGGCACGCAGTGATGCTCTTGCTCACCCTCGGGCAGGGTGTCGCTCGCCAGGTACTCGTTGAGCGCCGAGGCGAGATCGGGCGTCTCCAAAGACTTGGCCAGCGGCCCGGCGTGAGTCCAGATGGGGGGCCCATCGCCGACGCGCAGGGATAGATTGGAGGGGACGCTACGGCAGTGGAGCCTCAGGTCGGAGAGGGTGACCGGGCTCATCGTCCAGTCGCCACTGGTGGGCGGGGTGTCCGACTCGTGGAAGCTGAGCATCAGCTTCTGCACCTCGAGCTCGGGAAAGCTCGCCGTCTCCGTGTTCTTGGGTAACTCGATGATGTAGCTCGCCATCGGTTCCGGTTGGTGCCAGGTGATGCCCGCCCAGGGCTGGAGGCGGCAATAGCGCCTCGTCCCTCCGTCCGACCAGTTGGCCGTGAGCGTCAGGCCTTCGACCGCCTGCAGGGCGTGGAAATCCACCACCAGGCTCTTTCGTTCGCCGTCGCCTCCCTGCCGTCGGGACGACGGCGCTCCAGCCGCTTTGCTTCCCTCGAAGGGCGGCGTCACGGTGGCTCCGTGGCTAGGTGCCATCAGGTCTTCCTCGAAGGCGTAGGGTGCTCCGCGGACCGACAGGCGGGCAGAGCGGACCTGCGTGTCCTTGGGCAGCTGCAGGTGGAAGGTTAGCTCCTCCTCGGAGACAGGGATCAGGTCCCAGCTCTGCTTGGCGACGTCTGGGTTGCCACTCATAGGTGAATTCATCCGTGATCTCGCCTCGTCACTGGTTGAACTTTCAATCTTCTTCGACCTGCCACGCGACCTCCTCGATGACGACCTCTCGGATGGGTGTGGCAGGCTCCTTGATGAGCAGCTCGCTCTCGATGCGGTAGTCCAGCTGCCGCCGAAAGACGGTCGTGGGTCCGGCCTGCTCAATGGGCAGCGCTTGGCCGACCAGGGGCCGTATGGCCAGCAGGCGGTAGTCGTCGCCCTCGACCGCCATTTCGTCGCGCGCCCGCAGCAGCACCTCGACCGCCCGCTGGGCGATGGCGTTGACCTCGTCCAGATCGGCGGCCCAGACGTCCAAGTGGTAGAGGAGATCGAACCCGAGCGTCCGGATCTCCGTCAGGCCGTCGTCCTCCTCCATCTCGCCGGTGCCGCGGCCAAGCTGGCCGTAGCGGTCCACGCCCATGTCGAACTCAGAGACGGCAAAGGCGACGGCCGGCAAGCTGTCGGTTGGGTTGCCCTGGAGATCCGGCGGCAGCCGCCCGACGTGCTCCGCGGGCACGTGCCATGGCTGCCCGGCGTCGCTGGGAAGCCCTGTCTCAGCGTCCGCGAGAACAGCGACGATGGTTTCCTCGATCTCGTTAAGCACCCGGTCTCCTCCGCTGCACGCTAACGACCCTGAGAGGCCTCACTGGGCCTAACCGCGAGCTGGCAGTGGCAGGAGCAACGCCGCGTGCATAGACACTATATTCATCATCCGGGCTACCTGGAATGCCTCTTTCGAACCTATTCTACCGCGATCAAGACCCTCGATCTCTCTTTGCATATTTTCAAGCGCCTTGCCGTAGGCCTCGAGCCGACTTTCCTCAATGAATTCTGCTTCGGCAAGTTCTCTGAAGACTCCTTCGTTCGCACTTTGCTCGTGCTCGACCAATTCCCCCGCTGCGTTCACAAAGGCCTCCGGTTCAGCGAAGGCCTCACGGAGGCTCGCCTCTAGGGCACTATCGGTTACCTTCAGGATTGGCCCCATGTCAAGTGGCCGCACTAGCCCTAGTGCCCGCGTTATCTCCGTCCGACTAAGGAAAAAGAAGCGATAGAGTGTGCTGTAGACCTGGACCTTTTTCTCCAGGCTGTGCATCAAGAAGTGTATCGGATCCCCCGCCGTCCCTGGCGGCCCCTGGGGTCCTCGATCTCCTTTCTCTCCCTTCTCTCCCTTGGGACCTGGCGGTCCTGGTGGGCCTTGAGGCCCGGGGCTATTTTCAAATCGCTCATTCAGGGAGCCGAACGTTCCCCTGGCCTCCTCGACCTCGGTTGTGACAGTCTCGATATCCTCCCGGATGTCGATCTGCATCTGGTTCCAGTCTTCGCTCTTGATCAAAGCACCTGGACTCGCGGAAACGTATGGTTCTGCCATTTTAGTTCTCCCTTCTTTCTTTCGACAAGCTCAAACAGACCTACCCCGAGAAGGTGATCTCCCAGATCAGTGTGAGTTCGTGTGTGTCGGCCTTATTGATCACGGGGAAGGTCACCCGGTTGTAGAGCACGCCCTCGGTCATGCTGTTGAAGATGCCGGCCTCCTTCAGCTCGCCATTCCCCTTCGCAGCGTCGAAGGTGGCGCCGAACTTGACCGTCGCGCTCTGCGTGGCTTCGTCGGCGGTGACGTACGAGGCGGCGCTGCCGAGATGGTGGATCTCCGCCCGCTCGGGGACGTCATCCGTGTCCTTCACCGGCTCTTTTAGGTCGGTCAGCCGGGCATCGTCGGGATCTGTGTCGTTCTCGCCGACGCCCACCGCCGCGATCGGATCGATCATCTCGCCGCAGAAACGCTTGGCGACCAACTCGCTGCCGCCGGTCATGATAGTGTTGGCGACCGTCCGTTCCTCCACGATGTCGCCGCTTTCCACCTCCCTCATAATCAATCTGACCCGACCACGTATGGACTGTCGTTCCGTCTCTGTCATCTCTCCACCCCCTTCACGTGCCAAATCTGGATGAGTCAAAACGCGTGGTGCCGAAATTGCCCTCAAACGTCAGCGATTCCGTTGCTCGCTGTTCGGCTGAGAGCCTCTTGCTCGAGGAGAGCCGCAGGTCCTCATGCTGTCGCTGGCCGTCCTCGTACTGGAAACGACCGCCCTCGGTGAAGGCGGAATGATCGAAATAGGTCTCGTCAAAGATCCCGCCCGCGGTCGGAGGCCCGTCCACGGCAACTTGATGCTCGGAGAAGCTCTTCCTTGATGTAAACCGGTGCTTCGTCGTCCCTTCTTGATGTTCTCGATGGACGACCTCGCTCCTTTGGCGCAGCCGTGACGTCTGGCGCTGGTGCTCCTGCAGCCGGTCGGGGCCGAACAGATACCGCACGATGGCCAGCACCCCGGCCGCGCGCACCCGGTTCACCTCCTCCTTGACCAGGTGGCGGGGATCTAACCCGTCATCCGGCGGTTCGACGATGGTCCAGGGCATCTGCACCACGAAGGTGGCCGGTTGACGCTCCACCCATTCAAGTCGCACGCGGGCTGCCGGCCGGGCAAACATCGCCTCATCGAAGCGCGACCAGTCCCAGATCCCGGCCTTGGGCTGGATCAGTGTGGCGAAGAGGGATTGGTCGAACCTGGCCTGGTCGAAGTCCACGCCCTGCCAGGCCGGGGGAATGGCGAACATGGCCCGGTCAAAGGAGGAGAACTCGCTCTCGGGCGGGACGAAGCGGGCAAACTCGGCCAGGTAGCGCCATGTCGACGTCCCTCGGGGCAGCGTTGGCGTGCCTAAAGCGTGGGTGGAGAAGTGATCCTGATCGAAGATGGCCCGGTCGAACAGGGAGACGCCCCGGGCGTAGACCTGCGACGTCACGTCCGCGCCGTCGAGCACGCCCCTGCCGTCTGGATAGATGACGAGCACCTTGCCGTCCGGGACGAAGCCCCGGAATCCCACCAGCGTCTCGGTGGTGACGCTCATTAGCATGGGATTGACCGTCCTGTCGCCGACGCCCATGATCGAGATCGTCGGCTTGATCTCCTTCGGCCTTCCCTCCTCGTCCCGTTCCTCAAATCCCTCCACCGTCACCGACCACTCGCTCAGATAGCCGACCTCCTGCCAGGTGGATGGGTGACGGGCGGTCCCGCCTAGTCGACCCGTGACCGTCCGGGGCGGGTTCTCGATGATCTCGATCAAGTCATATTTCTCGGAGTCCTGGGGGATGCCCAGCGTGGTGGCCGTGATGTCCCTGACCACCTGGACCGTGCCCACGCCGGCCAGGTAGGCGGCAATGGTCCGCTTCAGCCGCTGGCGATAGGCCTCCAGCCCCTCCCCTTCGCGGCGACGGATGTCGAACAGGGCGCCTAGGTAGCTGAGATCGGCCAACTCGTCGGCGTGATCGATCCAGTGTGCCTTCAGCACCTCGAGCAGCGCGTCCTCGATCTCGTCCAGTTTGGCCGCAAAGGCGCGCACCACGCCGTGGACGAGGGCCGCGGGATCCTCGGTCCGGTAGAGATCGGGTAGATGTTGGAGGATGCTCTCGGCCTTGGGCATGCTAGTCGCTTCCCTGCCGTCGGGACGACGGCGCTCCAGCCGTTCGTCGTCGGGACGACGGCGCTCCAGCCGCTTTGCTTCCCTTTCTTATGATGGTATCCCCTTCAGTCAAAGCTTATGCTCACGGTGGTCAGCTCGGGCTGCTCATCTTCCCGCACCCAGTCGCTGTCGCCCGCCTCGTCCAGCGTGACCACCAGGCCATCGAGGGTGTGGACGTTGCACAGTTTCGTCTTCCCCTCGTCCAGGGTGTACTTGTCGCTGGACAGGGCGTCCAGGAATGTGGAGAACGCGATCCGATCCCCGGCGAAGAGATCGGCCAAGAACGCCTGCACCTTCGCTTTGATGATTGCTTCCGCCTGTTCCTGAGCCTGGTCCGGTTGGCCGACGGCGCTCACGAACCCATCCGCCAGCGCTGTCACGTGGATGGTCGCCTCCATCTGAATGGCGCTGGGCCCCTCGGGCACCTCGGTGGGAGGTGCTTCGGCAGGGACCACCTCGAACGTGATAGAGATGTCCGCATCCTCGTCCTTGACGATGGCCTTCTCCATCTCTCCGATGGTGACGTCCTGGCCCGACGGAGCCTGCTCTCCCCTCCTGGCCTCGAACGACACGTCCTGCACGCGGGGATCGGCCATCACCAAGGCTACGATCTTGTTGCCCAGCACCTTCTGCCCCGCCGCCAGGGAGGAGACGTAGTCGGCGATGCTGTGCTGGATGCTCCGGCTCATGGCGGCCTGCTCGTCGCTCAGAAGCGGCGTGGATAGCGTAATCGTCAGGTCGAAACTCAGCTCCACCCGCTGGGTGGGGTTGAGGTTGACGCGGATGCCGGCGGCGCGGGTCTCATCAATGGCCCGCCGCACGTCCTTCTCCTTCTCTGCCGCGTCGCCCTCGTAGTCCACGATGACGTCGAACTCGCCGGGCACGCCCTGGGGCATATCGTGGATCACCACCGAGTTGACCCCCTGTTCCAGAACAGCGAACCGAATCGCCTCAACAGTCGCCTTGCCCGCTCCGTACAGGGCCGCCTTGGCTCGCGCCCGGAGCTCCTCGTCGGTCTCGTCCCTGGTCCCCCGGGCGGTCGCCTCGTAGTTGATGACCTTCTCGATCCCGGCCACAGGCTGAGGCATGAGGGTCAGGGTTCTGGTCGCCACCGTCGCCACGTCCTCGTCCATCCCTCGCACCGGGGCCTCCACGCTCAGCTGGCCCTGACGAAGGGTGACTTCCTCGGTGGTCTCGTAGCGGTTGCTCGCGCCGTTCTGCCCGCGGTCAGAGACGACTGTGCCCAGGGGAACGGTGATGTCCCCCGTGGCAGGGGTGCTGCGCGAGAACTCGACCGCGCCCACGGCCCGGCCGGCCAGGATGCGCTCCATGCCCAGGATGGAGACCACGAACTCCAGCGAGCGGCCCTCGGCGGTGTCGACGAAGGCGGAGAGATAGACCCGGTCCAGTTGGGCATAAAGGGTCGCCATCTCCCGCCCGAGGGCCTCGACGACGGTGCGCGTCACGCTGCCGACGTTGCGGTCGGTGATGGGCGAGGTCGCGCCCTCGGGATAGTAGTTGACGTGGAAGGTCGTACCGTCGTCGGGCTGGGTCCCGATCCACGTCAAGTTCTCCCCGGCACTGTCGAGCTGGTAGTCGGGCCCGGCGAAGGTGTAGGGATCGCCGTTCACGGTGCCTCTGACGGAGACGATGCCGTTCCTGCGCACGGGGCCGCGGCTCAGCCGGTAGTCAGTCGTGCCGGCCTGGTACGTGTGCGCTTCGTCGACCACCCCACCGGTCAGGTCCGTCAGGACGTCGTCTACGATCTCCTGATACGCTTTCTTGCGGAAGGCCATAACTCTCCCTTCCTACGTCTCAAGGTAAAAGGGGAACACCAGGTTCAGCGGTGCCAGTTCCCCGATGGGTAAGAGCCGCAGGTGGACGTCGACCCGACCCTGCTCCGGCGTTGTCTCTACCCTCACGTCCAGCACCCTCTGCACGCGGGGCTCCTGCCGGACACACGCCAGTGTGTAGAATTTGACTAGGTTGCGGGTCGTCGCATCATTCGGCCGGCCGATCAGCTCCGTCAGCCGCGAGCCGTAGTCCGGGTGTCCCAGGGCGGTCAGCTGGCCATGCGGCGTATTGAGGCGCAGCGTGAGGGCCTGAACCAGGTTATCGGCCCCGTCGACCGTCTGCAGGTCCCCCCCGCCGGTGACGGTCAGATCCCAGCTCCGTCCCACCTTGCTCACTTTTAGGTCCGCGCCTAGCTGTTTCTCTGCCATGTCAGCTTCAGCCGCCAAGCCCGTCTCCGGGCCGCTTCCTTCGCTTCCCTGCCGTCGGGACGACGGCGCTCCAGCCGTTTGCCGTCGGGACGACGGCGCTCCAGCCGTTTGCCGTCGGGACGACGGCG
>CAYQZG010000073.1:0-15749 GCA_964421785.1 uncultured Anaerolineales bacterium
CCTACCGCGAGCGGTACGCCGAGTTCCTGAAGATCGACTTCCCGCGCCTGCCCCTGACGTCGGATCGCGTGCTGTTCGCGGATCTGGCGGAGAAGGGCGAGCATTTGGTAGCGCTCCATCTGATGGAATCGCCTCGGCTGGATCGGTCGCCCGTCCGCTTCCCGGTGGCGGACGCCAACCGGGTGACCAGCGGTCATCCCCGCTACGTGGCGCCGGGCGAGACGGACCCGGAGGCCGGCGGGCGGCTGGAGGAGGGGCGCGTCTACATCAACGAGAGGCAGTACTTCGAGGGGGTCGCTCCGGAGGTGTGGGCGTTCGAGGTCGGGGGGTATCAGGTGCTGCATAAGTGGCTCAAGGATCGGAAGCGAGCGGGGCGCGCGCTGTCGTTCGACGACGTGCAGCATTACCGCCGGGTGGTGGTGGCGCTGGAGGAGACGATGCGGTTGATGGACGCGGTCGACCAGGCGATCCCGCGCTGGCCGATGGGGTAGGACGGCTTCCTTCGTGCCTTCGAGCCTTTGTGGTTCTTGTCTTCGCCGTCTTGAGCGCCCCAGCTACATCGCACGCGGTTTGCGTTCTACGCCCATCGGACTTACAATCGCGGTCAAATGGCCAGTCAAATGACCTGAGGTTGACGTAGAGGGAGACATCTATTATGGAGGACGTGCTGACCGAGAGCCCGCGCATCCTGTTGGTGGACGATGACCTGGGCTCTCGCGAGATTCTGACGCGCATCCTGCACAGGAAAGGGTATGAGACGGAAACGGCTGCGACGGGTCGGGAGGCTCTGGAGAGGGCACAGGAGCGCGACTTCGACCTGGCCTTTCTGGACGTGAAGCTGCCCGACGTGGCAGGGGTGGATCTGATCGCGCCGTTAAGGAAGATACATTCCCACATGGCCGTGATCATGGTCACCGGTCACGCTTCGACGGAGACGGCGATCCAGGCCTTGAACGAGGGGGCCTCGGGCTACGTCACCAAGCCGCTGCACCCGGATGAGCTGCTGGTCGTGGCCAGAGATGCCCTGGAGAAGCAGCGCCTGGCGGAGAGGAAGCAGCGGGCAGAACGGGCGCTGCGGGCCAGCGAGGAGCGGTACCGGACGCTCTTTGAGGGCATGCCGGTGGGGTTGTATCGCACCACGCCGGAGGGACGCATTCTTCACGCCAACCAGGCTCTGTTGGACATCCTGGGCTATCCGGGCCGCGGGGCGCTGACGCAGGTCCACGTAGGTGATCTGTACGTCGATGCCGAGCAGCGGGAGCGCGAGCGTGCCTTGCTGGAGCGCAAGGGCGTCGTGCGCGGGTTTGAGATACGGCTGCGTCGCCGCGATGGCAGCGTCATCTGGGTGCGGGACAGCGCGCGGGCTGTGCGGAGGCCGAAAGGCAGCGTGGCCTATCTCGAGGGCAGCCTGGAGGACATCACCGAGCGCAAGCGGGCGGAGGAGGCGCTGCAGGAGAGGGAGCAGCTGCTGACCAACGTCTTCGAGTCCATGGAGGAGGGCGTTCTCGTCCTGAACGCCGACTTTCAATACACCTATTGGAACAGCAGCATGGAGAGGATTTCCCATACCCCCAGGGAGGAGGTCCTGGGGCGCGTGCCGTGGGAGAGGTTCCCATTCCTACGAGGTGACATTGAAGAGGCCATGAAGAGCGCCATGCGGGGGGACGTATCTCGTGACATCGAACTGGCCTATACCCTCCCCAGTGGAAAGGAGGGGTGGACCTCAGAGAGCTACTTCCCCTTGAAGGATGCGGATGAGCGCATCGTCGGCGTCGTGGGTGTCGTTCAGGACATCACCGAGCGGAAGCAGGCGGAGGAGGCGCTGCGAGAGAGCGAGGAGCGCTACCGCACCCTCTTCGAGCGCTTGCCGGTGGGCGTCTTCCGGAGCACGCCCGACGGTCGGTTCCTGGACGCCAACCCTGCCCACGTGGAGCTGCTGGGATGTCCGGACCTGGAGACCTTGTTGGCCACGCCGGTGACCGACTTCTACGCAGAGCCGGAGCAGCGCCAGCACTGGAAGGCTGTGGCAGAATATGAAGGGGCCGGTCAGGCGTGGGAAGCGCGATGGCAGCAGCTGGACGGCACCCCCGTCTGGGTGCGGGAGTACGCCCGGGCTGTTCAGGACGACGACGGCCGGGTCCTCTACTACCAGGGCATCGTCGTGGATATCACTGAGCGGAAGCGCGCGCGGGAAGCCCTGCGGGAGAGTCGGGAACGCCTCGAGCTGGCGCTCCAGGGCGGCGACCTGGGCACGTGGGATTGGAACGTCCAGACGGACGAGATGCTAATTGACGAGCGCTGGGCAGGGCAGCTAGGTTACACCTTGGATGAGCTCGAGCCACGATTGAGCACGTGGGAAGGCATCGTCCATCCCGACGACCTACCAGCTGCGTATGAGAAACTGAACGCCCACCTGGCGGGAGAGACGCCATCCTACGAGGCCGAATGCCGCATGCGTCACAAATCAGGTGATTGGGTATGGATCCTCGACCGGGGTCGGGTGATCGAAAGGGATGCAGAGGGCAATCCGCTTCGAGCGTGTGGGACGCACCTGGACATCACCGACGCTAAGCGGGCGGAGGCGGAGAAAGAGGCGACCATCCAGGAGCTCCGGCTGATCAACGAGACCGTGGTCGAGGCCGGCCGCATGGAGGACGTCGATGCCATGTGCCGCCTCGTCGCCGAGACGGTTCACGGCGTCAACGAGGATGCCTACGTCTTCGTCTCCCTCTACGACCCGGACGATGACGTCATCCGCATCCGAGCTATGAAGGGGTTGGGCGACAAGGCGGGCGATGTCTTCGATATCTTGGGGGACGATCCAGGGAAGCTCGCCTTTCCGCCCCGCGGCATGGGGGAGGCAACTCCTCTCTTCACGTCGGGGCAGCTGGAGCACGTGCCGGGCGGTATCCACGCTGTCACTGGCGGTCTCCTGACGCATTCCGCCTGCCGAGCCTTGGAACAGGTCCTTGAGGTCGATGAGGTCCATACCGTCGGCTTCGCGTTGGGCGACGAGCCCAGGGGCGGCATTATCCTTCTACTGCCTGCGGACCAGGAGGTCGCCTATCGCTCAGCCATTGAGACCATCGCCAGCCAGATTTCCACGATGGTCCATCAGAGACAGGCCGAGGAGGCGCTGAGGCAGAGCCGGGCGCTGCTCAATACCACGCAGCACATGGCCAAGGTGGGCGGCTGGGAATGGGACGTGGAGAGCGAGACGATGTACTGGACCGACGAGACGTACCGCATTCACGGCTTCGACCCCGCCACATTCGATCCTGGCTCCGAGGAACACGTCACGCGCAGCCTGGAGTGCTACGATCCCAAGGATCGCCCGGTCGTCTGGAACGCTTTCGAGCGCTGTATGACCGAGGCAGAGCCCTACGACCTCGAATTGCCCTTTACCACGGTCACCGGGCGCCGGCTGTGGATCCGCGCAGTGGGCAACCCGGTCGAGAGGGATGGTCGGGTGGTCAAGGTGATCGGTAACATGATGGACATCACCGAGCAGAGAGAGATGGAGGAACGACTGCGGCGGCAGGAACGGCTGGCGGCCGTGGGCCAACTGGCCGGCGGCATCGCCCACGACTTCAACAATATCCTGGCCGCCATCGTCCTCTATGCGCAGATACCGCTGCGCAGGCCCGACCTGCCCCCCACCATCGAGAACGCGCTGGAGACGATCCTCGAGGAGTCTCACCGCGCCGCCGATCTGGTTCAGCAGGTTCTCGACTTCAGCGGCAGCGCCATGATGGATACTGAGCCGGTCGGCCTGGTCGACCTGGCACAAGAGACGGTGACGCTGCTCCAGCGCACCATCCCGGAGAGCATCCGCCTGGTGACCGACATGGCCTGCCGTCCGTGCACGATCGAGGCCGATGCCACCCGCATCCACCAGGTGTTGATGAATCTGGCCCTTAACGCCAGGGATGCTATGCCCGAGGGTGGTGAGCTGCGCATCCAGGTCGAACGCATCAAGGTCACGCCGGACACCGCTCCCCCGCTGCCGGACATAGCTCCCGGCGCCTGGGTCCGCCTGACTGTCTCCGACACCGGCACGGGGATGAGCAAGGATGTGCAGGACCATCTCTTTGAGCCCTTCTTCACCACCAAGGCGAAGGGGGAGGGGACGGGTCTGGGCCTGGCCCAGGTCTACGGCATCGTCAAGCAGCACGAGGGTTTCATCGACGTCGAGACGGCCGAGGGCGAAGGGACCACCTTCACCATCCTCCTGCCCCTGGTGGAGGGCCGGGGGGACGAGGACGAAGGTGAGATCGAGGGACATGCCTTACGAGGGCGAGGGGAGACCATTCTGGTCGTGGAGGATGCGGTTCAGACGCTCCGGGCCATCAAAGACGGGCTGGAGGCCTTGAACTACCGCGTGGTCACCGCAACGAATGGGCAAGAGGCGCTAGAGGCCGTGGCGCGGCACGATGTCGATCTGGTGGTGACCGACGTGGTGATGCCGGAGATGGATGGCAAGGAGCTGCTGCGAGAGCTGCGGGCACGAGCGCCGCATCTGAAGGTCATCGCTATGACGGGGTACGTGATGGATATGGACGCGTCAGGGCTGCTGGCCGCCGGCTTCGCCGAGGCGCTTTCCAAGCCGTTCTCCATGGAGACGCTGACGCAGGTGGTGCGCGAGGTGCTGGAAGGGCGATAAGGCGATAAAGCGATAAAGCGATAGGGCGAATCAGCGGCCGCGTTGGCGCAACTCCGTTTCACTGCGTAGCGCACTACGAACGGTGGGCCGAGTGCCGTCCGCGCTTGTGTCCACGTGCAAAGCGTGATAGAATTGCCTTGCACATGGCGACAAGATGTTCAATCTCCGCTGTGTGAAAGGCCACCCGGAGGTGCAAGATGGCACGGAGATGGTTGCGACACGCCGGAAGCGACGATCCCGATTCACACACCGGCCTCAGCCACGTCGTTCTCAGAATCCTGCCCTCGGTCTCGCTGGGGCTGGGGGCTCTCTATCTTGCGTTTGCCATCGCCCACCTGCTGATGCTGCCGCGAACCACGGCGACGGTGATGAGCCCCGTGGCGGCCGCCACATCCCTGATCCTTTTCGGCCTCACCGCCCTTCTGAGGCGCCGCGCGATCCCCTCCCGCTGGGCGCACGCGACCGGGGCGGGCGTCGCGGGGCTGGTGTTGTTGAACAGCCTGCTCCATCTCGTCCTGACGGCGGAGATCAAGCAGACGACCAACCTCCTGCTGCTGATCGTCGGTGCGGGCTCCCTCCTCCTGTCGACGGCCTGGTTCGCCGTCCTGCTCACCGCCACACTGACCGGCTGGGCCGCCGTGATGCTGGCACACCCCTCGCTTGCCCTCGCCCCACCATCTGCCGCGCTCCACCTAGGCATCGCCCTGCTTTCCGCCACAGTGCTCTCGGTGCTGATCCACAATGCGCGGGTTCGGACGCTCCGGCGAGTTCAGCGTCTGCGCAGCCGCGACGCGGAGCAGAGGAAGGAGCTGGAGGCCGCGCTACAGGCCGCGCAGGAGAATGAGCAACGTTACCGCGATCTGCTGCACAGCGCCAACGATCTGGTGCAGAGCGTGACCCCCGATGGGTCGATCCTCTACGTCAACCGCGCCTGGCGGGAGACGCTAGGCTACAGCAAGGAGGAGCTCGACGATCTCTCGATCTTCGACGTGATCCATCCCGACAGCCAGGCCCACTGCCGGCGGATTCTGCGCCGCCTGACCGAGGAGGCGTGCGCCGAACGCGTGGAGGCGACGTTCGTCACCAAGGACGGCGAGGAGATCATCGTCGAGGGCAATGTCAACTGCCGCTTCGAGGATGGCGCGCCCGTCGCCACGCGCGGGATCTTCCGGGACGTGACCCAGCGCGTGCGGGCGGAGGAGGCGCTGCGGCAGAGGGTCGCCCAGCTGGCCACCCTCAATCGCATCGGACGCCAGGTTGCCTCGATTTTCGATCGGCAGGCGCTGCTTCAAGGGGCGGTAGACGCCGTGCGAGAAGACCTGGCCTATCTCCAAGCTGCCGTTCTCCTGATGGACGAGGAGGCCGACGACCTCTACGTGGCCGCCGCCACCGATAACTTCTGGGAGGTGATTCCCGACGGCTATCGTCAACCGGTGGGCAAAGGCGCCATCGGGCGGGCGGCTGAGACCGGCGAGACGGTATTGGTCAGAGATGCCTTCACCGATCGAAGAGTCTATCGAGTGGGCGATTGGTTATCTCCCTCCTCGCTCTCGGTGCCCATCAAGATGGGGGACCGGGTGATCGGGATCCTGGAGGTGGAGGCCGACGTGCGCGACGCGTTCGACAAGAACGATCAGACCGCTCTGGAGACCATGGCTGCCCAAATTGCCATCGGCATTGAAAACGCTGAGCTGTATGCGGACATCGAACGGCGCCAGCTGTACCTGGAGGGGGTGCTGGATGCCGCCCCGGATGCCATCGTCACGCTGAATGCCGATCACCGGGTCGTGGAGTGGAATCGCGGAGCAAAGACGTTGTTCGGGTACTCCCAGCAGGAGGCCATCGGCCATAACATCGACGATCTGGTCACCGGCCCTGGTGTGCACGAGGAGGCGGTCGGTTTCACGGAGACGGTGATGAGCGGCGGGCAGGTGCCGCCCACGGAGACGGTCCGCTATCGAAAGGACGGGTCCCCGGTCGAGGTCATCGTGGCTGGATCCCCCATCCTGGTGGAGGACGAGCTGATCGGGTCCGTCGCCGTCTACACCGACATCAGCGAGCTGAAGGAGGCACAGGAGGCCCTGCGCCGGTACGCTGCCGAGCTGGAGGCGCGCAACGAGGAGCTGGACGCCTTCGCCCACACGGTGGCTCACGATCTGAAGAGCCCTCTGCAGAACCTCGTCGGCTACGCCGACCTCCTGATGGACGACTACGAGACGCTGCCGGGCGACATCCGGCAGGAGGCCCTGGGGACCATTCTGGCGACCGCCGACCGGATGAACAACATCATCGGGGAGCTGCTTCTGCTCTCGGAGGTGCGTCGCGGCGAGGTAGCCACGGAGACCCTAGACATGGGCGCCATCGTGGACGCGACCCGGGACCGTCTGGGCTATCTGATTGGCCAGTACGAGGCCGAGATCGTCATGCCGGCGACGTGGCCCAAGGCGGTGGGCCACAAGGCCTGGGTGGAGGAGGTGTGGGCCAACTACCTGAGCAACGCCATCAAGTACGGCGGGCGCCCGCCCCGCGTGGAGTTGGGCGCCACGCCGCAGCCGGATGGCAGCATATGCTTCTGGGTGCGCGACAATGGCCAGGGGCTCACCGCGGAGGAGCAGTCCAGCCTCTTCACCCCGTTCACACGCCTCCACCAGGTGAAGGCCGAGGGGCACGGACTGGGGCTCTCCATCGTGCGGCGGATCATGGACAAGCTCGGCGGTCAGGTCGGGGTAGAGAGCGAGGTGGGCCAGGGGAGCAAGTTCTTCTTCACGCTGCTAGAGGCGTGAAACGGAGAGGTGTGAGAATGGATTGCCGGGCCTCATAGCTGATCGAGAGGTAATGTGGCAGGAAGGCTGAACAGGCTATCGAGCCTGCTCAATAGCCCCGGCGTGGGCCCCAAAGAGGCCCGACGCCGCAAGTTGCTCAACGTGATGCTGCTGGGCGTGACAGCGGGCGCGATCCTCACGCTGGCGACATTGCTCGTCACAGCCCTGCTGGGCGTAGCGGGGGATCTGAGTGAAATAGGACTGCTTAGCTTTGGCATCGCGGCGGCGTTGCTCGGCGCTGGGATTATCTATGCGCTCAACCGCTACGTGTCGGGGGAGCTGGCCGCGACCCTCTTCATTCTGTTGCTTATCGTCCTCGCTACCTTCTCCGACAAGCCAGAGCAGGTGGTCAACGGCCGGGGGCTGCTGGTGTTCTCTCTGCCCATCCTGGCGGCAAGCGTGCTACTGAGGCCTTGGGCGAGCTTCGTCGCGGCCGGCGTCAGCTCGGCGGTGATCGTCGCCATCGGCACGGTCGTCGTTCAGCAGCCTGTGCCCAACTTGCCGGCGATACCGGTCTTCCTCACGTTGGCTCTGGTGTCCTGGCTTTCAGCCCGGAGTCTGGAGCATGCTCTGGAGAACCTGCGCGCCAGCAACAGGCGCCTGAGAGAGAGCGAGGAGAGGTACCGTCTCCATTTCGAGAACGTATCGGACGTGATCTACTCGATCGATCGGGAGATGAAGGTGACCGACATATCGCCGTCGGTGGAGATGCTGCTGGGCTACACGCCGGAGGAGCTGATCGGCCGATCGATCCCCGAGCTCAACGTGCTGGCGCCCGAGTCGATGGAGCAGGCGATGTCCGACAGTATGCGCGTCCTGGAGGGCGGACGGGTGGCGTCATCAGTCTACCGCTTCATCGCCCGTGATGGCACAGAGAAGTGGGGTGAGGTCAGCGGCGCCCCCTTGGTCCGCGATGGGGAGGTCGTGGCCCTGGTCTCGGTGGCCAGGGACATCACAGAGCGGATGCGCATGGAGGAGCAGCTGCGCCAGCAGGAGCGGCTGGCGGCCGTGGGCCAGCTGGCCGGCGGCATCGCCCACGATTTCAACAACATCCTGGCCTCCATCATCCTCTACGCCCAGATGCCGCTGGGTAGGTCCGATCTATCCGCCAGGACGGAGAAGGCGCTCGAGGTGATCCTCGATGAATCCCACCGCGCCGCCGACCTGGTGCAGCAGATCCTCGACTTCAGCCGCAGCGCGATGATGGAGACGGAACCCCTCAGCCTGGTGACCCTGGTGCGAGAGGCGATGACGCTCCTGCGGCGCACCATCCCCGAGCACATCCGCCTGGTGACGGAGATGACGCCTCACCCGTGCATCGTGCAGGCCGACCCGACCCGCATCCACCAGGTGCTGATGAATCTGGCCCTCAACGCCAAGGACGCCATGCCGGATGGCGGCGAGCTGCACATCCAGGTCGAACCCGTCGCAGTCGCCGCCGGCGAGGAGCCCGGCTCGAGTCGCCGCGCCTCTGGCGCCGCGCGCGCCGAACTGCCCGACATGCCCCCCGGCGCATGGGCCCGCCTGACCATCTCCGACACCGGCATCGGCATGAGCGAGAAGGTGCAGGAGCACCTCTTCGAGCCTTTCTTCACCACCAAGGAGGAGGGACAGGGCACGGGTCTCGGGCTGGCCCAGGTCTACGGCATCGTCAAACAGCATCAGGGCTTCATCGACGTCGACACGGCCGCGGGTGAGGGGACCACGTTCAACATCTTCCTGCCCCTGGTAGAGAAGAGGGAGGAGGAAGAGGCGACCGAGGAGTATGAGATGTCGCCGCATGGTGGTGGCGAGACCGTCCTGGTCGTCGAGGACGCAGAACAGCTGCGCCGCGCCATCCAGGCCGGGCTGCACTCCCTGGGCTACGACGTGGTCACCGCGGCCAATGGGCACGAGGCTCTGGAGGCGGTGTCGGCGCAGGACGTGGAGCTGGTGCTGACGGACGTGGTGATGCCCCATATGGGGGGCGAGGCGCTGCTGCGCCAGCTGCGGGCGGCGGATCCAGGGCTGAAGGTCATCGCTATGACGGGGCACGTGGTGGACACCGACGTCAAGGGATTGGAGGCCAAGGGCTTCGCCGACGCGCTCCCCAAGCCGTTCTCCATGGAGGAGCTGGCGCGGGTCGTGCGCGACGTCTTGGATCGGTGATCCGCGCCAGCCCTCACTCCTCCCAGCCCTCGACCTGGTCACCTGTCCAGGTTCAGGACTGACCAACCGACCAGTCGAAAGACCCCAACCTTCCCGAAAGCTGAAAAAGCAGCCACCCGGTGAGTTAGATATGCGCCGAGCGACTCGATTTTTGGCGACAATTGACCATTGTAGCTTTCGGGAAGGCAAGTCAGTTGACTTAGCGGAACCTAGCGCCGCTCAAACACGTCTAGTGAGATGACACGGGTTTCGTGGATAGAGGACAATTGCTCAGCTCTTGCTCCTAGCCGCCGGATCGCGGATTCGGCTGGAGCACAGGGGAGCGTGAGATGAGCAGTCACGAGAGTAGAGAGGAAGGAGAACGATGGTTACCAAGACATTGAGCGTACGTGTGAAAGAGGAAGCGACACTCGTTGGGCAGCTCTTGCTGCTCATGATCGTCACGGCTCTGCTTGCCGTGGGCTGCAGCACATCGGCCGGTGCGCCGCAGGCGCCAGCGGAGCCGGAGCGTGAGTCGTTCTCGGCCCGCCGGGAGAGCGAGGATGGCGCTGTCGTGGCCTGGAGCGGCTACGTCGAGGGGTATGAACCGGGCGCAGAGGCAGACTTCGACGTCAGCATCACGAACGAGACCGACCAGACCTGGGATGGTCGGTACTGTCTGCAGCTGATGAGCAACGAGCAACCCATGGTGCTCGCTACCCTGGAGCAACGACCTTTCACGCTGGCGTCCGGCGTCGGCTTCTCCGACACCCTGACGGTCCAGTTCCCGGAGGTACTGGATGACGGCGCCTACGGCCTCTCCCTGGTGGTGCGCAAGCCTGGGCACCCTATGGTGGACATGGTTCCCATCCTGGTCGGCGAGGCCGACCTGGAACACAGGGTAACCCAGGAGGATATGGACGCCGCCCTGGAGGCCTGCCCGCCGGTGGGAGAGCCCCGCGGGCAGGCTCAGCCCCTGGTGGAGCTGGCCAAGGAGGATTTGGCCGAGCAGCTGGGCATCAGCCCGGCCGAGATCGAGGTGGAGAGCGTCGAGGAGGTCGAGTTCCCCGACGCCAGCCTGGGCGTGCCCGAGCCGGACAAGGCCTACGCGCAGGTGATCACGCCCGGCTACGTGATCCGGCTGGCGGCCCAGGGCGAGACCTACGAGTATCACGCCGCCGACGGTCGGGTGGTGCTGGCCGTGGACGGCCTGTAGGCCCGACCGACGAGGGAGCAGAGGGCGTGCATTTCGGGGGTTGGAACGTTGGCACGTTGAAACGTTTGAACGTTTCGACGTTCCAAGCGTATGAACAAAGACACGGCTCGCAGGGGGCTGATAATGCGCTTCGAGGTCCCCGACGGCTTCTTGCTGACGCTGGGTGCCCTAGCACTGGTGCTCGTGGCGCTCAAGCTCTACACCGACTGGCGCGTGCGCCAGGCCGAGGCTCGGTACCCCCCGGCGGGCCAGTTCGTGCGCGTCGGCGGATTGCGGTTTCATTACGTCGCGCCGCTGGTCATCGTGCACGGCACCGCGGACCGCAACGTGCCCATCGAGCAGGCGCGGCGGCTCCACCGGGCGGCCCCTGACGCCCGTCTGGTGGAGATCGAGGGCGCCGGCCACGAGCTGATGTTTCTGCATCCCGAGGCCGTGATGGATGCGATCGAAGACGTTCAGGCTATGGCGGCAGAGTAGGGGGGAGCGTTTGAACGTTGGAAGGTTGGAACGTTTCGACGTTCTCTGCACACGCTGACAGGGAGAGACCATGCCCATTACAAGATGCTATGTTTCCTCGCCTTCGCCTACAAGTCCGGCATCGACAGGAGACGCGCCATGACGCGCCGCTCCGACCCGGTCTATGCCGGCCTCGGGCGCCGCTTCTGGGCGCTGGTGGTCGATGGGCTGCTCTTCTGTGCCGTCTTCTTCCCCGTCACGCGCCTGGTGAAGGGCGTCTGGATCATGCGCGCTGCCGATCACCGTTGGACCAGCGGGCTGTTCATAACCGACCCGCTCTGCCTCGCCTTCCTGGCGTTGATGCTCCTCTACTTCGTGCTGCTGGAGGGCCTGTTCGGCGCCACGCTGGGCAAGTGGCTGCTGGGTCTTCGTGTAGTACGCGTAGGCGGCGGGAGGACCGGCCTGGCCTGCAGCGCGCTGCGCAACGTCCTGCGCTTGGTCGACGGCCTGCCGGCCTTCAACGTCGTGGGCGTGGTGCTGATCCTCCGCTCGCCCGAGAGGGCGCGCTTCGGCGACCGGGTGGCCAACACGCGCGTCGTTCGCAAATGACGCTGTCCCCTCGGCGCTCTCCGCGTCTCTGCGGTGAATCTTGCCCCCACCGAGCTTGACAAGCCTGGGCGTCCGGACGTATACTGTGCAGCAGCGACAGATTGCCTTTCAACATCGAGTAGCGTGGCATTTCAATCAGGTTCTGGGATACTTCCCGCTGCGACCGACCGGGAAGGTAGTCGAGATGTGGGAGGTCCCGGATATATCTGGTCTGCCAGAGAATCGACAGTGCATCGATCCAGGCAGCGCAGCTTCTTGGCGAAGCACAAAGCCCATGGAGGTGGTGACGTGTCCGAGGTACAAGTACATGACCAGGCGCCGGAATTCGCCCTGCCGGACTTTCACGGGCAAACGGTCCGACTGACGGACTATCGGGGGCAGAAGCACGTGGTGCTGGTGTTCAACCGGGGATTCACCTGACCGTTCTGCCGCCGGCACATGGCGCAGTTGCGCCAGGACTATGATCAATTCGTGGGGCGAGACGCCGAGGTGGTCGTGATCGGGCCGGAGGACGAGGCAGCGTTTGCCGAGTACTGGGAGAAGGAAGACCTGCCCTTCGTCGGGCTGCCCGATCCCGAGCACACGGTGCTGAAGCTGTACGGTCAGAAGATCAACTTGTTCAAGATGGGGCGCATGCCGGCCCAGGTGATCGTGGATCGTACGGGCGAGGCGCGCTACGTTCACTACGGTCACTCGATGAAGGACATCCCGCCGAACGAGGAGCTCCTGGCTCTGCTCGACGCATTGAATCAGGAGCGGGAATGATGGCGAAGGCAGAGCGCGACAACGTGATTTCCGTCCTGTTAGACTTCCGAAGTCTTCGTTGGGTGACTGCGTCGACCCGTGACCGCGTCGACCCGCCATCCGCCAGACTTCGGAAGTCTTTGGTCAGAGAAACTCACGTTGTAGTAATAGGACAATTGTGCAAAGAGATCAGAAACGTGTTGCTTGGTTGACAGACATCCATCTGGATTTTGTCGATGGCAGCGGGGTAGAGCGTCTCTGTCGAGAAATAGCCGGTTTGTATCCAGAGACTGTCCTGATTGGCGGGGACGTCAGCAATGCTGCCGCTCTCAGCGGGCATCTTGATGCACTCGCAAGACGGCTAAGGTTGCCCATCCACTTCGTGCTGGGGAATCACGATTTCTACGGCGGGTCTATCGCCGGTGTCCGTGCACGTGTAGAGAAGCAGGCGAGGTCTTCGCGCTGGCTGAACTGGTTGACGAACTCAGGCGTCATAAGGCTTACCGAGAGGACGGGATTGATCGGGCATGGAGGATGGGCCGATGGTCGACTGGGGACAGGCATCCACTCCCGTGTGCAGCTGAATGACTACTTACACATCTCTGAGTTCATCAGACTCACTCAGCGAGACCGTTTCAGGCAGTTGAATGCGCTAGGAGATGAAGCGGCTGATTACTTCGAGGATCTTCTGCCCGCTGCGCTGGAGCGCTTTGACAACTTGCTGCTCCTAACCCACGTTCCCCCATTCAAGGCGTCCTGTTGGCATGAGGGGAGGGTTTCCGGCGCTGAATACCTGCCGCACTTTGCCTGTCAGGTCGTGGGGGATGTCCTCGCCCAAACCATGAAGGATTATCCCGAGGCCAATTTGACGGTGCTCTGTGGTCATACGCACAGTGAGGGAGAGGCCAGGATCGCGCCCAATCTTCTGGTGAAGACCGGCAAGGCCGTCTATGGTCGTCCCCACGTGCAGGAGCTGATCATTGTAGAATGATTATTGCTGTGGTGATCTACTGGTCGAAAACGGGCAACACGGAGAAAGCGGCCCACGCCATCCGGGATGGCCTGGAGGCGGGCGGCGCCGACGTACAGCTCAGGACGACGGAGCAGGCCGAGGATGTCGACTACTTCGCCTACGACCTGGTCTGCATCGGGTTTCCATCCTACCAGTGGTCGCCGCCTCGGGCGGTGGTCGAATGGCTGAAACAGAAGCACAGGCAGTACGCACGGCAGGGGCGCGTGCAGGTCAACGCTCCACCGGTGGTGGGGACGCACGCCCTTGTCTTCTGCACCTATTCCGGCCCACACACCGGCATTAACGAGGCGATCCCCGCCGGCAAGTACGCCGGGCAGTTCTTCGAACATCTGGGCATCCGCGTGTTGGACGAATGGTACATCGTGGGAGAGTACCACGGCAACCTGGAGGCCAGCACCAGAGGGTGCCTGGGGGACATTCGCGGGCGCCCCACCGAAGAGAATCTGAGACAGATAAGGGAAAGGGCCGCCAGCCTGGTGCAGCGCCTGTAGTTTGTCTTTGCTCAGAGGGATCGGCAGACCCCGTCGAGAGCGCCGGATACACGGCGCGAGCGCAGTGGCACATGTGGATGGCTGCAAACCACCGACACGTTGCAGAGGGACCATCCATCTAGTTATCCGTTCAAAGAGGAGGGACTGAGATGCCTTGGGTAAGTGAGGAGATGTGCATCGGCTGCGGTATCTGCGTCGATGAATGCTATCCTGGTGCCATCGCGTTGCAGGAGCGTGGCATCGCACGCATAGACGAGGACAGCTGCATCCGCTGTGGTGTCTGTCACGATGTCTGTCCAGAGGACGCGGTCCGCCACGATGGAGAGCTGATCCCCGAGGAGGTGGAGGCCAACCTCACCTGGGCGAGGGAGCTTCTGGCGCACGACTACTACGCGGATAGCGCCGAGAGGCGAGCGGCGCTCGTCGAACGCTTGGGGCGTTACTTCGCCAAGGAGAGGCGCGTCGCCGAGCAGACCATGGAACGGCTTGGGGGTCTGCTGGAGCCCTAGCGGATGGCTCGAAAACGATAGACCGCCCTGTCTCTCTCTGCCCCCCCTAGGAGGCGACGCCTCCCCACTGTGCAGCGTAGCCGGGGACTGTCCGACCGGTTGTACGCGGTGTTCCTCCAGAACGCGCTGCTCGGCATTGCGCTGACTTGTCTTTTGCAGTTCGCCTGCTGTTTCCCCACGCAGGGCGGCCCTCGGGAGCAGGAGGCCTGCCTGGTCTTGATCCTGACGTGCCTCTATACGCTCTGGGAGAAGATGGATGAACAGAGCTGATCTATGGCGACTCGATCTTTTTGACCGGCCTGGCAGCCCAA
Source organism: uncultured Anaerolineales bacterium (assembly GCA_964421785.1). Lineage (GTDB taxonomy): Bacteria > Chloroflexota > Anaerolineae > B4-G1 > B4-G1 > SKLM01. The sequence continues at coordinate 14,982 of CAYQZG010000073.1, forward strand.
TTGCGGGAGATGGCCGACGTGGACGTGCGCCAGCGATTCCCCCACGGAGGGCCGCTCCATCTGGATGGCGTCGATGCCGTCATTGTGGACTTCAACGAGGTGGAGGCAGCCGTGGTGCTCGGCATCCTACGCGCCCAACAGGATCTGAAGGTGGTAACCGTGAACGCCGCCGGCAGCGCGGTGACGGTGCTCACCGGGTGCGTCTATCTGGCGCAATCGCTGGCGGACGTGGTGGGATGCGTGGCGAGCGCTCACCGCGCAGTCTGCGCGAGCTTGAGCGCAAGCACGCTCATGCTGGGATAGCCTACCCACCTGACCAGAGCCCAACCTCCCCAGAAGGCCGATGCGCGGCGTGCTCTTCTCGTCTATACTGAGTCTCAGGTGATTTAAGATCGCTCGCGAGGGATTGCCACATCCCGCCTTTTTTTGTTTTCGCGTTTTCGTGTCGTTCGTGCTCTCTTTCGTGGCAGGGGTTGGCCGTGCACCTGGGGCTGGCCGGGTGGTACGAGCAGTTTCGCCGGGCACAGCTGGGCGACTGGATGCTCTACCTGGTCCGGGAGAGGGATGTGCGAACGCGCGCCGATCTCGTGGCCCAGGCGCGCCAGGCGATCGACTTCAGCGACCATCCGATGCTGCGGGAGCTGGGCGTCGACCGAGCGCCGCGCGCGGACGGAATGATCGAGCGGGGTGTGCAGACGCTGTTCGACCGTGGCTGGCTGGTGGAGGACGTGCGGCTCTCCCTCACCGACGCCGGGAGCGAGCGGCTGG
>CAYQZG010000073.1:15849-19568 GCA_964421785.1 uncultured Anaerolineales bacterium
TGGCTGGTGGAGGACGTGCGGCTCTCCCTCACCGACGCCGGGAGCGAGCGGCTGGGCAAGCGCATGCGCGAGGGGAAGCGCGAGCATGGCTGGCTGCGGCTCAAGCTCTAGGGGGCGCGGGTGACACACCCGCTGGGAGCTGGGGCCATAGTAGGCTCGGAGGGGGTGTGGCACCCCCGCCTTTGGATTGAGAGGAGATGACCGTGTCAGACGCTGCGACGTCCGCTGCCCAAGAGATCGTCGATCACTACGACGGCTACGATGAATCCGAGCGGTTGAAGGGCGACATCGGGCCCCTGGAGCTGGCGCGAACCCAGGAGCTAGTCCGGCGCACCCTCCCGCGGCCCCCGGCCGTCGTGCTGGATGTGGGCGGCGGGCCGGGTGTCTACGCCCTTTGCCTGGCCGGATTGGGTTACGACGTGCACCTGGTGGACGTGGTACCCCGGCATGTCGAACAGGCCCGAGAGGCCTCGCAGGACTTGGCGACGCCGCAACTCGCCAGCGCACGGGTGGGGGACGCGCGAGACCTCGACGTCGAGGACGGCGTCGCCGACGGAGTGATCCTGCACGGGCCGCTCTACCACCTGGTGGAGCGAGAGGAGCGCCTCCGCGCCATCGGGGAGGCCGGGCGTGTGCTGCGGCCGGGTGGGATCTTGCTGGCCTTTGCCATCACGCGCTACGCCGGGCTGATCTATGGCCTGTTGCAGGGGCTCATCTTCGACGACGTCTACCGCCGCATGATCGAGACCGACTTGCGGACGGGCCGGCGGGAGGATCCGCCGGCCGGGCTGAACACGTTTTCCAAGGCCTACTTCCACCACCCGCACGATTTGGTGGAGGAGCTGCAGGAGGCGGGCCTGGAGCCCCCCTCCCTGCCCCTCCCCCGGGGGGGAGGGGAGAAGGCGCGGGGGTGCTGGGGCCAGCGTGGATGGTGCCGGATCTGGACGCCAGCTGGGCGGACCAGGCCGAGCGACGTGTAATCCTCGATATTGCCCGGCTGACGGAGTGCGAGCCGGTGCTGGGCCCGCGGCTCATGGCTGTGGGGAGGAAGCGGACCTGACGTGGTCAGGCCGTTGGCACAAGACCTTATCTCCATGCGGGTGGGCAGGAGGCTTCAGCGTCGCCTGTCGCGACCGGGGTCGTCGACAGGGACTCACCAGGAACGTGCAAAGGGTTCAAGGCCTGTCGTGTGAGCGAGTACTACGGCTCTCTCTGCGGCAGCCTCCTGCTCATTGCTGACGCGGTTATCACGGCCAGCGCGCCCGCCAGGCCGATGATCAGGGCTCTCCACGACAGCGCCAGTAGCCTCACCGGCAGCGTGCTCCCACCGACCGGAGTGGACGGCCCCCACAGGGCGAACTGGCTGAGGTGACAGACCGGTAGGCTCAACCAATTGTCGCGTGGATGACGGTCGTAGGGGCCACAGGCCGCGTCCTCCCACCCCTGTCCGTTCCAGCGATGCAGTGCCACGGTGGCCTCGCCAGTCCCTTCCACGTCCTCGTCGCTGTAGTGAATGGTGATGACGACCGGCTTCTGGAAGGCGTAGCCCGACAGGAGATCCGCGCCGTGGTAGACAGCTAGGTCGAAGGCGTGGCCTGCGAAGAACAGCTCGCTGGGATGCGTCGGCGTGGGCAGCGGCGTGAAGATGAGAGTGACGGTCTCGCTCACTGCGCCCGGCGGCACCTTGATCTCGGTGACCAGGCCCTGGTTGTCCGTATAGGTCAGCGTGCCGCCTCCCTGTGGAGTGACGGTGATGATCACCGCGTCAGGATCCTGGGCAGCGATGGCGGCGCTGTCCATGTCGTCATCCGGGTAGGGGTCGACGCGGCTGGACGTACTGATGGCAGCCGTGTTCACGATGGTCGAACCCGCCGTGTCCGCGTCGACCTGGGCCGTGATGTGCAGGGTGGCAGCGTCGCCCTCCCCCAGGCTGCCCACGGTCCAGGCCCCAGCTGCAGCGTCGTAGGCGCCGGCGCCGTCATCGGAGAGGTAGCTCACGCCGTCCGGTAGCACGTCCCGGATCACGACCGTGGATGGATGGCCCTGGTTGGCCACGTTCACGGTGTAGACGACAGCCTCCCCCTCTCGGGGCGTGGGGTTGTCGACGCTCTTCTCCACGGCCAGGTCGGCACCGGCCACGGCGAGGGCCACTTGCCCTTGGTTGTTGGTCCCGTCCAGCTCCGTCTGATCCGACGCGCTGATGACGGCGGTGTTGACGATGAGGGCTCCCTCAGCGGCGTCGACCCTGGCGGTGATGTGCAGGGTCTTGCTCTCGCCGATGCCCAGGCCGCCCACGCTCCACGCGCCGCTGGCGCTGTCGTAGCTGCCGCCGCCGTCGTCGGCCTGGTAGGAGAGGCCAGCAGGCAGGGTGTCGCTGACGACCACGCCTGTGGCATCCTCGGGTCCGTTGTTGGTCACGGTGACAGTGTAGACGACGTTCCAGCCCGTACCCGGGGTCCGGTCGTCGACCATCTTGTCCAACGTCAGATCGACGCCCCCGGTGACCACCCCGAGCTGTAGGTCGAGGTCTCCCCGCTCCGCGCCACTCTCGCCGTCGACGGGCAGCAGGTAGAGATCCTCCGGCGTGTTCGCTGCGGTGTCGACCATCAGCTGCACCCTCTCCGGCGGCGTGACGACGACTTCGGTCTGGAGCGGGCCACCCAGCGTGGTGGTGAAACCACCGGTGCTGTGTGGCGGCAACCACGCCGCATCGAGCGTCAGCGTCACCGGGTCGGTCCAGCCGTATCGGGGGCTGACCTGGATGGGATAGACCACCTGGTCGCCGACGAGCACCCAGCGCCGCAGCGGATCCGTGACCAGGTCAAACCCGGGCTCGATGATCTCCAGCGGTATCAGCAGGTCGAACTCGTTCTCCCCGTCGCGGCCCACGACGTGCAGCTCGTACTGCCCGTGACCCACCAGGAAGGTGTCGGTGACCTCCAGCGTCACGTCCCCATTCGGGTCGACCACGTCGTCGCTGAGAGCCCAGCGCAGGCCGCGCGGCGCCAGGACGTCCAAGTGAATGGGGTCGCTCTCGCCGTTGAAGCCCGTCGCAGAGATGGTCAGGCTCTGTACCCCGTCCTTGTTCAACGCGATGGTGGGCGGGGTGGCCGCGAGGGTGAAGTGCGGCTCCTCCACCCGCACCCCTACGTCGAGTGTGGCCAATCCTCCGCCGCCGAAGCCGGCGATGGTGGCGGTGTAGACCCCGCCGGGCAGCGTGTCGGTGGCCGATATGACGAGGGAGGCAGGCGTGCCCGGCAGAAGGGTCGGCGTCAGCCAGCGGCTGCTGGTGAGGGCTGCGTCGATGCCATCGGGGAGATCCCCGAGGCGGAGCCCCACCGTCGGCGTCACGTCTCCCGTTCTCACCAGCGCGATGTCCAGGTTCGTGGACCCACCGCCGGTGACGGTGACCTCCGGCGTGGTCGTGGTCAGCTCGAACGCCGCCGCCAGGGGCACGCCGGTGGCCGTCGAGGAGCGCAGGCGCCAGCCTCCATCACGATCGAAAGCCTCGATCACCAGGTTGTAGGTCCGCCCGGGCGTCAGCCAGGTGTCGATGACGGTGCTGTCCCAGGGCGTGGTGATGACGGTGGTATGAGCGGCTCCCTGTTGCGCCGACAGGGTGCCGTCGCTGACGTAGACGGTGTAGCCGTCCACGTCCGGATGCTGGAGGGGATCCCAGGCGATCTCCAGACCCAGGTAGGTGGGCGTCACCACCACGG
>CAYQZG010000074.1:0-8152 GCA_964421785.1 uncultured Anaerolineales bacterium
CTTTCTCGACCTCCTTCTCGACCTCCTTCTCGACCACCTTGGTGACCTCGACCTCCTCTTTCTCCGTGACGACCTTGGTCACCTCAACGGTTCTTACCACCTCCTGCGGCTGGCAGGCCGTGATCACGAAGGCCGCGACCACAACCAGACTGAGCAGGGCAAACCACTTCTTGCTGTGCATTTGTTCTCCTCCTTAGTGTGAAGCTTCAGAAAACGTAGCAAAGATCTCTCCCAGGATCGACAGTGATTTCCGTGCTGGTGTCACCTCCTTTCACCATTCACACTTGAACTGAGCCGACCACAGGCCCGGCAGGCTGCAGTGAGGGGTACAGCGCAGGCCATCTGAGTGTTAAGCGACGCTAATATTATACTAGAATCCAGAGAACGGGGCAAATCAGAATCAAGCTGGACCCATTGCAGTACTACGCACACCGATAGAATGATACTATCATGAGTGTACTTCTTCAAGCACCAATCGGTTCAATCACGCTCGGCAACGATCCCGCCCTCGCCCAACTGCTCCAGAACGTCGCGATCCTGCGGGGTCAAATCGGCGTCCGCCAGGAGATCAGGACGACGCTCCAAGGTGCGGCGCAGCGCCTGCTCGCGACGCCAGCGCCGGACGGCGGCGTGATCTCCGGAGAGCAGCACCTCCGGCACCTCCCAACCGCGGAAGTCCCGCGGGCGGGTATAGTGCGGGCCTTCCAACAAACCCCGTGCATGGGAGTCTTGAGCGACCGCTGTCGGGTCGCCCAGCACCCCGGGCAGCAGCCGCGTCACGGCGTCGATAATGACCATCGCCGCCAGCTCGCCGCCGGTGAGCACGTAGTCGCCGATGGAGAGCTCGTCCGTCGCCAGGTGCTGGCGCACGCGCTCGTCCACCCCCTCATACCGTCCACAGATCAACGCGATGCGCCGGTAGGCCGAGAGCTCTTGAGCGATCTCCTGCGAGAACAGCCGTCCCTGAGGCGTCAGCAAAATTACCGGCACGTCCCGCTCGGGCTCGCCATCGCCGGCCGGGCCCAGCACCGTCTCGATGGCGTTGAAGATCGGCCCTACCTTCATCACCATGCCACCACCCCCGCCATAGGGAGGCTCGTCGGTGACGTGGTGCTTGTCGGTGGCGTAGCGACGGATGTCGTGCAGCCGCACGGAGAGCGCGCCCTCCTCCTGAGCGCGCCCGAGGATGCTCTCGTCCAAAGGGCCACGAAACATCTCCGGGAACAGGGTGAAGACGTCAAAGGAGATGGAGGTGGCGCGCGAGGATGGCAGATTCATCAGCTTGGCAAGGCGTCCTCCAAGACACGCAGCCAGTTGCCGCTCAGGATCGCCTCGACGTGCGCCTCGTCGTAGCCGGCCTCACCCAGGGCCGGCCCCAGGCGCTGCAAGTCGGCGACGGTGTCCAAGGCCGGCGGCGTGTCCTCGGCGCCGAAGCCTCCGTCGAAGTCTGAGCCTATGCCCACGTGAGCGGCATCGCCGACCACCTGACAGACGTGATCAATGGCCGCGACCACGTCATCCAGCGTAACCTGGGTCGTCCTCCAGTCGGGACGCAGGAAGTAGTTGGCGGGGACGATGCCGATCACGCCATCCCGATCGGCCAGGCGTCGAATCATCTCGTCCGAAAGCTGACGTGCACCCGGAACCAGGGCGCGGGGGTTGGCGTGGGTGGCGACGACCCGTCCCTCGAAGCGTCCCACCGCCTCGAAGAACGACGCCTCCGCCAGGTGACTGACATCCAAGATCATGCCCAGCCCCGCCATGACCTCCAGCAGCTCGCGACCCAGGTCGGTCAGCGGACCCTGCGCCGCATCGCCACCGGCGTAACGCGTGCCGGCCTTCCAGGAGAGCCCGACCAGACGGACGCCGCGCTCGAACCACCATTCAGCTTCGGCAGGCTCACGAATCGGATCAGCACCCTCCATCAGCGGGACGAGGCCCACAACAGGGGATTCGTCCTGCCAGGATGCAAGCACCTCGCTCAGATCATCCTGACACCCCACCAGAGCCACGCGATCCTCCTCATCGACGAGGCGACGGTAGATGTCGAGCTGCTGCACGCCAAGCGTGTGAGCCTCGGCCGCGTTCGAGTAGGTCTGTGGTCCCGACCTCTTCCCTCGGCGTGCCGGCGCGGCATAAATCGTGCCGAAGACAACCGCTACCTGCCCCTCCAGCCACTCGGGCAAGCCCACCATGCACACTCCGTTCCGTTGCGGGACGTCAGTCCCAACCTCCAAACGGCGCGTCTCCAGAGCACTGCGGCGCACGTCACGACCCAAGGCAGCCACGTTCCAGGCAATATCCTCGTGAGCATCGACGATAAGTGTCATTGAGATCTCCTCTAACGCAAGACAGGGATACCAGGTCACAGAGACGTACAACCGGCTTCCGCCAAGACCCCTCGATCACGGAGCAGCGAATGGCGACCACGCCAAGCTGCTCCTACCGCACAAGTGTACCACAAGCAAACCGTTTGACAACCATACACAACGAGCGTATACTGACGTGACATCACACTGGCAAACCCGACCGCGGCAGCGGCTTACAAAGCCCGACCCGTGAATCGGGTACTTGGGTCATGACAATGGCTTTGGCGACGATTCATACGCTGTGCATTCGACGCCCCGGCAGAATCCCGCGATCAAGCCCTAGAATCACGGACCGCGGACCTGCCCCGAGTACATAGTTCAAGATTGAGGAAAGCGACGATGGAAAACGGCATTGAACTGGTCATAGCCAAAGGAGCAGAACCCGGCAAGACGTTTCTCCTGGACGAACCAACCCTCATCCTTGGGCGCGATCCCCGCAATCCCATTGTGATCGACCATCCTCAAGTATCGCGTCGACACGCCCGCATCACCCGGCAGGGAGACGCGTGGGCGATTGAGGATCTGGGGAGCACCAACGGCACCTTCGTCAACGGGACGGATCTGGTCGGGACGCGTGCCCTGGTCCCCGGTGACGTCATTGGCTTGGGCGAGGCCGTGACGCTGACCGTCCGGCAAAAAGAGTCAGCGGACGCTCCCCGCGTGCCACCCGAGCGGCATCCACAATCCCCTCCACCGCCTCATCGGGCGCCCGCTCGTGGAGCTGCGCCGGTCGCTCCAGATGCACAGGCATCTCCGCCGCCATATCGAAGCCCGTCGCCACCGCTGACTCCTCAGGCGGAAGCGAGACAGGATCGAACGTGGCTCTGGATTGGAGCTGGCTGCGTCATTCTGCTTCTCATCGCTGCCTGCGCAGCCGTGCTCATCCTCGGGTACCTGGGGCTGCTTCCGTCCCCACTCAACGCACCGCTATAGAAGAAGGGCAAAGGTGGTGGTCGTTCGCCAAGTATCTGAGCTGACAGGTCTACCAGCAGCCCCGCATCTGGTCGCAACACGGTCCGCTGGGGCAGCCTGCCGATATGTAGCCGTCGCCGACCCGTCAGCTTTCCGCACAAACCTAGCAAGAGAACCGGTAAGGAAGGAGACGCTATATGCTTATCACACATGCTCGATTGGCCACGCTTGGCAGTGAGCCCCGGGTGATCGACGACGGCGCGCTGCTCCTTGAGGGTAGGCGCATCAAGGCCATGGACACGACCACGGAGTTGACCACACGCTTTCCAGACGTCGATCGCTGGGATGCCGAGGGAAAACTGGTGCTGCCAGCCTCGATCTGCGCCCATACACATTTCTACGGTGCCTTCTCCCGCGGGATGGGGATTCCGGGTCAACCCCCCGAGAACTTCCCCCAGATTCTCGAACGGCTTTGGTGGCGCCTGGATAAGGCACTCACCCTGGAGGATGTACGGTACTCGGCCTTGGTCTGCCTGGTCGACGCCATCCGCCACGGCACGACCACCCTCATCGACCACCACGCCAGCCCGAACGCTATCGGCGGCAGCCTCGACGTGATCGCCGCGGCGGTACAGAAGGCTGGGCTGCGCGCCAGCCTCTGCTACGAGGTCACGGACCGGGATGGCGCCGAGCGGGCCCGCGCCGGCATTGAGGAGAACGTTCGATTTGCCAGGAGAGCGAACGAGCCATCGCCCAGCGAAGGTCCCCGGCTCGCTGCCTCCTTCGGCCTCCACGCCTCGCTGACGCTCTCCGACGAGACGCTGGCCGACTGCGTGGCAGCCGCGGATGATGCCGGGCTGGGCTTCCACATCCACGCAGCCGAGGGCATCTCGGACCAGGAGGACGCTCTGCAGAGGAGCGGCAAGCGCGTGATCCACCGGCTGGGCGACGCCGGTATCCTCGGCCCCAGGACGATTGCCGTCCACTGCGTGCACGTCGATGAGAGTGAGATCGAACGGCTGGCGGACACGAAGACGTGGGTTACCCACCAGCCTCGCTCGAATATGAACAACGCCGTGGGCGTGGCGCCGGTCGAGAGGATGCTGCGCCAGGGGGTCAACGTCGGCCTGGGTAACGACGGGTTTTCCAACCAGATGTTCGCCGAGATGAAGACCGCCTATTTTGTGCACAAACTGGATCAGCGCGATCCTCAGGCAATGCCCGGCAATGTGGTCATGGATCTCGCTTATGCCAACAACGCTCGCCTGGCCCGGGTCTTCTGGCCCGAACAGCGCCTGGGCGAGCTCGGTGAAGGCGCGACGGCCGACCTGGTCTTGGTCGACTACCACCCCACGACACCGCTCTCCGCGGAAAACCTGCCCTGGCATATCCTATTCGGCATCGAGGCTTCTATGATCACCGGCACTGTCTGTGCGGGACAGGTACTGATGCGCGATCGAGAGCTCCTAACACTGGACGAGGAAGCCATCACCGCCCGCTCGCGGGAGCTCGCGGCCGACGTCTGGAGCCGGATCTAGGTACGTGAGCCCGTCCGGCTGGTACGCTTCTGCCGTTTCGGGTATAATAAGATAGATGGTTCCCTAGGTAATATACTTTGATCTCGCGATCCTAAACCAATACTCTAAACCAAGGAGGTTGCCTATGTTAGTGAAGGACCGAATGAGCAAGCCCCCCATCACGGTGCGTGAGAACATCGGTGTCGAGGACGCGCTGCGCCTGATGCACAATGAGGACATACGACGGCTCCCCGTCGTGGACAAGCATGGGAAGATGGTCGGTATCGTCTCCGAGCTCGATCTTCTGAAGGTCTCCCCTTCGCCAGCAACCTCGTTGAGCGTCTATGAGATCCCTTACCTGTTGGCGAAGATCGAGATGAAGGACGTGATGACCAAGGATGTCGTCACGGTCCACGAGGACACTCCGCTCGAGGAAGCCGCCCGCGTCATGGCGGACAACAAGATCGGTGGTCTTCCGGTGACGCGAGACGGCAAGGTAGTCGGTATGATCACCGAGACTGACCTTTTCAAGACCTTCCTGGAGATGCTGGGCGGTCGCGAGGAGGGCGTGCGAATTAGTATGTTCGCGCCAGATGAGGAGGGCATGCTGGCCAAGATCACGGGCAAGATCTCCGATCTTGGCGTCAACATCACCGCCTTGAGCACCATCATGGGAGAGGATCCCAGCGAGTATCTGGTCACGATCAGAGTTGAGGAGGACGCCGACCAGGACGCCCTAGTTGCGGCGATGGAGGAGATGGGTCTGACTATGGAGGACTCCCGGTTCTGCAAGTTGCCGGCCTGCGATTAGCCTACAACCGCACTTGCCAAGGGAGCAGACTTCCGAAGTCTTGAAGTCCACGCCCAACGCAGTATAGGGGCGCTCACAGAGCGATTGCTGGCCTGTCTAGCATGATCGTGCAGACTTCGGAAGTCTCTTGGCGGGAAACGAGGTTGTAGGATTAGAGAAGGCCTCGATGCCTATTGCCGCCTAGGTGACTCGGGGGAGCGCCATCGGTGCGCTGCACGTGCCCCTCCCACACGTCGGGAGGGGCACGGTATCACTTTCCGCAGGCGAGTGACTGCCAGAAGAGGGCAGCACGAATGATTGACCAGAGAAGAGCCGGACGCTACGAGCGGATCTACGACCAGTTGAAGGAGCTCATCTAGGGAAAGTCACCTAGCCTCACGGCGGCGATGGCGACGATCTGCGCCGTGCTGCACCACAAGATGCCGCACCACTTCTGGACCGGATTCTACTTCGTGGCCGCGGAGGATCAACTCCACGTGGGACCCTACCAGGGCCCGGTCGCCTGCCAAGTCCTGGAGGGTTGGAAGGTTGGAACGTTGGAAGGTTGGAACGTTGAAACGGCTAGTGGTCACTCATCGGAGGAGCATTGACGCCCGGAGAGGGTTGAGGCGTCATTCTTCGCTCGCCTTCTTCACTCGTGCTTCGTCTTTCGCACATCGTCCATCATCCGTTGTCCATCGTCCACCCTCGGCCATGGCCAAGGTCAAGAAGAACGCCAGCGACAGATCCGGAGAGAAAACAGCGTTGTCCACCAGTCCATGCGCCAGGAGGGCTGCCATGCTCCCCACCAAGCCCACCTGCAGTGCGTGAGGTCCCTTGCTCCGCCTCAGAGCCCGCCAGAAGGCGTTTTGCACGGTCAGGCCTGCCACGACGCCCAGGACACCCAGACGCGTCCAATGATCCAGCAGGATGTTGTGCGCGTGCCCCAGGTTGAACTCCTCCCAGGCGTCGGGCAGGATGTAGCGGGTCCGATAGGCATCCAGGAAGTTGCCCGGCCCAACGCCGAGCAGAGGATGGTCGCGGATCATACGCAGGCTGCTGTGCCAGAGCTTGAGGCGAAAGAAGGTGGTTCCTCGCCCCAGATCGAGGAGCGCGGCGAAGCGCGGCAGGCGCAGCAGGGGGATCAAGCCGACGCCTCCCGCCGCGACGAGTGCCGCGGCCACCCAGCGATACCGTCCACCAACCCACCATCCCATCGCTATGACGGAGACGGGCAGGGCGAGCAGCAGCGCCCCTCGCGAGAAACTGAGTCCTAAAGCCGCTGTGACCAGCACCAGGGCCAGGAGGGAGAGCGCGCGCCGGCGCCTGTCTTGCGCCCACCGTGCCCCCACGACCAGAAATGGCCAAACACGGCCCAGATAGAGCCCAACGCTGTTTGGGGAGTGGTAGACGCTCTGGAGGCGCAGGAGGCCCCCCTCGGCTGCAACCAGATTCCTCCCCAGCGCAACCTGGCCCAATCCGATCAGCGCTACGCCGACGCCGCCGAGTAGAAAGCCGTCTACAATCCGCCGCCAGGCGCGCCGGTTCAAGGGGGTCAGCCGCAGGAGTGCGTAGTAGAGCGCCGGAAGCAAGAAGACCGAGCGCAACTCGAAGAGAGCCGCCAAGTGGTCGTCCGCGGTGGCGCCGGCCAGCAACGCGGCCACGGTGAGCAGCAAGACGGCGGCGTCCATCGCGGTAGGTGCAAGAGTTGGAAGGTTGGAACGTTTGAAGGTTGGAACGTTGAGCACGACGGCGGCGTCCATCCCGGCTGTTGGCCCGGATCTAGGGGGATTGCGTCGACCCACGGTCCAGCCCGAGCGAAGCTGGGTCTGCTGAGACGCATTATGTTGAGCCGGCAGGACAGCAGGCCAGTCCGCACCGGCGACCCGCCGGGTGGCGTAGGCGACGAAACAGAGCACGACCAGGACCTCCGGCAAGCTGAGCGCCCGATAGACCATATTCCCGGGCACGAGATAGAAGGGCGCCGTGAGGGCGATCAGGGTCAGGCCCAGGTCAGGACGGAGAGCGAGCGGAAAGACCAATGCCGACAGTATCAAGAGGCTGAGGAGAAAACAAGATGCGGGGAGGACCGCATAGGGCGTCAGGCGCCCCCAGCTGAGCGCAGCCGTGGTCCACAGGGCAGCGGCCAATCCCGTCACCAGCGCCGTCTGGGCCCCTGGCGGGAGCTCAAGGAACGCCGCCGCCAGAGAGGCCCATGTGACCCGGCGTGAATCGCGCACGAGAAGCGCCAAGAGGACCAGGGCGACGGCGGCCAGGCCGGCCAGCTTCCAGGATGTGCCGTCGCGCACCGGCGTCGCCCCCACCCGCCAGTCGACGAGCGGCCACTCGCCTTGACCACCCTCGGTCACCACCTCGACCGTATGCACACCAGGCTCAAGGCCGGCGGCCAAGGGGACAGTGACCAAGTTCGACGCCTTATCGTACAGCACCACGTACGCCCGCCCGTCCCCATCTCGAGGCAAGGCATTGGCCGGCTCCCCGTCCACGGCGACGTATAGAAAGGCTCGATACGGCCCGCGGCGCACCGTCAGCGCGACGCGCGT
>CAYQZG010000074.1:8252-11861 GCA_964421785.1 uncultured Anaerolineales bacterium
TCACCCAGCGGCCAGGGGAAGGCCGTCGGGACGACGGCGCTCCATACTCACCGCCCACGCGCCAGCATCCATCATACGTCACCCAGCGGCTGCGGGCCGGATAGCCGCCCACCGGCGCAGCTGCGGGGAGAGAGTGCGCCCAATCGGCCAGCGCGTGGTAGACGGGGCGCGGCGTTCCGTCGGGAGCCAACAGGGAGAAGCCCCAACGAGGGTCCTTCAGATCCGCGCCGGACGTGGTCGACGGCAGCCTGTCGGGTTGGAGCGTCTCGATGATCATGGCGCCCATCCAGGGCCACTCATCCCGCGCGCGCTCGAGCGTGGCCACGCTCCACGCCGCCTGAGTCTCCTCGTCGGTCTGGCCCCAGATGGACGGTGCACCATCCCAACCCTCGGGGAGCGCATTCCACCCCCAGTGACTGGCCCAGATGGCTTTTCCGGCGTCCCCATGCTCCACCATGACGTCCCGCAGCAGCAGCAGCCGTGAGACGTTGAGGAGCGACTCATCGACGCGCCGATCATCGGGGCCGGTGTCGAAGCCATAGGGTTTAGCCGCCACGACGTCGAAGTAGGGCGCAGCACCCACCTGATAGAGCAGATCGAGATAGCGCACCTCGCTCAGGTTTCGTGAGCTGATCTCCGTGGTAGGCGCCAGTCCGGCCAGCAAGATGCGGGCGTCAGGATCGGCGGCGCGGATAGCCCTGGCCGTCCGTGCGAGCAGGTCGGCGTAGGCGGACGGGCTGATCGGGCCGCCACCCCAGTGCGCCGCGAGGTTCGGCTCGTCCCAGATCTGATAGTGATCAACCTGATCGCGGTACCGCTCTGCGAAAGCGCCGGCAAACGCAGCGAACTGGTCGGGATCGTGGGGAGGAGCCGGGGGCTCGTCGTCGAGGACGGCCACCAACCGCAGCTGGGGATGGTCGCTCAGCGCGTCCATGATGCGATCGAAGCTGGACCAGTCGAACCCGTCGGTCAGGCCCGCCCGTCTGACCTGGCTCCAGGTGAACGACTGCCGCACCCAAACGAACCCACCGTCGGCAACATGCGTCAGCGCCGACGACAGCTCCCGGTCGCGATAGTGATCCAGCCTGACGTTGACGCCGAGGGCCGGCACGTTGGCCGCGCGCACAGGTGCCGGGAAGTGGCGAGGAACGCCCCTGACCCGCGCTCGATGCGCCGCGAGGAGGGACCACATGCCCATCGCAACGGAGAGGAGCAGCGCCAGCCAGACGAGAAGGCGAACGGCAGATTGGGAAGGCCGGGTTACGGGTCGAGAGAAACGCCGCACCCAACGTAGAAGCTTGCGACTACCCAAGCGCGGGATCCGCATAGTAGGCAGGGGAGAGCAGACGCGCCAGCGCGAGCGTGAGGATGTGCTCATAGGCCGACTGGCGGTCGAGGTAGCCCTGGGTCAGAATGCCGATGGCGCCCTGACGGTGCTTGGTATCCTGCAGGCCGGTCAGGAGATCCATCGTTGGTCCCAGCTCAGCTCCATTGCGGACCGCCTCCGCTGCCGGCGGAGGCAGGAGCAGGTTCGCGCCACCGGCGACCCCGATCATACCATCGACTCGGGCCACAGCAGACCAGGCGCAGGTGAAGACGCGCCCGTCGACCTCGACGAGTCCGCCCTCAAGACCGACGCCGAGCGTCGCACCGCCGACGGCGAGGGCCGCCTCCGCTCGATTGAGAGCTCCGCGCAGCGTCTCTTCATCGCCCCATGGCTGGTTCGAGACACCGCTTTCGACGCGGACACCGTCGACTCGAATATCATCTCCGTGCAAGCGACGGAGGACCTCGCGCGTGGCGTCAATCTTGACCGGATTCCTCGAGCCGACGATAACCCTCATGAGCGTGGAGACCTCATCTGTTGACGTAAAGATGAACCTGGAGGCCTTCAAACCTCCACTGCTGTTGGAGGTCCAGAGTCGACGCCAGGGCCTGGGGGATCAAGCCCTCGGGATCCGTGTACCACTGGTGGCTATAGACCAACCAGACCCGCTGACGACCAGACACGAGAGCGTACAGCCTTGAGAGATCCTCCACCCGCATCCTTGGCTCCAGCACGCCCCGGTCGAAAAGATCCACCGGCAGTCCGTGCTCGACGAAGGCCACCGTCCCCCTCGGTTTCTCCCGGGATGACGTCAACTGAGGATTGTACAGCTGGCCGACGTAATAGTCAAAGGGTATCTGGCCCCACGCATCGTTGAACAGCAGTAGGTCACCGGGCTGCACCCGCTCGACGACGAGCGCTGCAGCGTGATCCCAGGACTCCTTCTCGAACGTTGCGTAGTAGTTACACAGCGCGGCGCCGTTGGTGGCCAGGAGAGCCGCCAGAGCAACAAGGGCCGCTGGTCTTGAGGCTGTCGCAGAGGGGGTTCTGATCTCCAACCAGCGAACACCGGCAGCGACCATGAGGTATAGGGGGATTGACGTCCAGATCAGCGTGCGGGCGCAGAGAATGGGGCGCCACAGGCTCACGAACCATTGACCGGCGAAGGGCGTGACGAAGAGCGCCGCAAGCAGCGCCGCAGGTGCCGACCGACGATGGAGCTCCCTCAAACCGAAGAGGGCCAGGCTCGCCAGCACGACGTCGACGACAACAGAGACGAGAAACGGCCACGGAGGGAAGTCACAGAGGAAGGCACCGATGATGCTCACGACCGATGCAAAGGTCGGGGCGGGCAACCAGAACCGGCCATAAACGTCGGCAGCCTGGGACACGAAGGAGGGAAGCCAAGGAAGCCACAGGAGTAGGACGGCAGCCTGTGCCGCAAACCAGCCGCGCAGCCAGGGGATGCCGCCGCGCCTGTGGCAACCGGGGAGCGCAGCCGCGTCCAGAGGATCAGAGGCCAAAGACCGATTCCTGATCATGTGTTTGCCCAGCACCAGGAGGTTAGCAGCGAGAGGGAAGAGGATGGCCGTATTGTGCGTCCACAACATGGCGGCGGTGAAGACCACATAGCCGATCCAGGGCAACGGCAGCATACGCGCGCGACCGTAGAGCTTGACGAAGGCGCAGATGGCCAGAGAGGCGTTGAGCGTCAGGAGCGTGTACATGCGCGCCTCCTGGGCAAAGCGGATGTGGAAGGGAGAGAGGGCGAGGATCAGAGCGCCGATCAGACCTACCTTTTCGTCGACCAGACGGCGCCCCAGGGAGTAGACAACTGGAATCGTGAGGCCACCGAACAGGGCGGAGAGAGCCCGGCTGACGATGTCGAGCCGCGCGCTTGGCTGGCCTGCGCCGAAGACCGCGGCCCATCCGTGCAGCAGCGCATAGTAGAGCGGAGGATGGTGATCGACGTCCTGCACCCAGCGCACCATCTCGCCTATGGGGCGCCTGGCCAACCAGATGCTGAAGGCCTCGTCGATCCAAAGCCCCTCACTCCCGATCTGATGTAGCCGGAGAAGGAGCCCCACAGCTGCAATCACCGCCAGCAGGGGCAAGCTGAGACGTCGAATCCCTGAGTCGAAGGGCGAGTATGCCGGGCGGAGGCCGCCTAGGCGCTTGCTCCCGTTTGAACGTTTGAACGTTTGAATGTTTGAACGTCTTACGGCGGATGCCGGGCGGAGGCCGCCTAGGCGCTTGCTCCCGTTTGAACGTTTGAACGTTTG
>CAYQZG010000074.1:11961-19195 GCA_964421785.1 uncultured Anaerolineales bacterium
ATGCCGGGCGGAGGCCGCCTAGGCGCTTGCTCCCGTTTGAACGTTTGAACGTTTGAATGTTTGAACGTCTTACGGCGGATGCCGGGCGGAGGCCGCCTAGGCGGTTGTCGCTAAGCTTACGGCAGAACGTGAGCCCATCTCCGTCGCCCGCCGGTGGCCGGCGGCCGACGGCGAGCGCCCGAATGGTGACCCACTTGTTCGGCTCGCCCAATTCCCCAACGTCAGCCCAAAGCTTGCCCGGCACCCGCTCCAGAGGCCACGCCCCCCCGGGCCCTCTCCTTCGCGCGAGCCACGACGTGCCGGTGGCAAGACGTGGATCGTCACCATATCCGGCCTCTGTGAGCACCTCCATCCATTGGAGGAGATCGGCCGCCTGCATCAAGGGGAAGGTGAGACGGAACCAACGCGGATCGCTTTCCGCTCGATTGGGCGGCGCATCCAGCAACGACGCCGCCGCGGCACGGCTCACGCGCTGCACCGCACCATCGCGCCTATGTGGGGGCAGACTGTTCGTGGCCCAGAGCACCTTGACCGCCCCCCACAAGGACGTCGCTGCGCCGGAATCGGGCGTCACGCAATGGTCCCGCACCAGCCAGGACCAGGCCTCTCTCACCTGCGGCGCCTCGCCGTAGCCCAGCGTCTCCAGCGCCCAAAGCAGGCTGCCGTTGAGACCAATCGGGGTATGGCCCGGCTCTTTGCTGGCGCGAAACGCCCCGTCCCTCCGCTGATTTGCCTCGAACAGATACGCCACGGCCCGGTCGAGGCTCTCGCAGCGCGGCATCCCCAACTGAGCCAACAGAAGGATCTGCCAGACAGTGGCCCGATACCGTGGACTGTAACCGACGCCGGGGTGCATCCAGTAGCCCTGTGGGTATTGGGCAAGAAGGATATCTCGTGCAGGGCTGGCTTTGGGGATAGCAGCGCGGCTGACCCGAACCTCTGGCGCTTCTTCGTGCCGCCCAAGGATCTTGGTCAGCGTCAGGTAGCGCGCTGAAGGATTGCTCGGTTCGAGGAGCCACGCCAGCGTCCTGCCGGGCAGGCCAGACTCGCCTACATCAGGAACCATTCGGCGATACGATAGCCCCATAGGAGCGTGACCACAGCCCCGGCAATCAGGAAAGGCCCGTAGGGAACGTGATCGCGCAGACCGCGTGTCCCGGTGATCAACAGAATCAGGCTGACCGCCGCGCCGATAAGGATAGTCAGCACAATAGCCTCAATCACCAGCGGATAGCCCGTGATAACACCGACAAAGGCCGCTAACTTGACGTCACCTCCTCCTAAGGCCCCAGCTCCAAAGACGGCATGACCGACCAGGAACGCGAGGTAGAAGAAAACCAGACCGATCCCGCCTCCGAGCAGCGCGCTCCACCAGGTCACACCGGGCATAAAGAAGCTGCCCACGAAGCCAAGAACGAGTGCAGGATAGGTCACCACATCCAGGATCAAACGATGCTCAACATCCGTGACGAACACGAGGGCGAGGATAGCACAGTAGAGCCCGTAGAACAGTAGCTCGATAGACGGACCAATGGTGATCCAGAGATAACCGTAGATGATCCCCAGACCGATCTCCACCAGCGGGCGACGCAGTCGTATCGGCGCACCGCACGACCGACACTGATGACGTCCCATCACATAGGCCGGCGTGCCGAGCCACTGCCACCACGGGCGCCCGCGACCACAGTATGGACAATGCGGATCCGTCGGCGTTCCTCGCCTCGGCAAGTCAGACCCTAGCTGATTGACCACGCCCCCGACTACGACCCCCAGCAAGAAAGCGACAAAGAGCATCCACATAGCGACTCCCTACGAGATGTAAGCTGATAATGGCGCAATCGGCGAGGAGGCTCTTCGCCCACTCTGTGTTGTCCCCGATAGAGACGTCACTCCGATTCGGCCTCGTTGCAGAGTTTGATCCCCCTGAGCGCGTTTTGGTCTTCCGGGTCGATCTGCAGCGCAGCATCGAAAAGCGGGTAGGCCTTTTCGCACTCGTCCAGAAAGAAATGGGCCAATCCCAAGGTGTAGAAGTAATCGATGCGTGGCCCCTGGACCCACGCGGCCTCAAACCGCGCCTCCAGGCTCCCACCGTCGAGGTTCAAGGGCCCCGTATTGAGCGGAATGCCCGAAAGAGTTCTGACGCCATCGAACCACCCCACGTAGCCCTGATCATACCTCGTGGCGGGCATCGCCTCCAGGGTGACCGTGTAAGCACCGGTCCGCGTGTCCAGGGTCACGGACCCTTCAGTCCCCTGCCACGCCTCACCCATGGCCGAGGGAGTGAGCGAGGCCTGCAGCGTATCCGTAGCCTCCAAGGAGATGGGGGAAAAGAGACCCTCCATAACCACATCCGACGAAGGGCTGGTGAGATCCCCCTGGCGATTCTCAAGCGAGATCAAGAATCTCCGCGCTTGACGCCGCGCTGACCAGGAGTCGAGCATAATGGCACGCTGCAGATTTGGGATGGCATCCTCGTAGTTCCGGCGGCTCCAGTATGTGAAAGCCAGATATCCAAACGCCGGACCGAACCGAGGATCGACCTCCGTCGCTTGCCTGAGGTACTCCTGAGCCTTCTGGGGCTCGCCTCGGTCGTAGTAAGCCCGCCCCAATCTGTAGAGCGCCTGGGGGCTTTCCGGGTCAACCTCAACAGCCTTCTCGAAGCTCTCCAGCGCCGCGTCATAATGGCCCAGGGCCAGGTAGTTCTTCCCGACCGCGATATGGAGGTAGGCCAACTTGGGATGGATCGCCAGCGCCTCTTTGTAGGCCTCCACGGCTCGTGTGTAGTTGCCCTGCACCTCCATCACATAGCCATAATTGCGGTGGACGTCCACGCTCTGATTGTCCAACTCCAAAGCTGTATTGGCGTTTTCCGTCGCCTTGATCCAGTTCTGATTATCGGCGTACGCCTCGGCCAGATAGGCATAGGCATCCGCGCAGTCTGGTGCGAGCTCAATGGCACGTTGACAGGCTTCGATGGCCTGCTCGACCTCGCCGTGCCAGTCGTAAGCCATCCCCAAGATAGCCCAGGCCCGCGCGTTCTCCGGCGCTCTCTCCACCGCCTCTTCCGCACGGTGCACAGCCTCGACAGTGCGCCCCTCAAGCGCCAGCAGTCTCGCCAGAGCTATGTAAGGCTCCACCGGGTTGGCGTCCATCTCAATCGCCCGCTCGTACGTCGCAATAGCCTCTCTTAGATCGCCTTCCCAGTATAGGTCCTCCGCCTCAAAGACGTAGGATGAGGCCGTACGCGTCGGTGTCGGGGTGGGGACGAAGGGCGCCTCGACGCGCTGTTGCTTGACCTGAATCAGGACGTAGATGCCGACGCCGATTAACGCCAGGAGGATCAACACACGCCACGGAGAAGAACGTCGTCTTTTCGGTCGTGATTCCAAGTACATGCAGTGTCTCTCTAGGTGCGGGCCAATGATAACACGTCCAAGGGCCAAGTCAAGGTTGTCGCACCGGGAGCTTATGGTAGAATCCGCTTTGTTCCGCACACTCGCCCTGGCCGGGCCCCGATCTGGAGATGAAGGAGGTCTTCTGTGCACAATCTGATGGTCACCGGTGGTGCCGGGTTCATCGGTTCCAACTTCACCCGCAGCATGCTGAAGACGTACCCTGATTACCGCATTGTGGTCTATGACAAGCTGACGTACGCGGGAAATCTGGACAACCTCAAGGATGTGGCGAACGATTTTGGCGACCGCTATGCCTTTGTCCGCGGAGACATCAGCGACGCCGACACGGTGCGAAAGACGATCCAGGATCACGACGTGGATACCATCATCAACTTCGCCGCCGAGACCCACGTGGACAGATCCATTATGGAGCCCGACGCGTTCATCAAGACTGACGTCTACGGCACCTACACGCTGCTGGAGGCGACCCGCGAGCTCGATCTCCAGCGCTACCACCAGGTCAGCACCGACGAGGTCTACGGCCACGTGCCGGAAGGCTCCTCCAAGGAGGCCGATCCCATGGCCCCGCGCAGCCCCTATGCCGCCAGCAAGGCCAGCGCCGATATGATGGTCCACGCCTATCACGTCACCTACGATCTCCCGGTCACGATCACCCGCGGCGCGAACAACATCGGCCCCTACCAGTACCCGGAGAAGGTGGTGCCGCTCTTCACCACCAATGCCATTGACGATCAGCCGCTGCCGCTCTACGGCGATGGCTTGCAGGTGCGCGACTACCACTTCGTGCTCGATCACTGCGAGGCGATCGATCTGGTGCTGCACGAGGGGGAGATCGGCGGCGTCTACAACGTCGGCACCGGGACGGAGATGCCCAACATCGAGATGACGCGCCTGATCCTGAAGCTGCTCGACAAGCCGGAGAGCCTCATCCAGCCCGTCCGCGACCGGGCCGGTCACGACCGCCGCTACTCCCTCGACGTGAGCCGCATTCGTGGGTTGGGCTGGGAGCCGGCCCACACTTGCGAGGAGGCGATCGAGAGGACAGTGCGCTGGTACGTGGACAACGAGTGGTGGTGGCGCCCGATCAAGAGCGGCGAGCACTACCAGGCGTACTACCGGCGGCAGTACGAGGGGCGGGAAGTCAATGAACAATGACCAATGAGACAGTGAACAATGCGGATTGAGAGAGCTGACCCGAGTGCTGCCAAAGGCCGGTACACCGGGCCGTGTAATCCGATCTCACAGTCTCGATCGGCTATGCGAGCGAGGGCGTTGACGAGCCTCACGCTCACGAGCGGACAACCGATATCTACCTGGTGGCGCGCGGCACGTCGGAGCTCGGTGTGAAGCAGAAGACCGTCATCCTAGAGCCCGGGGACGTGATCGTCATCGAACCGGGTGAGGCCCACACGTTTTCGTCCAGTTCGCCGGACTACTTCCACTTCGTTGCTCACGTGCCCGGACTGACCGGCGCTGAAGCAAGGGACGACAAAGAGCCCGTGCCCCGCTCCCGCCTGGGGTTGTGAACCGCCGGGAGAGCTCAAATGCGTCTGGCAATCCCGGCCGACGTCCACGGCAATCTGCCCGCGCCGGAGGCCGTGCTGGCCGATTTCCAATCTGAGGACGTGGGCTTCGCAGATTGCGACGTCATACCGGACGCCGCATGGCGAGAGGCTGCCGAGACTTTCGACTGGGACGAGTGGCGATGGGCAACGGCTCAATCTACGGCTTCTCATCGCTGATGCCTCGTGGGAGCCCCGATGTCCGCTGACCTTGATCACATCGCGTACTTCCTGCTGAAGGCGGTCATCCGCGCCGTCGGTGAGTTTGAGCTCATCGACGACGGCGACCGGGTGGCGGTGGCGGTCTCCGGCGGGAAGGACAGCCGGGCGTTGCTCGATCTCCTGCTCCGCCACCGCCGCAAAGTGCCCTACGACTACGAGCTACTGGCCCTCCACGTCGACGGCAGCGAGGCCGGGCTGCCGGACCTGCGGCACGAGATCGAGCCCTGGTTCCAGGAGCTCGACGTTGACTACCGCGTCGTGCCGCTGGATCTGCCGCCGGAGGAGCCGCTGCCCCTCGACTGCTTCCGCTGCTCCTGGCTCCGGCGCAAGACGCTGTTCACCGCCAGCGTCGCCCACGGCTGCCACAAGCTGGCGTTCGGGCACCACGCCGACGACGCCGCGGTGACGACGCTGATGAACCTGATGTTCAACGGCCGACTGGAGACGATGGAGCCGCGGGTGGTCTTCTTCGACGGCGCGGTGACCGTCATCCGCCCGCTGATCACCCTTCCGGAGAAAGAGCTGATCCGCTATGCGAAAGCCACTGACTATCCTGATCGACCACCGTGTCCACAAGGGGTGGCGTCAAAGCGGGCAGACGTCGAGGCCTTCCTCCGTCGTTTCGGCCCTCAACAGGAGCAGATCCGCAGCAACCTCTGGCGCGCCGCCCGGGAGGCGATGGGCTTCTGACCGACCAGAGGGCAATCCCTGGACATCTCACTGACCCTCTAGAAAACGGACGATGCCGTCGACGATGCCCTGCGCCACGATGTCGGGATGCTGGGTCAACAGCTCGCGATCGAGCCACAGAAAGCCGGTCTCGATAATCGCGCCCGGTGTCTGACCATCGATGGCGTAGAACGTATGATAACCCGTCATGTGGCCCGTGATGCTGTTTTCGTGAAAGGGCAAGCCGGTACGTTCAGCGTACGCCTCGGTCAGGCAGTTGACCAGCCGCTGTTCCTCCTCAGGGACGAGACTATCCACGACGCTGGCGACCTTGAAGCCGGTGGGCGGCGGCGTGGCGTTGGGAAAGCGCTGGCAGGAATCGGCGTGAATGGAGATCAAGGCATCGGCCAGGTAGCCCGTCAGGCGTTCATCGTACTCCTTCAGCAGGTCAACCTGGTATCCTAACCCGCGCAACGACCGGACCACGTGCTCCGCGACCTCGAGGTTGACCTCGACCTCCGTCAGGCCGTCGGGGCAGGAGGCACCATTATCGTGCTCCCAATGCCCGGCGACGATGCCGATGCGTGGTACAGCGGAGGCTTCGGTCGTGTCCTCGGACGTCTCCACCTCAGAAGAGGCAGGAGCCGACGAAGAAGCATCTGAATTCGTGGGGGCAGTCTCGGAGGGGGTGGCGGTCGGGGTGGGCACAGACTCGGCCGTGGCGGTCGGCTCCCGATACCCTCGGACCATCGCGACGATAGCAGCCACGCAGGTGATGATCACGATCAGACGTGAGACGGTGGGACCGGCGCCGCCGGTGCCCTTGTAGACGGCTGACACGTGTCCGCTTCTCCGATTCGCCATCTCGCTCCCCCTTAGCCTACACCCGCACCCTGAGAATCACCTCTTGGTATGGCTCGCAGTCAGCCGCGCGGCGCAGCGGTGCGGCGTCCGGCCGTGCAGAACGGCACGCCACTCTGTTTTGTGACCGGCTACGACCTTTCCGTGCCCGGGGTACGGAAGACCAGTTCGGCCCCATGGTACGTCAAACAGGCCAAGACGTCAATCGCTGCAGAAGCCGCGCTAGCGCAGCGATTGTATTGTCAAGAGAGTCGGAGCGCCCCACGTGCAGTGCCAGGGCCTTGGCCGAGGCAAGGACATCCGACAGTAGCCAGGCTGCGCGGTCAGCTTGCCACCCAGCGGAGACCTCAGCCGTCGTCGCGGTGACGGTAATGGCGTGGGTGTCGCTCACGACGCCGCCGGCGGCGGACGGCGGACGACCGACGGCGGACGGCCGACGACCGACGGCGGACGATGGACGGTGGACGAGGGTTTGTTTGTGGCGTTATTGTTTTGTTAAGGAGC
>CAYQZG010000075.1:0-19093 GCA_964421785.1 uncultured Anaerolineales bacterium
ACGTTTCACGTTTCACGTTTCACGTTTCACGTCTTACTATCCGCAAATGGAGCTCTTCCAGCTGCTCCTCCTCCACCGGCGACGGCGCCCCGGCCATAAGGTCCTTCGCCTGCTGCGTCTTGGGGAAGGCAATCACCTCACGGATGTTGGGCTCACCGGCGAGAATCATCACCAGACGGTCAATCCCCGGGGCAATGCCGCCATGAGGAGGCGTGCCAAACTCGAAGGCCTCCAGCATATGACCAAAACGTCGCTTGGCCTCCGCTACGTCGAGCCCGATCAGATCGAAGATCTGCTCCTGCACATCGCGGCGGTGGATACGGATGCTTCCCCCCGCTACCTCCTCGCCGTTCAGCACCAAGTCGTACTGCTGCCCACGCGCTGCCCCAGGGTCACTATCGAGCAGCGGCAGGTCCTCTGCCATCGGCGCCGTGAAGAGGTGATGGCTGGGATCCCAGCGCTGCCCCTCCTCATCCCATTCGAAGAGCGGGAAATCGATCACCCAGCAAAAAGCCATGGTGCGGTCGGTGTGCTCCCGCAGGCCCAACCGCTCCGCGAGCTCCAGACGCAGGGCGCCCAGCACGGAATTCACCACGTCCGGCTCGTCGGCGACGAAGAGCAGTAAGTCACCCGGCTCTGCCTCCAATCGCTCGATGACGTCCTCGATCTCCTCGTCGGACAAGTACTTGGCGAACGAGGACCGAATCTCGTCGGCACCATCCAGCAAGGCCAGCCAGGCCAGGCCCTTCGCCCCCTCGTCCCTGGTCAGCTCCGTCAGCTCGTCAATCTGACGGCGGCTGTAGTCGGCACAGCCGGACGCGCGGATCCCCTTGACCTGACCACCACCGCCGACGACGGCACTGAAGATGCGAAACTCACTCTCGGCCACCAGATCGGAGATATCGGTGAGCTCCATCCCAAAGCGTATATCCGGCCGATCCGTCCCAAAGCGCGTCATCGCCTCCTGGTAGGTGAGACGGGGGAAAGGCTTGGCATACAGCTCACACGCGGCTGCTTCCCTTCCGGCCGCGCATTCCTCGACAATGGTGATCATCAACGCCTCCGTCAACCCCATCACATCCTCGCGCTCCACGAAGCTCATCTCCAGGTCCAGCTGGGTGAACTCCGGCTGACGGTCGCCGCGCTGATCCTCGTCGCGGAAACAGCGCGCGATCTGGAAGTATTTCTCGTAACCGGCGACCATCAGCAGCTGTTTCAGTTGCTGAGGCGACTGGGGCAGCGCGTAGAAGTGACCGGCATAGAGCCGACTGGGTACCAGGTAGTCCCGCGCTCCCTCCGGCGTGCTCTTAAAGAGGATCGGCGTCTCGATCTCGACGAAGCCTTGCCCATTGAGGAAATCGCGGATGGTCTTCACCACGTTGTGCCGGAGCAGGATGTTCCGCTGCATCCGCAGGCGGCGCAGGTCGAGATACCGATACTGCAGCCGCAGGCCCTCGTCGACCGGTTGATCGTCGTAGATGTAGAAAGGCGGTGTCTTGGCCGGATTGAGGATCGTCAGCGCATCGGCCACCACCTCAACCTCTCCGGTAGGAATGTCGGGGTTGATCAGCCCCTCCGGTCGCAAACGCACCTGGCCCTCGATCTGCAGCACGTACTCACTGCGCACCTCGTGGGCAGCTCGGTGAGACTCGGGATCGATGTCGGGATTAGCCACCACCTGCACGATGCCCGAGCGATCGCGCAGATCAATGAAGACGACGCCCCCATGATCGCGCCGACGATTGACCCAACCCGCCAGGGTAACGTCCTGACCGGCGTGTCGAGCCCGCAACTCCCCACAACTCCGTGTTTTCAACATCAAGCGACTCCTTGGACACTCGTGCCGCACTGCCATGAGAAGACAGCGCTGGACTGGTTTACGGCCCAACATCCGCTTCACAGGCCATTGCACCACCGCAAAGCACTGGGCGCCGGCCCGATCAGCTGCCCGCGACGTAACGTACCGGTCGTTGGGCCTCTCACAACAAAAAAGCCGCCCCACATCGGGCGGCTTGCCTTGACAAACGTCAGTGTCAGATGAGACAGATCATCTGCCGCCCCCAGACGTGAGGGATGCGCTGATTATCGTCAAGATTGTTATCGATGACCGCGCCGGCAGATTTTGGTATCATACTGACTCCAACGTCAAGTATAGCACACTTGGGAAGGGTGTCAAGCGGACGCTGCTCCCCAAGACAATCGTCTCTATCGCCTATGGCGCCCGTTCTCCAGGGCGGGGCTGGTACGACCAGGCGTCCAGAGCGGTCTTCGATCGCCGTGACTGCCCCTGGGACGGCGGTTGGTAGCCTCCAGTATCCAAGTCGCTCACTACCTGTCCGATCCGACAGCAGCTTCACCCAGCGACACATGGTCGCCCATCAGCTTGCCGTCGATCACCACAGGCAAACGCTCTCCGGTGGCAGCGTGATAGACGGCTACAATAAGCGAATAGCGACCGACCGGTGCCTCTCCCGGCACAGGGACTCCGTACCGGTCGTCCAGGATCTCGCCGGGCTCCCAGGACGTCGTCGGCGCCAGGCCGTCGCCCGGGACGGTGTCGATCTGGCTGACCAGCTGCCCCGCTCCATCAAGCATCTGTACGCTGACCTTGTGCGGCTCCTCGATAGTGCTCGACGCCTCCCAAAAGAGCGTCACGGGGATGATCGCGCCGGGAGCGAAGCGCTCACCAGGCAGGCTATGCCCCCGCAGTCGAATCGACCGGCCAAACAGCACGTCGAGAGTCACCGTCGGCTCCTTGGGCAGCGGAGCCAAGCCGTAGGTGGCCAGGCGGACGTCCCCGTACCAACGGTCCCCAGCCTTGTAGGCGTGTGAGGCAAGCCACGACTCGATGCGCCTCCTGGGGTCGGATTCCGCGTCGCCCCAATAGAGCACGAAGAGCCGCTGGTAGGTATCGAGCAGCGGCTCCAGGAACGCGGCCGCTCGACCGGGCCCAGGGTGATACGGGGCTGGATAGACATCTCTATCAGGGTAGTAGTAGGTGAAGACCTCCCACTGATTGGGAGCGTTGAGCACGATAGCGTCGGTGGGACGCCGCGCCTCTCGGACGTCAGCGACCAGCTGCCTATAGTCATCGCGGGCGTAGACCGGATCGAAGTAGAGGTTGCGCAGGGAGGGATAGACCAGGACGGCCAGCGCCAGGACGAGCGCCACCACAACGACGACGGGCACACTGCGAGGCCGAGAGGGTCGAGGGCCCCAGGCCCGAGAGATGAACGCCGCGACGTTCGTCACGCCCCGGGCGACGAGGACGTGAAAGGAGGGAAGTAGCACAATGAGGAACTTCAGCCAAGCCGGTTTGTAGAGATCAAACGCGAAGAAGAGGCTAAGAGGGACGATCAGATAGATCCCCAAGCCGGCCAGGCCCAGCCAATCGGGCGGGGCGTCACTTGCCCCCCTCCGCCAATCCGCCTGAGGCCAAGGGGCCAGCATCAATAACCCTCCGGCGACCGCCATCGCCGCCGCAGCCTCGTCGAGCGGCTGGGTGATACCCACTACCAGGACACGCATCACATCCAATAAGGCCGCGCCCAATCGATGCTGCCCCTCGGCGGAGGCCCATCCGGCAGCGCCCAGCGCGACAGGCACCCAGGGCAGATAGAGCAGAACAGTCCCTACCTGGGCTCCGCCCCAGACGAGCAGATCGTGCCAGCGCGGTCCCGACCGCACGGATACGGCCAGCCACCACAGGCAAAAGACGGCATTGTGGGCGATCAGGACGAAGGCGAAGGCGTAGTGGGTATAGAGACCGGCGGCGTTGACCAAGGCATAGACGCCCCCCAGCAGGAGCAGCGCACCGCGATCCCTGCCCCTGGCTGCGCCCTCAAGCGCATCCAACGCACGCAGGGCTACGTAGGTCGAGGCAGCCGAGATGGCACCCAGGAGCGCGTACATGCGCGCCTCCTGCGAGTAGTAGATGACAAAGGGGGAGAGAGCGCTCACGGAGGCCGCCGTCAGCCCAACGGCCGGACCGAAGAGCCAGCGGCCCAAGAGGGTGGTGAAGCCCACCAGGGCCAGGCCCGCCACGACCGAGAGCGAGCGCAGCGCAAACTCACTCTGACCGAAAACACCACGCCAAACGTGGAGCAGCAGATAATAGCCCGGTGGATGAATGTCCCCCGCTGCCCCTTCCACAATCAGATCAAGCGAACGTTCAGCAATCCGTGCCGAGTTGCCCTCGTCATGCCAGAACGACTGAGCGTCAAGCCGGTAGAAGCGCAGCAGAGCTGCAACACAGAGGATAGCGGCCAAGAGGAGGCCAAAGACGAGGGGGGAGATATCCGAAAAGATAGCTTCGCGGCGTGAAGTGGCCTGCTGCCTGTGCCTCATCGCTGGCGCGAGATGCAGGTCGAAAGCCACGCGACGACAAACAACAAGCCCACGCCGGCCAGGATGGCGCCCCGAGATGGTCGCCAGGGCGATCTCACGACCAATTGATCCACGCTGAACTCGCCACTCACAGCGCTCATCACGACCTCGTGTCTCCTCTGGCCCCATCTCCTTGCCAACCGCACAGGCTCACCATTCAGAGAGACGCGATGAGCACCCTCACCGTCTATGGAGACCTCAACCTCTCCCCTGCCCGGGCCCGGCACCAGGGTCAGCACAGCCCCTTCGAAGGCGAAGCGGAGCGTTGCTCCCTCCTCGGCAGCACGCCGGTAGCGGGCCAGCTCCCTTATCTCACCGCCGGCGATCTCCCAGGCCCCCTCGTACCCCAGCGCCCAGTGACCCTCCTGATGCGTGCCTGGATAGAGCGTAGGCGACATGCTCGTTGCATAGGCCTTCATCGTATTGTAGACCGGCATCGGCGTGAAGTCGGGCTCGACCATGCGGAAGTAATACATGGCCTGATTCCGCTCCCGGTCATCGGGCCGCTTGAAGAACCAGAAGCTCACCACGCCGACCCAAGGCCACTCTTCTTGGAAGCGCTGGTAAGCCAGGGGCGCGTAACGTGCCTGCTCCTCGAGCGTCACCTGGCCGTAATGACCCAAGCCCACAATGTTGGGGTCATTGGGCACCGCATTCGAATTCATCTCCCCGATCCAGATCGCCTTGTCGGCATCTCCATTGGACACCATGATGTCTCGGATGTAGGCCGGTCGCGAGACGTTGATGTTGAGAGGGCGCATGCGACGGTCTGTGGGTCCCGACCAGAGCATGTAGTCGTTGACCGAGAGAACATCGAAGCAGGCAGCCGCCCCGGCGTTATACATGCGCTGGAGGAAGACAAAATCCCTCATGCCCCGCCCCGCGCCAGGCCCCGGGTCGATCTCCACCGTGGGCGCCAGGGCACCGCTGATGATGACGACGTTCGGGTCCGCCTCCTTCGCGCGGCGATATCCCTCGCAGAGAAGCTCCGTGTAGCCATCTGGATCGACCGGCTGCTCGCCCCACTCAGGGTAGACGTTGGGCTCGTTCCACAACTGATAGTAGCGGATCCGCCCCTTGTAACGCGAGACGACGGTGTAGACGTAGTCCCCCCAATCGCTCAGGTCGTCGGGTGGGGCATACGCACCGATCGTGTTCGTCAGCTCGCGCGTCCAGGCCGGGGGGTTGCTCAGGCGAGCGATGACGTCCAGCTCTTGACCCTCGGCTAGCTCCACGATGTTGTCGTACTTGGCCCAAGCATCGACTGCGTCCACCTCACCATCACCATCGACGTCGTTGCGGCGGTCGACGAAATCTCCCTTCCCATGAATCTCGATATCTTCCCACGGGAACTCCTGCCGGATCCACGCGAAACCCGCCTCGGCGACCATCTGCAGTGACTTCTCACGTTTTGACGCCTCCACCTCCTGGTTCAAGAAAACATTGATGCCAAGGGGGTTAACACCAGCGTGGCGCACGGCCTCATAGGTGGCTGTGTCAGGCTGGGGATGGAGGAAGTCTGTCCCTCGCTGGACAATGCCCCGGACCTGGCCAGGGAGCTCCTCCTCCCCGGTCCGCTCGAACATCCAGCCCTGAAGCGAGAATCGGCAGGACGTCAGAAGCAAAGGGCCCAACAGGGAGGCAGCAAGGAAAGCGTTCCGAGCGTGTCGAAGGAGAGACCTACACGCTGAGCAGTGTCTGGATTGCATGTGTCGCGCAGACGAGCCTAAGGTAAACGCTGGAAAGAGAACCAGACGTCTCTACGCACTTGCCCCGTGGGCCAGAGCAGCAATTGGAGTAGGGACATCACTCGATTCAAGATACTCTCGCACCTCGCAGCGCTTCTGCTCGAATAAGGCGATCAGCTCTCTGTCGTCCCCCTTGAAGCCAGAAACCGAACGTTGAGCACACGTGCAACAGCCCAACGTAGCACGATAGCTGTCCAGGTCGCACGTGAGGCAGCTGGAGAGTTCGATGATCGTGAGAGAAAAACTCAGTACGTCGATATGACCATCGGGAAGCGAGGCAATCCGGTCGACCAGCTCAGCCCACTTGGGCCCTCTGAGATCGCGTAGTTCAGGAATACAATGAGGAGCAAAGAGAATCTCACTATCAGGGTACATGGCTTCATCCTGTCCAAAATCTATGGCTGAGTTGATCAGCCGTAACCGGTATGATGTTGCGATCATGATAACACGAAAGCAAGCGGCTATCAAATAAACGGAACTGGCACCCGCCGAGGTGATCAGCACTTGAGCATGCCAGCCATCGACTGAAGCCCTCGGCCGTCCATATCCTGCACATCCTCAAGATGCCGGATCGCAAGGCCGGTCACCTGGAGCACGACAGTGGCGGAACACGAACCTCTGCGGCTGGACACCGCTGGCGGAAGCATCTATAATACGCACCATCCAGAACAAGGAGGCCAGACGATGCGTTTCGACACCCCAATCAACGCCACCGACGCGAGCTTTCGACGTGCCATGCTGGAAGCTTCCCTTCCCGTGATCGCCGTCTTCTGGTCACCGCGGGAGACACCGCGAGAGAAGCTCGACCCTGTTCTTAAGCGAGCGGCCGAGGTCTACGCTGGCGAGGTGCTGGTCATGAGGCTCGACGTCCGCGACGCGCCAGAGGCACGGGCGAGCTACGACGCTCAGCGCCTGCCGCAGTTCCTCTTCTTCCGCGAGGGAAAGCTGGTCGCTCGCGCCAGAGGCCTCCCGAGCATGAAGGCGCTGCAGCCCTGGATCGAGTACCTGCTGCAGCGAGGCCCGCGGCCGACCGCTAAGAAGCCCCGCCAGGAGCACAGAGCGGCGCATGATGGGCATCCGGTGACCGTGACGGATGCCACGTTTGATCAACTGGTCCTTAGCGCCGATGTGCCAGTGCTGGTGGACTTCTGGGCGGCGTGGTGCGGCCCGTGCCGCGCGGTGGCTCCGGTGGTGGAGGAGCTGGCGCAGGCCTTCGCCGGGCGCGCGATGTTTGCGAAGCTCGATGTCGACGCCAATCAGGCCACCGCACGCCGGTACGGCGTGATGAGCATTCCGACGCTGATCCTCTTCCAGGATGGGCAGGAGGTCGATCGCATCACCGGTGCGCAGCCCAAACACGTCCTGCAACAGAGGCTAGAGACGCTGCTGTGATGGTGCGCCACACTGCTGAAGGGAACTGCTCCGCCGCTCCAATGGCGAAGGACGAGGACGTGTACCCGAGATCACACGCCTCCGGACCATCTGACCAGCGACGTCAGTAGTAGAAGCGCCCGGTGTGACCGGGCTAGACGTCCGTCTCGCGAAGCGCCTCAGCAGCCACCTCGGGCGGCGTGGGATTGATGTAGAAGCCCGAGCCCCACTCAAAGCCGGCCACCCGTGTCAGACGAGGCATCAGCTCGATGTGCCAGTGGTAGTCCTCCTCGATGGTCGTCCAGTAGCCACCGCGGGGCCGCCGGTAGGGCGCCTGATGCAGCACGTAGTTGAAGGGCGGGTCGTTCAGAGCCTTCCGCAGCTTCCTCAGGATCAGACTCAGCATCGCGCCCAAGTCCTCCATCTCCTGACCAGTCGCCACGGTGAAGTCCAACATATGGCGCTTGGGCAGGATCCAGGTCTCGAACGGGAAACGGGCGGCGAAGGGGGACAGCGCCACGAAGTGCTCCATCTCCTCCACCCGCCTCTCGCCGAAGAGCTCCGTCTCCTGCTTGATGTAGTCACAGAAGACACAGCGATGCTTGTAGTCAAAATACCGCTTCGCGCCGTCGAGCTTCTCCTTGACCCGCTTCGGCGTGATCGGCGTGGCTATGAGCTGGGAGTGGGCGTGCTGGAGGGACGCGCCGGCGCTCCGCCCCTGATTCTTGAAGATCAGCACGTACTTGAGCCGTTTGTCCTCCTTCAGATCGATGATGCGCCGGCGATAAGTCCTCATCACCTCGCTGATCTGCGCCTCCGAGAGGTCGGCCATATCTCTGTCGTGCTCGGGTGTCTCGACGATCACCTCGTGGACGCCGATGCCGTTCGCCATGTCGACCATCCCCACACCCTCCCGGTTAAGCTCACCGTGGACGTCGAGGGCGGGGTACTTGTTGGGAATCACCCGCACGCGCCAGCCTGGCGTGTTCGGAGCGCTCCCCTCCTCGCGAACCGCATACACCTCCGGCGGAGTCTGCTCCTCATGCCCCTCGCAGAAGACGCAGGCATCCCCGCGGTCCTCCTGTCTCACCACGTCGAAGTCCGAGGGCCTTTTCGCCCGTTCGGTGGCAATGATCACCCAGCGCCCCAACACAGGGTCCTTCCGTAGCTCTGGCATCGTCCTTCCCTCACCGCTCCAGCATGATCGTCACGGGGCCATCGTTGTGGATCTCTACCATCATCATGGCCCCGAAGATCCCCTCCTCGACGGGCACGCGATGCCTCCGCAGCGCATCGACGAAGTAGGCCACCAGCGGCTCGGCCACCTCCGGCGGCGCGGCGTCGACGAAGCTGGGGCGCCGGCCCTTGCTCGCATCGGCGTACAGCGTGAACTGCGAGACGACGAGGGCCTCGCCCCCCGCGTCGAGCAGGCCCACGTTCATCCTCCCCTCGTCGTCCTCGAAGATGCGCAGGCCGGCGATCTTGCGCGCCAGCCAATCGGCCTCATCCTCCGTATCACCGTGCGTGACGCCAACCAGCACCACGAGCCCCTCATCGATGGCGCCTACTGTCTCGCCCTCCACGATGACCGACGCCTCGCTAACGCGTTGTATCAGTGCTCGCATAACTTCTCCCTATGCTTCTGTGCTCTTGTCAATCCGATCGTTTGCTTTGCAGCCCATCTGTCACTGCTCGAGCCTTTCAGTCCTACGCGCGCGTCCGCGCCACGTCTCGACGGGAAAGCGGCGCTCGTTTCGCTCCAGCTTGCCGAGGACTGCAGCGCTCACCTCAATCTCCAGCGTGTTCGCCAGACTCAGGGCGTAGATCAGCACGTCCGCAAGCTCGTCGACCACCGCAGCACGATTGACCTCGTCCTCCAGCGCAGACGCTGCCTGCTCCTGGGTCAACCAGAGGAAGTGCTCCATCAGCTCAGCAGCTTCAACCGCTATCGCCTGACCGAGGTTCCCAGGGGAATGGAACTGCTCCCAATCCCGCGCTGCCACGAACGCAGCCACGCGGCGGCGAAGATCGGCCACCGTTGTGTCCTCATCCACCACAACGTCGGACATCTGCCACTCCCTTCCTCGCCCAAGATCTGACAGGCCTACCAATAGCTCAGTAGGTGTCGTGCGCAAGGTGAATGGATAGGTTTGGCTTGACGACCTATGGTTATCGCAGACCTGTCGATTTCCTAAGGCAGCTGGATCGCCGCTCTAACCTCGGCCATGACCTCCGAGGCAATGGCGGACGCCTGCCGAGCACCATCGGCCAGGATCTGCCAGACGCGGTCGGGGTCGGAGGCCAGCTCGGCCCGCCGCTCACGGAAGGGCGCGAAGTAGTCGGCCAGGTTCCTGGCGAAGAGCTTCTTGCACTGCACGCAGCCGATGTCCGCGTGGCGACAATCGACCTCGATCTGGTCGACCTCGTCGGGGGAGAAGACGCCGTGGAGGGTAAAGACGTTGCAGATCTCCGGGCGTCCGGGATCGGAGAGCCGTCGGCGCTGCGGGTCGGTGACCATGGTCATCACCCGCTCCTCAATCTCCTCCGGCGTCGCTGCGATCTCGATGTGGTTGCCCAGCGACTTGCTCATCTTGTTCTCACCGTCGAGCCCCAGCACCTTGGGTAAGTCGGTGTACTTCGCCTTCGGCTCCACCAACACATCGCCAAAGCGATGGTTGAAGCGGCGGACGATATCGCGCGTGAACTCCAGATGCGGCGCCTGATCGACACCGACCGGGACGGTATCTGCCTTGTAGAGCGTGATGTCAGCCGCCATCAGCACCGGATAGCCGACCAGACCGTAATTGACGTTCTCAGGCTGCTGGCGCACCTTCTCCTTGAAGGTCGGCAGACGGGTCAGACGACCCAAGGGCGTGACCATCGAGAGCAGCGTATGCAGTTCGGTCACCTGCGGCACATGAGATTGAACGAACAGAATCGTGTCCCGCTCCTCCGGATCGATCCCGGCAGCCAGCCAGTCAAGAGCCATCTCGTAGGTCCACTCTCGCAACTGGCTGGTTTCCTCCAGCGTGGTCAGTGCGTGCAGGTCGACGATGCAGTAGACGCAATCGTAGTCGTCCTGCAAAGCGACATAGTTGCGGACGGCCCCCAGGTAGTTGCCCAGATGCTGGCGCCCGGTCGGGCGAGCGCCGGAAAATACACGTCCCTTATTGTCTGTCATCTTGCGATGTCCCTTCCCTTATTCCTCTGATGATTGTAGCGGTATGGTGTACGCCGGTCAGTTTGTCCGGACCTAGTGTACCATAGAGCCAGGCGCTGGACAAGCAGAGGTCTGGGTTCGGGAGACTCGACGCACCTAATGGTACTTGCAGGAGGATGACCTACCTTCCCGAAAGCTACGATAGTCAATTGTCGCCAAAAATCGAGTCGTTCGGGGCACATTTAACTCACTGGGTGGCTGTCTTTTCAGCTTTCGGAAAGGTTATCCATACATAAGAAATCTTTGTGGACCTACTTACTTGCAGGAGGCTTAGAAACAGAGCTATTGCGCCACGACCAAGGCGATGGCGTGCTCCGCGGTGTGCGAGAGGCTGACGGTCCATTCGGTCAGCCCCAGCTCCACGGCGCGCTCCGCAGCGCGGCCGTGAAGACGGACCAGGGGCTTGCCGCGGTGATCCCCAACGATCTCCGCCTCGCGCCAGCGGATGCCGCCCCGGGCCATCATGCGCATCCCCACGCCCAGCGCCTTGGAGACGGCCTCCTTGGCGGCGAAGCGCGCCGCCAGCTCCGCGGGGCGACGACGCGAGTAGGCGATCTCTGCCGCGGTGAAGACCCGCGCCAGGAAGCGCTCGCCGTGGCGCTCAAGGGCCCGCTCGACGCGGGCGATCTCAATCAGGTCGACGCCACTGGTCAGCATGGGGTCATCCCATACAAGCGATGGCGCGCAGTCCGTCGGCAGTGCCGCAGAGCTCCCCAGTTGCTGACATTGATCCGTTCTTCAGGACGCAGGCGGCCCGGCGATGGCCAGGGCGTAGGCATCGGGATCCAGCCAGCGGCGCGCGGCGGCCCGCACCCGCCCGGGCGTGACCGCGTCGATCAGGTCCTTGTACCGCTGGAGGTAGTCGAGCCCCAGACCGTAGCGCTCCATGCTGAGCAGAGTCCTGGCGACGCCCTCGTTCGTCTCCAGCTGCAGCGGCATGCTGCCCGTCAGATAGGCCTGGCTGTCGCTCAGCTCATCCTCACCCACCAGCTCGTCGCACATGCGGCGGATCTCAGCCCGTATGCTGGCGACCGCGCGCTCGACGTTGGCCGGGTCGACGCCGGCGATGACGCGCCAAGGACCGGGGCCGGGGCCGCCGCTCAATCGACTATACGAAGAATATGCCAATCCCTGCTCGTCGCGCACGTTTTCGCCCAGTCGCCCCATCAGGCCGAAGACGCCCAGGACGGTGTTGCACACCCGGGCATCCAGGTAGTCTGGATGGGTTCGCGAGGGACCAGGATAGCCGAGGACGACGTCCGACTGGGTCTTGCCGAGGATGGAGACCGTGCGCTGCCGCACCCGGTCAATGCGAGGCACCTCGGGCAAGGGCTCACGCCGGTACGTCTGCCCCTCCCACTCGCCAAACGCCTCCTCGACCTGCGCCAGGACGTCTTCCGTCTTCGCGGCGCCGACCACGACGATCACCATCCCGGCAGCGCCGTAGCCGCTGGCGTAGAAATCCATCAGATCGTCGCGGTCGATAGCCGCGATTGTCTCCGGATAGCCGATGGAGCTGACGGCGTAGGGGTGCCGCTCAGGATAGGCCAGCTCGTAGAAGGTGAGGTTGGCCATGCGGCGCGTGTCGTGGGCCCGCTCGGCCAGGTCGGCGAGGATCTCGCCGCGCAGCTTCTCCACCTCGTCGAGGGGAAAAGAGGGCTCGCGCAAGACCTCGGAGAGGAGATCAAACAGCAGTGGGATATCATCGGCCAGGCTCTTGGCGCCAAACCCCGTGGTGTGCGTGCCGCCGCTGATGCCCATGCTGGCCCCCACCGACTCCAGCGCCCCGTAGATCTCGTCAAGCGAGCGGCCCGCCGTGCCCCGCATCAGGGCATCGGCGGTGAAGTCGGCCAGACCCGCCTGCTCCGGCCGCTCGTCGCGCGCTCCCACCTGCAGGTAGCCGGTCACGACGACGGCCGGGCTGGCGTGATTCTCCCGGACCAGGAGAACGATCCCGTTGGAAAGCTCGCAGCGTGTTATGTCGTGGGGACCAGGGATAGCCATGATCACCTTTCGTTCGTCGGGATATACCAACCCACGGTGCGGTTCGAGGGACTCAGATACGTCTCCGCCGCGCGCCGCACATCCTTCACGGTTACCGCACTGAGGTTCTCCAGGTAGCGGTCCGCCCAGGTGTGGTCGGCGAAGATCTCGCTGAAGCCCAGCCACAGCGCCTGACCGGTGACGGACTCACTGGAGTAGGCGAACTGGGCCTGTGCCTGCTTGATGGCCTTGTCCACCTCCTCCTGGGTCACCGCGTCATCCCTCACCCGCGCAAGCTCCCTCTCCAGCGCTCTCTCCACCTCGTCCGGCTCACGATCGGGCCGCGCGACCACCGAGAGCCCGTAGGGGAAGGGGTCGACGGTGGGAAGCAAGAAGCCCGAGACGCTGACGGCCAGCTCCTCCGCCACCAAAGCCCGGTAGAGGCGGCAGCTCTTGTTGGTCAGGCCGCCCCCCATGAACGTCATCGCACTGGCCCCTGTCAGAATAGCGTTGAGCACGGTCAAGGAGAAGAAATCGGAGTCGCGAACGGGCGGGGCGTGGAACGCCACCTTGAGATAGGGGACGAATCCCTCCCGGCGGACGACCACGCGGCGCTCCCCGCGCTGCGGAGGCTCGACGGCCGTCACCGGCGGGACGCTGTCGCCCGGGGGTACGCCGCCGAAGGTCTCCTCGATCAGCGCTAACATAGCCTCGCCGTCGAAATCCCCCACGGCGACGGCCAGGGCGTTGTTGGGCACGTAGTACGTCCGATAGTGATCGTAGAGCTGCTGACGGGTGATGGCCCGCAGGTCACACATATACCCGACCGTGGGGTTGCCGTAGGGGTGGACGCGCAGCGCGGCGCCCATCACCTCCTCGTTGAGCAGAAACTCAGGGCTGTTCTCGGCGCCCTGCCGCTCGCTGATGATGACCGTGCGCTCTGCGTCGACATCCTGAGGGCGAAAACTGGCGTTCTGCATGCGGTCGGCCTCGATGCGCAGCGAGAGCTCGATGCGGCCCGTGGGCAGCGTGGCGAAGTAGGTGGTGAAATCGTGCGAGGTGGCCCCGTTGAAGACCCCGCCCTCACGGGCGATAGCCTTGTCAGCCGTGCCTTTGGGGAACGCCGAGGTGCCCTTGAAGAGCATGTGCTCGACCCAGTGGGATATCCCCGTCACGCCGACGTGCTCGTTGCGGCTCCCCACGCGGTACCAGACCCAGAAGCTCGCCACTGGGGCAGCATGGGCCTCCTTCACCAGAACGGACAGGCCGTTGGTAAGCTCTATCTGTATGAAGCGATCCTCCGTACGTTCCGGCCCTCCCCCTGGAGAGCGTTGGGTGTCCATCATGCTAGCCTGTCTCGTACCCTCGTCCGATACCGCGATAATAGAACCCTAAGTCTTTCATCTGCTCCGGCTCATAGATATTGCGCCCGTCGATGACGACGTCGCCCGCCATTAACCCTCGAACACGGGCCAGATCCAGGTTCTTGAACTCGTTCCATTCGGTGACCACCACCAGGGCGTCGCACCCTTCAGCAACATCATAGGCATTGTCCAATAACTCCAAGCCCGGCAACATACGCCGGGCGACCTCCTTGGCCACCGGGTCGTAGCCCCGCACCTTCGCTCCAGCCGACTCCAGCATGCGGGCGATGTGGGCTGCGGGTGCCTCCCGCATATCATCCGTGTTGGGCTTGAAGGCCAGCCCCAGCAAACCAATCGTCTTGCCTCGCAGGCCGCCGAGGGCCTTGTCGAGCTTGCGCACTACCTGACGCCGTTGGTCATCGTTGATGTCCATCACAGCCCGCAGCAGCTGCGGATGTCGCCCCTTGATCTCGGCCATGTAGGTCAGCGCGTTGACGTCCTTGGGGAAGCAGCTGCCACCGTACCCGACCCCGGCGTCGAGATAACCGTGGCCGATGCGGGCATCGTACCCCATGCCGGTGGCGACCTCCTTCACGTCGGCCCCAAGCGCCTCACAGATGTTCGCCATCTCATTGATGAAAGAGATGCGCGTCGCCAGGAAAGCATTGGAGGCATACTTGATCATCTCGGCCGTCCGCAGGTCGGTGATCATAATGGTCGTGCGCAGCGGGAGATAGAGCTGGGCCACCTTCTCCGCTGCCTCGCGATCGAGTGAACCAAGGACCACACGGTCAGGCTCCAGGAAATCGCTGATGGCCGACCCCTCTCGCAGAAACTCAGGGTTCGAGACGACGGAGAAGTCGATGTCGCCATTGCGATACTGACGGATGAGATCGGCCACCCAGTCACCGGTCCCGACCGGTACGGTCGATTTGTTGACGATCACCATCGGGTGGTCCATTTCCTCGGCGATGGAGCGAGCCGCCATGCGCACATACCGCAGGTCGGCCTCACCGTCCACCCCCTCGGGCGTGCCCACGGCGATGAAGACGAACTCCGCATCCTCGAGCCCCTCGGCGTAAGACGTGGTGAAGCTCAGCCGCCCGGACCGCACGTTCCGCTCGACCAGATCCTCGAGACCTGGCTCGTAGATCGGCATCTCCCCATGCCTAAGGCTCTCGACCTTTTCCTCGTTGATGTCCACGCAGACCACCCGGTTCCCCAGGTCCGCCAGGCATACGCCTGTCACCAACCCCACGTATCCGACGCCGATAACGGCTATGTTCTTCATCGTGTTAACAAACTCCCCACTTGACTCGCAGTTTACACCATAAGCACATGCTCCTGCCCCCTAGATCAGCGAAGCCCCGAGCCATACCGCCAGCGAGGCAAATAGAAGCACCATGCCCAACTTGACGGTGGCCGCATTGCGCTGCAAGAAGCGCGTCAGCTCCTTGGAGGTGGTGCCGTAGTAAGCCAATATGAACACCACAATCAACGGAAGCACGAAGAGGAAATTGTACAGCACCAAGTAAAGAACAGCGCGTACGCGAAGCTCAGGAACGCTGGTGACGAAAATGATGGTGGGAAGATAGACCTGCCCCGTGCAGGCCAGCTCCAGGAATGAGACGATCAGGCCGGTGACGAAGGCTCCCACCACGTAGGTCTCGGTGCCGCGCCCCTTGCGAATGATGGCGTTGATCCGCTTGCGCAGGGCATGGGGAAGGTTCAGGTTCATGTCACCGATCTCGCCGCGACGGGCCTTCAGGAAGTCGGTGAAACTGAAGATCGCCAGCCCGGCGCAGAGCACAGCCGTCAGGCCGTAGACCCAACGGCCAAGCCGGGTGAGCAGGTCGCCTAGCATGTCCAGAACCTTGGAGAACCCAAGACCCACCGCCAGGTAGGCGAGAAAGACGCCCAGCGTGAAGGTGGCACCGACCGCGAGAATCTCCCTCCCCTGCCGATCGCTCAAGGTAAGATAGGAGACGAAGAAGGCCAGCGTGGCGAAGGCACAAGGGTTGAGGCCGTCCAGCAGCCCGGCCAGGACGACCGTGAGCGGGCCAAAGGATCTAAAGCGTTCGACAATGCCCTGTCGACCCTCCCCAGCGTCAAAGTCGGCCCAGACCTTGTCGGCTCCCGTCGGCGCGTACGTCTCGGCCAGCGCCAGCACAGCCTCGGACGTGATCTCCTCCCCGATCAAGTAGTCGTCGCCCACGAACAGCGCCGGCGTCGCCAGGCGCTTCTCCTCGGGCACGTCAACACGCTTCCCCAGCCATTCCGCCAGGGCGGTGTTCCGCTGGACGTCGAACTCCTTGACCACCAACTGAGGGTACTTGCTCTTAGCGTACTGGATGTCATACTCCGCCCGGCTGCAGGTCTGACACCCCACCTGGTAAAAATAGGCCACCCAGATCGGGGCCGGCCCCTCGCAGGCGGCCTCCGCCTCAGGCCCACAGGGTTCAACATCATCCTCGAACCCGAAGTCCGCCCCAAAATCGATGGCGGACTCCTCGGTCACCTCCTCCAGGCCGGGGATGTCGGGCCACGAGGTGCCGCCCGCTTCCAGACAGATATCGAGCAGACAGGGGAGCTGATCTCGGATCTGGTCCTCGCCGATGAGAACTTGCCCGTCGATCACCAACGTCGGCAGGCCACGCTCTTCCGAGGAGACCTCAAACACCTCCTCGGCCTGAATCATCAGCTCATAGTTCTCCGGCTCGGAGATCTCGATCAGCTTGATCTCCATCCGTTCACCATGCTCAGTCTGGAGCGGCTGAAGCAAGTCCTCAATGATGGCCTTGCAATGGGCACAGTCATTGGCGTAGAAGTAGACCATGCGAACCGTCGGTCCCTGTTGGGCCACTACCGGGACTCCCGTTGTCTTCCAGGCGAGCGTCATCACCACGAGCAGCAACGCCACCCGCACTGCGCGCATCCAAAACCTATCCATCAACCTCGCACGGCTCATCCGCTTCATCAGGTCCTTCAACCTCCCTAGAATCTCTGCACTACGTACCACATTAGAACACGTTGAAACAGGCAGAGACCGGTCCCGGAGAGCCGAAGACCGGCCTCATCGCCGCTATCAATACGCCACACGTGATGGGAACGCGACTCGATACGCTTGCAAACCTAGCCCCTCAGCATACCGCGGATAATCACGTCCACCGCCTCTTCCTCATCCAGGCCGCGCGCCATCAGCGTCTCCAGCTCCTTCTTGCTCACGCTCCCGATGGCCGCCTCGTGCGTCACCCGGGCGCGGTCGTCCCGCACCACCACGATGGGCACGTTCCGCGCCTCCGCCGCGCCGCGCACGATCTCGGTGCAGTCCATGTGCCCCCGGGCCTGTGGAGCGTTGCCCTCGGCAGTGGTGGTGATCTCGCTCCTGGCGCGGTCCCGCACGGCGACCCGGGTCTTGGTGAAGCCGCGTGCCCCCTCACCGTTGAGGCGTACCACCTCGGTCACGCTGATCTCGTCGTCGGCCATGCCGTACGCCTTGGCGACCAGCTCGGCCACGCCGTGGGCGTCCACGTCCGCCTCGAAGTCGATCACCATCAGCCCCACCCGCCCCTCCGTCAGGTCGAACTCAGTCTCCAGCCGCCCCCCTTCGTCCACCTGGGCGTGGGTGGTGGGCAGCACCTCAATCCCACCCTCGGGGCCGTGGTAGTGCGCCTCACGGTAGCGCATCGTCGCCCCTGGTCCAACGTGAACCTCCGCGTCCATCACGTGTTTCAGCCTCACCGCGTTGGGGAACGTACAATGGGCCAGGAATCCCACCTCCGCCCCCTCGCCGATCTCGAACTGAGAGTCGATCCGCTGCAGGCCCTCGCTGGCCGTCATACCGAAGCACAGGTGGACCGGGTGCTCGACCTTGGTGCCTGGTGCCACCGTAATCCGCGCTCGAACCCCATCCTCCTGCTCCTCGGCCTCGATGGTGACCCCCTCGATCTCGTTGACGGCCAACACGTCGCCAGCGCTGATGACGGCGCTAGCCACGCGAGGGGATCGCAGCACATCCGGCTTGCCGCCGGCCCTCTCATACGCATCCAGCATCGCCTCGAACTCGCGCGCCCAGGCGGGGTCTTGCTTGGCCAAGACCGACTCCTCCACAATGGAAAGCGACCGATCACTCATCCCCCACTCCTTCGGCAACGACGCGCTGGTAGGTGCCACCCGCCTCCGCCCCCCAGGGCTGGCTGCCCAGCAGATCCTCGTGGGGTCGACAGCGGCGCGCGAAGTAGTCGCGCACCTCATCCGGGGTGCCCGTATCGACCACCGCCCCCCCGCACATCAGCGAAGCTCGGTCGGCCACGCTGGCCATCTTATCGCGATGCGTGATCAGGAGAACGGAGGTGCCCTCGTCGGCCATACGCCGGATGAGCGCGATGACGTCCTCCA
Source organism: uncultured Anaerolineales bacterium (assembly GCA_964421785.1). Taxonomy (GTDB): domain Bacteria; phylum Chloroflexota; class Anaerolineae; order B4-G1; family B4-G1; genus SKLM01. Next base: position 18,471 of record CAYQZG010000075.1, read on the forward strand.
GGCAGAGCACGTCGATGCCCGAGTCCGGCTCATCAAGGACGGCGAGCCGCGGCTGCATGGCGTAGACAGCGGCCAGCTCAATGCGTTTCCGCTCACCGCCGGAGAGCGCGTTGTCGACCGCGCGTCCCAAATAGGCGCGCGGCGCCAGGGCCACCGCCCCCAGCGCCTCCTCCAACCGCTCTCGGGTCGGCTCCTTCATCCCCAGGGCCAGGTAGTCGGCCACCGGCAACCCCTCCAGGCGCGCAGGGGCCTGCCAGGCCAGGGTCAACCCCAACCGCGCCCGCTCCGTCACCGAGAGATGGGTGATATCCCGCCCGTCAAACAGGATGCGCCCCCGCTCCGGCCGGTACCCCTCGGCCCCCATCAAGGCCAGGGCCAGGCTCGTCTTGCCCGAGCCGTTGAGGCCCAGCAGGGTGTGTATCTCGCCGTATCCGACCATCAGGTCGACACCCCGCAAAACCTCGGCGCCAGGCCGGCGGACCGATAGGTCCTCCACTTTCAGCAAAACTTGCTCCATCTGCCCTCCATCCATAAGGCGTCAAGCGATTGAAACCTTTTTCGCCAATCACTTAGTATACCGCTCATGCGTTGCTAGCGCAAGGTTTCGGCCTTCTCCACCATGA
>CAYQZG010000076.1:0-245 GCA_964421785.1 uncultured Anaerolineales bacterium
GAGCTGGCAGAGATCGCCGACGCCCTGGCCGAGATCATGGCGCATCAATCCGAGGTTGAACCACACATCATGGGGCCAATGGAGCTGCCGGTTGGCTTGAGGATGTTCAAGGGCCGCTTGAATCAGGCAACCCATTCCGCGAGGCCAAGAGCGAGATCAAGTATGCGGAGGTAGTCTCACAGGCAATACGAAGGAAGCTCACGAAAGGGAAAACGACAGGCAACAGATCTCAGTGGAGGGCATCG
>CAYQZG010000076.1:255-15347 GCA_964421785.1 uncultured Anaerolineales bacterium
CACACTGCCATCCTGGCTGGCCGAGGCGAGCACGCTACCATCGGGCGACCAGGCGCTGAAAGAGGGAGACCTTGGACGACGATTGGCTTGAAATCCCCGACGTGGGCATCGACGCTGCGACGCTGATGGACCGGATTCGCGATAGGCTCGCTGGTCGTCACAGCGTGCGCCCGTCGACAACCGGCGAGGATCCGGAGGCCATCGCGGACGCTCTTTGGCAGGAGATGATCATGAGCGCTACAGATGACGGGATTCCCATTCGATCTGAGGACTGCGACATCGTCCCCCGCAACTACGCGATCGACTGGCGGGTGCCGATCCTGGGACCGATTCACGCCCTGATACGCCGCATCATCAATGCGGAGATTCGTCGCTACCTATCGTCCTCCTTGGAGAGACAGTCATACCTCAATCGGGAGATCCTCCGGGCCCTCAATGATCTGGTTGAGGAGAACGAGCGCCTTCGTCGCGAGATTGAGGAGCTCCGGGGACGGAATGGCTAGGGACTCGCGCGCGCAGGTGCATCAATTCCATCCCACGGTCGCCTATGGCGGCGCTATCAGCAATCAGATCCTGAACTTGCAGCGCTTACTGCGGCGTATGGGATATCGAAGTGAGATATTCTGCGAGCGCTTGCCCCTTCAATTCGAGGGTCAGGCAAACCAGATCGCCGAGTATCGGCAGCGCTCATCGTCAAAGAACCTATTGCTGCTGCATTTCTCTATGAGCTACTCCGCTGAAGTGCTCTCCTGGTTGGAGCAGATTCCGGATCGCAAGGTCATCGTCTACCACAACATCACCCCGCACACCTATTTCGCCGGGATCAGCGGCCCTCACGCCGAGGCCGCCCGGGCTGGACGGCGGCAGTTGGGTCACTTACGGGAATTGACCGAAGCGGCCTGGGGCGTCTCCGCGTTCAACTGTCGCGAACTGGCCGAAAGAGGGTGGTCTGACCTCGGCGTACTTCCCATCATCTTCGATCCGAGACGTTACCAGGTTCGACCCGATCGAAGGGTACAACGTCGCTTGCAGGATGGCCCTAATGTTCTTTTTGTCGGACGCTTGGTCCCCAACAAGCGGTTTGAGGATCTCATTCTGACCTTCTACCATCTCAAGAAATCTGTGCGTCCAGACGCTCGTCTCTTGCTCGTCGGATCGACACAGAAGATGGACCAATATCTGGCGTTCTTACAAGCCCTGATAGCAAAGCTGGGCGTCGCGGATGTCGTGTTCGCCGGGCACGTAAGCACCGCAGAGCTGGTGGCCTACTACGAATGCGCGAGCGTCTACCTCAGTATGAGCGAGCATGAGGGGTTCGGGGTGCCCCTCTTGGAGAGCATGCACTTCGGCGTGCCCATCATCGCCTACAAAGCAGCTGCCATACCCGAAACACTGGGAAATAGCGGCATTCGGGTGACGTCCAAGGACCACGCCGCGATAGCAGAGCTGGTTGGTCTGCTGGTTGAAGACAAAGGCTTGCGAGAGAAGATCATCCATCGGCAACGTGAACGGCTGCGCGACTTCTTGCCAGGGAAGATAGAGGCCCGGCTTCGGGAACTCCTAAGCGATCTGGTAGCCTGAACACGTGATGAAAAGGTTGACCAAGGCTCAGGGTTTTCTGACTCTGCTCATGCCCTACGATCTGTACGAAAGGCACGCTGTCGTCGGTCACTTCCTCCTTGACGCTCTGGCCGATGTCCCGGCTGACATCGGCGTGCTGGACGTAGGCGGTCGCAGTGGCTTGCTGGAGCGCTTCATCCCTTATGAGGTGATTTCTGTCAATATCGATGGATCAGGTGATCTCTGGGGTGATGGTTGTGTCCTACCTCTGGTAGACAGATCATTCAGCGCAGTTGTCAGCATTGACGCTCTGGAACACCTTCCCAAGGAGAGGCGTCTGCCGTTCCTACAGGAGTGTCTGCGGGTTGCGCGGCGCTGTGCCATCTTTGCCGCCCCGTTCGGAAGCCAAGGACATGCCGCGTACGAGAAGCGCCTCAACGAACTGCATCGTTCCGCACGTGGTCGATCCCATGCCTATCTCAGCGAGCACATCCGATACGGGCTACCCGATCTCGCAGAAATCAACCGTCTCGTCCGAAAGTCGGGCGCAGCGGAGTCGCGACTCTCTTTCGCGGGGGACTACGTACGACAGGGAAAACTGTTTGAGCAAGCTGTACTAGGACAGAAAGACGGAGGCGTGTTATCCTCGGTTCGGAGCCTCTACCAGTACATAGCTGCCTTAGCCCTGTTTCACCCTGTTCAGCTCCAGGATAGACCCGGCGCCAGGTCGAATCGGTTCTATCTAGCCCTTCACAAGAAGCCTACAGTGGTGAAGAACCATGGGTGACCCGTCCAGAATTAGGTGTAAGCTTTGCGGTCACACACAGTTCAAGACGCTGTTTGACGAGACGTTCCAGGTTTTACTATGTCGTCATTGTGGACTGATCTTCCTGACCGGGGCAGGCAGAGATCACAGGAAGTACTACTCGGAGGAGTACGACTACAGGTTAGACGAAGCCGGTCACTTCGCCGAAGACAAGAGGCACAATGAGTCCGTTCTTCGCTGGATTATTGGGCATCTACCTCCGACAGGGGATCTGAAGCTGCTGGAGGTGGGCTGCAATGCCGGTTTTCTTCTCAAGAAGCTCGAGGCTGAGGGTATTGATGTATTCGGCATCGAGCCCAATAGAGAAGCAGTCGAGTTCGCCAGGAACGTGAACGAACTTCGAGGCATCAAGTGCTCGATGCTCGAAGATGTTGAGGGCAGCGATGGATTATATGATGTGGTTATCCTGATACAGACCTTCGAGCATCTTGCAGATCCGCTGGGTAGCTTGTTGAAAGTGAAGGATCTTCTGAAGAGGGATGGTCTTCTCTTTCTCGAGGTGCCGAACTTCTACTCACCGACCGGGTTCTATCTCCATGAAACCGAAGCCGGCCGTCGCCCATCTCCCAACCACCTATTCGTCTATTCGCCCGCGACCCTGAGTGCGTTCGTCAGGCGAGCGGGCTTCTCTGTGCGTAGGACGGGCTGCACGCTCCACAATATCCGAATGATAGCAGAGGTCGACGGTGACAGCGAAGATGTCACATTCGGAAGCTATCAGAAGGCGTTGGCTTTCTTCTATCTCCTTCCAGTTGTCAATCGGGCGATAGACGTATTCAGGTGCCTGAAGGCCAATCTCCTCAGGGCTTGAGATAGTCGTCCTACCGCTTTCGTGGCGCCAACTGACAGTAGACCGCTCGCAATCGATCGGCGACGATCTCCCAGGTGTAGTTCTTCAACACCTTCTTCCTTCCAGATTTGCCCATCCGGGTCCGTTGTGCTGGGTCATCCAGCAGCTCCAGAATAGCCTGCGTCAGGCTATCTGGATTCAGGTATTCGAATAACAGACCGTCCCGCCCCTCATCAATCACTGAGGGTATTGAGCCGACGCGGGCGCCTATCACGGGCTTGCCGCAGGCCCAGGCCTCGACGAAGACGATGCCGAAGGATTCATTGCCAGAGGGGTGGGCGATCAGGTCACAGGCTGCCAGCAGATCCGGCTTCTGCCGCTCGGGAAAGTCATTGACTACGGTGATCTGACTCTGCTGCTTTGGGGGGAGGGCATGGATCATCCGATCAAGTTGCGGGGAGTAGGAGGTACGGGCACCGGCCATCAGTAAATGCGCATTTGGCTTCGCTGCCCACACCTTCGGCATAGCCTTCAGCACGGTATCCAGGCGCTTGAGTTGTGATTGTCTTGCCAGGACGCCAACGACTGGAGCATCTCCCCAGCCATATCGCTCTCGGACGGCTTCTCCGTCGGGGTCGACAAAGGCGTCAGCTTTGACGCCGGCTCCGATGACGGTGATCTTTTTGGGTTGGATGCCACGCTGGACCAAGTGGTCGCGCTCGAACGTTGTATGGGCGACATAAGCATCAGCTCGCTTGATGGCTTCATACATCATCTTTCGATCGTAATCCCACGCATCGGCGACGTGGATTGCGCCTAGCAGCACAGCCGGTATGCCGGCCCGCCGGGCGCCGGCGACAGCCTGGTACATATGCAGAAAGGGGAAAGCCGTGGCAAATACAATGTCCACACCGCTGTTGGCAATGGCTTGTGTCAGCTGAGGGATTAGCGGGCCGGTCTGAAGGGTGCGTATCCAGTCATTATAGGGCAAGTTCAACCTGCGAGATCCCTGGGCAAGTAGTCTCCTTGCCAGCTGGAGCCCGTTGAAGATCTTGAAGCGGCGAACTGTTACACCGTTGATCGTCTCGATCCCGGGAGACATCAGCGGGCCTTTGGTGCGCCAAAAAGCCTCCGGCTTGTACGCGTTGGACGTGAACACGGTCACTTCATCACCGTGGCGTGAGACCATCTGCTCGGAGAGGTTTTTCGTCAACCACTCGGAACCGCCAATAGCAGGGTCATAGGCTTGTACGACATGCAGGATCTTCATCACGAACCCCGCTCGTTGTCTAGTGGTTGACCGAGGACCTTCTCGTACATCTTGCGAAAGGAATCAAGACGTCTGTCTTCTGAGAAGTCACGATACCTCACCGCTTGGGCCGATTTTTCTAGTGTGGCGTATTCAGCGGTCAGCGATTCGACGGCGGATAGGATATCGCCAGGACTGAGACTGTTCACGACCAGCCCGCAACCGTTTCGCTCTACATAATCTGCCATCGGGATAGCTCTGCTGACCAGGACCGGCTTCCCGGCCGCCAAGGATTCTAAGAGGGAGTGCGGATACGATTTCACAAGTCCTGGGGCCGAGGCCAGCGTGATGCTGGCGTGCACGCCGGCCAGTATAGCGTTGACGTCGACCAATTCATTCAGGATGGTCACTTGGTTTTCCAGATTCAGGCGCTGAACCCGACGCTCTATGTCATCCACCAACACGTCCCGCCACAGGAAGATCAGCCGCAGGCGAGGCTCTCGCCGAGCCGCCGTCAGTAGCGCGTCCACGCCCTTGGTGTGGAACTGTCGCTTCGTCCAGGGAGCTGATCCCACCATGAGCTTGATGTCGGAATGCAAGGGCAGCGGATGGTGAGAGAAACGTTGGGCGTCAATGCCTGGGTGCACCAAGATCGCGTTGTCCAGCCCCCAGGATTCCAGACGCTTCAAACTGCGCCTGTCGGACACAGCCACAGCGGCCAAAGAAGCTAAGAACCCCACATTCGATGGCTCGTCTGGCACCCCACAGGTCACGGAGTAGACGATTGGACATCGAAGCGCGAGTAGATAGGGGAAGGGATAGGGGTCAGGATTGTACACGTGGTGCAGGTGCAAGCTGACCTCACGTCTTCGGATCTTCCTCAGCCTATGGAAACCGAACAGCAGTCGAGGGATATGGATGGGGGATTGCTGGTTGGGATTGACGTAGACCACATCGCTATCAAACCGCTCTCGCAGCCAGGCGATCTCCTGTGAGATAGCCTCGGCCTGAGGCATCTTTGGCCGTAAGGTGGCCACGTGGTAAAGAACAGTCATAGGCCGAGAGTTCGCGCGCGAGGAGGTGAGGTGCGATCGACATGGGAGATGGCTTCCAGAACCCGCCGGTTCTGCCCACCGAACCGTCCTTGCACGCCATCCAGAAGTCCGAGGCGGATAGCTCGCGCCGCGGCTCGTCGACCCTTCAGGCGCGCCTTCAGGGAGAGAGCCAGGCTGTACAGGGTCCAGAATATGTAGTACGGGACGCTCGATGCCTGGTGAAACTTACGGATGAGGAGGAAGCGATTGCGAACGATGTAATAGCTATGCAGCGTCTCCCGCAGCTCCGACGAGCGTTCGAGGTCGTGGAACGCCCGCGCTCGTGTGTCGACGGCGCTGAGGTAGCCTTGTTGTTGGGCGCGCAGGCAGAGATCAACCACCTCGCTGGCGAAGAAATACCGCTCGTCAAGGAGGCCAATCTTGCGAAAGACATCGGCTTCCACTAGGATGACCGTGCCGGGTACACATTCGACGATCTGGATTGGTTCACTGGACTGCAAGGTTCGAATGTGCGAGTGATGATGTCGAGCCGGGTCTCTGCCGCCGGCGGCCAGCAGCCGTTCTTTCCCCTTGGCGTCGAACAACAGCGGACCGACGAGGCCGATCCGTTCATTCCCCTGGAGGGTTTCAAGGAGCCTGATGACGTCCTTTTCCTCAATCTGGGCATCGTTGTTAAGCAGAAGGATCGGCGCGTCCCCCCGGCGCAGGGCTTCTCTGATCCCCCGGTTGCTTCCTCCGGCGAAACCTTGGTTGATCGGGTTGCGTACCACCTGGATGGAAGGGCATTCACGCGAGATGATCTCCGGGCTCCCGTCCCGCGAGGCGTTGTCAACCACGATAATCGTCGGCTGCACGCTGTTCCACGGAGTGATTCGTCGAGCACATTGGATCGTATCCTGTGCTGCGTTCCAGTTAAGGATGACCACTGCTACGCTCATCGTCATGGCGCTACGCTCGCGTGTCAATACCACTGCCGATCCCCTCTCTGAATGATCTGGTGAAGAGCGAAGGCCGGAGCACACAACGTTCAATCAGACCGCACCGTCCTGCTCTCCTCTTCGTGGCACAGGCTGACGCGTTGCCCTTGACGATCGAGACTGGGTTGCAACCTTTAGTCTCCGGTTTCCGGTTGATCCGGGTTCTTGCCTTATTCTCAACCCTGGCCAGTTTGGGGACGAGAGTGACGAGCCCCCAAGACTGGTTTGACGCCAAGCAGATTCTAACATAGTATACCAGCATGGGCAAAAGATGGAGTCTGCCGCATATCGTGATCAACGCGTCGGAAATCGGTAGGCGGCGCGGTGGGAATGAAAGCTACCTAAACGGACTGCTCGATGGTCTGGCTGAATTGGATCCATCGGCGCGGGTGAGCCTGCTGACCTGTGACCTGGATGAGGCTCTAGAGCTACCGTCGGCCTTTGGCCAGGTCGATCTAGGGTCCTATCGGCGCTTGCCCTTCTTCCTTTGGCAGCAAACCCTCGCGCTGCGTCGATTGAATCCTGACTGGTATGTTTCCACGTTCTTCCTGCCCCTGGTAGCCCCTTGTCGTCAGGCGGTGTTGATACACGATCTATCCTTTCGTGCTCATCCGGAGTATTTTCCCCCTGTCGTGTCATGGTACATGCGCTTGCTGACAGGGCTCTCAATCCGTCGGGCGGATTGCGTGGTCGCGCTCTCTGAGTTCACGCTGCGCGAACTGGCTCGTTTCCATCCCCAATCAATTGACAAGGCGGTGCGAATCTACCCCGGTGTGGGTCGTATGTTTCAAGCTGAGGGGAACGCCGATGAAGACGTGTTACGCTCTTACGAGGTGGAGTCGAACTACGTGCTGGCCATGGGCAACATCCACCCACGTAAGAACCTATCTCGCCTTCTCGATGCGTATCTTCACCTGCGCCAGCATAGGGACTCCATCCCCAAGATGGTCTGGGTGGGAGCGCCGCGTTGGGGGAGCGATACGCTTCTGGAGCGAGCTCGCGAGGCTGGGGTGATCCTGACGGGCTTTGTCGCGCAAGGGGATCTCCCTGCCTTCTATCGGCAGGCGGTCATGTTGGCCTATCCATCGCTCTACGAAGGCTTTGGTCTTCCCCCTGCAGAGGCGATGGCCTGTGGCACGCCTGTTGTCACCAGCAACACCACCAGTCTTCCCGAGGTTGTGGGAAAGGCAGCGCTGACGGTCGATCCCACCAATGTCAGGGCAATAGCGGCGGCAATGGCTAGGTTGCTTGATGACCCTATGCTAAGGAGAGAGCTGGCTGAAGCGGGCATCAGGCGCTCGCGGAGATACTCCTGGCCTCGCACGGCGCAGCAGATGCTTGCCGCCCTGCAGTGAGCGTGCTATAATCGCCCCTGAGCCCCGGTAGCTCAGATTGGACAGAGCAGGAACCTCCTAAGTTCAAGGTCGCGCGTTCGAATCGCGCCCGGGGCACAGCAGAAGCGGCTATCGGTGCGATGGCCGCTTCTTTCGTGTGTTGCCCTTTGGGGGCTGAGTCCGTGAAGAACCAAGAAGAAGGATAAGGTGATCGAACAATGAGCATATTTCTAGAGGCTTTGCTGATCTTTGGCTTGCGTGTGTTGGGCATCGCCGTCAGCACACTATCGACCCTGATGACCGTACAAGGGCGGAAGCTCTACGCCGTAGCGGCCGGTTTCATCAGTTCGCTGGTCTACGTCATCGCCATCGGCAAGGTCGTGACTAACCTGAACAACGTCTGGAACATCGTCGCCTACGCCGGAGGCTTCGCCGTCGGCACACTGGTGGGGATGATGCTGGAGCAGCGGCTGGCGTTGGGCTACGCCGAGGTCCGCTTCATATCGACCGAGGATGGCCACGATCTGGCCTCCGCGCTCCGCGAGGCCGGCTTCGGCGTCACGGAGCTGGAGGGCCACGGGCGCGAGAAGACGGTCGAGGTAGTCACCGTCCTGATCCCGCGTAAAGAGGTGAAGAACGTGCTGGAGATCGGGCGGCGTGCCGACGACGACGCTGTCGTGACCGTCACCGACTCCCGCTCGGTCCAGAGGGGCTACTGGCACCCCGAAAGATGTCGGCGGTAGCGACGCTGGACATTCATTGAGAAAACCCGACCGGTCTGCAGGCAGCTCCGCACCTGGTCGCACTCCGGTGGGCTGTGCAACCTGCCCACGTGCAGCCGTTGCAGACCTGTCAGGCTTCCGTGCGAGACAGCCACCTAATCCTACAACCTCGTTTCCCGCCAAGAGACTTCCGAAGTCTGCACGATCATGCTAGACAGGCCAGCAATCGTTCTGTGAGCGCCCCTATATTGCGTTGGGCGTGGACTTCAAGACTTCGGAAGTCTGCTCCTTTGGCAAGTGCGGTTGTAGTGCTAAGCTGCCACGACGTTCACCAACCGGCCGGGGACGTAGATCAGCCTCTTAACGTCCTTCCCCTCAACGTGACGCTGGACGTTCTCATCGGCCAGGGCCGCTTCCTTCGCCTCCTCCTCGCCGATGTCGGCCGGCACCTCCAGCCGCGCTCGCAGCCTGCCGTTGACCTGGACCACCAGCGTGATCATCTCCTCGGCTGCCAGATCGGGGTCGAACGCCGGCCAGGGCTGCTGGTGGATGCTGTACGCACGACCGATCCGCTCCCACAGCTCCTCGGCGATGTGGGGGCAGCTGGGCGCCAGCAGCAGCAGGAGCGTCTCGATCGCCTCGTCCCAGGCCTCTGTCCCGTGGACCGCCGTCCGCTTGGCCTTCTGCAGCGCGTTGGTGAACTCCATCAAGCGCGCGATAGCTGTGTTGAAGGAGAACGCCTCCATATCGTCGCTCACGCTCTTGATCGTCTGATGCGTGGCCCGCTGTAGATCCGCGATCTGCTCCTCCGTCGCGTCCCCTTTTACGTCGGCGGACGCCAGCACCAGCGTCCAGATGCGGTGCAGCCAGCGATAGACCCCCTGGATGCCCTGCGGGTCCCATGGCCCACCCTGATCCCAGCGCCAGCCGAACATCAGATAGCCGCGCACCGTGTCCGTGCCGTATGCTGCGATCAGCTCGTCGGGCGAGATGACGTTCTCCCGGCTCTTCGACATCTTATCGTCGTCCTCGCCCAGGATGATGCCCTGATTCCGCAGCATCAGCATCGGCTCGTCGAAGTCCACCAGGCCCATGTCCCGCATCGCCTTCGTGAAGAAGCGCGTGTAGATCAGATGCATCGTGGCGTGCTCGATACCCCCCGTGTAGACGTCCACCGGCGCCCAGTACGCGGCCTCCTCCGGATCGAAGGGCGACGAATCGGCGTCAATCGGCTCTCCCGCCCGATAGTAGGGGCTCAGGTACGCGTACTGATACCAGGAGGAGTCGACGAACGTGTCCATCGTGTCCGTCTCCCGGGTGGCCGGGCCGCCGCACCTGGGGCACGTGGTGTGCAGGAACCCCTCGTGATGCTTCAGCGGGCTCTCGCCCGTCGGCAGGAACTGGGCGTCCTTCGGCAGCTCCACCGGCAGATCCTCGTACGGCACCGGAACGGTGCCGCACCCCTCGCAGTAGACGATCGGGATCGGCGCGCCCCAATACCGCTGGCGGCTGATCAGCCAGTCGCGCAGGCGATAGTTGACGTCGCCCTCACCGATGCCCTCTTCCTCCAGCCACTCGGTCACCGTCTCGACCGCCACCTCGCCTGGCGTGCCGCTGAACGGGCCCGAGTTGATCATCGTGCCATACTCGGCGTGGAACAGCAGCTCGCGGTAGAAAGGCACCTCCCACAGCAGCTCCATCACCGTCCGTTTCCCCTCCGCTGTCGCGTCGCACGCCCTCACCCGCTCCAGGATCTCCTGCCCGGCCCCTATGCTGTCAAACGTCATCACCCCATCGTCGAAGATGAAGGCCCACCGGGCGCCGACCACCGCGATCCAGGCCCCTGGTTGGATGTGCCCCTCCCCCAGCTCGACGTACCGATCGCCCTCGCCCTTGTTCTCATCCAGCCTCACGTACAGCGCGCCCTCTTCTTCCTCGCAGGAGATGCCCGCTTCGCGCAGCGCCGCGGCGAAACCCGTCTCCACCGCCCCCTCTGGCACGTACGATCTGGCGGCGCCATCCGTCCGGTCGATGACCGGGATGATGGGCAGGCCGTGCTTCATGGCGAACTGGAAGTCTCGCTCGTCGTGGGCCGGCACGGCCATGATGGCGCCTGTGCCGTACGTCATCATCACGTAGTCCGCGATCCAGATCGGGATCCGCTTCTCGTTGACCGGATTGATGGCGTAGGCGCCGGTGAACACGCCCGTCTTCTCCTTCTCCGTCGATAGGCGCTCGATCTCCGTCTGGCGCGCGGCCTGGACCTTGTAGGCCTCCACCGCATCCCGCTGCTCGGCGGTGGTCACCTTGTTCACCAGCGGATGCTCCGGCGCCAGCACCATGAACGTCGCCCCCCACAGCGTGTCGGGCCGTGTCGTGAACACCTCCATCGGATCGCCCTGCTCGGTGCGGAAGACCACGTCCGCTCCCTCGCTCCGGCCAATCCAGTTGGTCTGCATCGTGACCACGCGGTCGGGCCAGTCGATGTCGGAGAAATCCAGCAGCTCATCGGCATACGACGTGATGCGCCAGAACCACTGCGTCAGCTCCTTCTTGATCACCGGCGTGCCGCATCGCTCGCAGTGACGATCCTCCCCCCAAACCTGTTCGCGGGCCAGCGTCGTGTTGCAGTTGGGGCAGAAGTCGACCGCCGCCTCCTTCCGGTACGCCAGCCCCATCTCGTGTAGCTTCAGGAAGAACCACTGGTCCCAGCGGTAGTAGCCGGGCAGACACGAGATCGCCTCCCGCTCCCAATCGAACATCGCCCCCATCGACCGTAGCTGTCTCTGCATGGTCTCGATGTTCGAGATGGTCCACGTGTAGGGGTGGATGTCGCGCTTGATCGCCGCATTCTCCGCCGGCAGGCCGAACGCGTCGAACCCCATGGGGAACAGCACGTTGTACCCCTTCATCCGCATGTACCGCGCCCGGGCGTCGCTGGGCGCCATCGCGTACCAGTGCCCGATGTGGAGGTCGCCGCTGGGATAGGGCAGCATCGTCAGCGCGTAGTGCTTCGGTTGACCGGCGTCCACCTCGGCTCGGTAGAGCTCGCTCTCCTCCCAGGTCGCCTGCCATTTCGCTTCAATATCCTGCGGTATGTATTGCTCTGTCATGCTTGATCTCTCCTCGCCCTTCCCTCTATGATAGTCTTCCCATGAAAACGCTTCATCATAACACGGAACGCTGCCCCCCGGCGCTGCCCAGGGCCGGCCGTCGCGCGGGCTACCGTCGCTTCCACACCAGCTTGTTCGCCTCCATCGCCGCTCCTGCCTTGCCCGCGCTCTCCAGCGATGAAAGGGCCGCCAGAACCGTCGTACGCGTCAGGAGATACGCCGTTGGCCTCGTCACCCTGAGCCCGAAGCGCTCTGCCACCTGCTGCACCAGCGCCGACGTCTCCCGCGGTATCTCCAGCGCCTCGTACACCCTCTCCCGTATCGCCTCCAGCCGATCCCGATTGGCGTCGCAGATCGCCCCGATCGCCGCCCCCGCCGCGTAGGCAGGGCCGTGACCCGGGGCGAAGCAGTCGTAGCGCCGCTTGGGTAGCTCCTCGATCGTCTCCAGGGTCTCGTCCATATCGACGCAGAAGAGCACCTTATGCTTCTCTATCGTCTCCTCCGGGAAGATGGCGTCGGCGCAAAACAGCACGCGGCGCCCGGCGTCCTCGACCCCCACCCCAATCTGGTTCAGGGCGTGCCCCGGCAGCGGAACCACCTCCAGCTCGAACGGCCCGATCTCGAACGGCCCCGGTTCCACCGTTGCCTCCACCTCACACGGCTCGGCCAGCGTGAACCTCTGGCGCAGTTCCTTCATCGGCGCCGCCCCGCCGAAGAGGTAGAGCGGCTCGATGATCGGATGCTCCATCATGGCTGCCTCCAGATCCGGCGCGTACAGGGGCACCCCCAGCCGCCGCTGCAGAAACCGCGCCCCGCCGAAATGATCGGCGTGGGCGTGGGTCACCACGATCGCCGTCAGGTGTGCGCCTTGCCCCTCTATGATGCGCAGCGCCCGTCGCCCGGCGTCGCCGTCGAGACCCGTGTCGATCAGCAAGGCCTCCCCATCGCGGACCACCAGGCCCAGATTGGAGCCGCTCTGCAGGTGAAACGTGTTCGGGGCCAACGCCACGCTCTCCATCCTCTGTCTCTCTCCCTCCTCATAGAACACAAAAGCCCTCTCGCCTCAGGGGCGAAAGGGCTCCGCGGTACCACCCTGAATGGAGAACCCCCTCTTTCCTCTCTTGAGGGCCCTCCAACTCTTCGCTCGTTAACGAGAGCAACCCGTCGTCAGCTACCCGGCACCTCGCCGGACCTCACCGACGCAGCTCCCAGGCGAGTTCGGCCTTATGGGGCTCTCGCCCTCGGCGCTTCCCCTGGGGCGCCGCTTGCCGGGCTTCCACCTGGTCTCTCCCGGCTCGCTGAGGGGAATGGCCTACTACTCCTGCTCGCAGCCTTTCTACTCTGTAGACTGTCTCTGCAAAGAAAAAGTGGACCCGGAGGGACTCGAACCCTCGACCTCCACAATGCCATTGTGGCGCGCTCCCAAACTGTGCCACGGGCCCATAAAATCGGGATGATGATGGAGCTGAGGGGACTCGAACCCCTGACCTCTACAGTGCGATTGTAGCGCTCTCCCAACTGAGCCACAGCCCCTTGTCGCCCGGCACGCCCATCCTCTCCGTTGGCGTGCTCTATAGTATACCGGCTTTGATTAGATTGTCAAGCACAATCTCCAAACGTGCTCTCAGCCCCCGTCCCCGGGGGCGTCGTGCGTAGGTAACGTGCTCTCAGCCCCCGTCCCCGGGGGCGTCGTGCGTAGGTAACGTGCTCCCAGCCCCCGTCCCCGGGGGCGTCGTGCGTAGTGCCCGCCACCTACCGCCACGACCAGAAGCCGATGCTCCCCTCGTCGACCAGGATCGGATCCGCCCCCTTCTCCGCCTCCGTGTCGACCAGCCACACGCGGTCCCTCCCCTGCTCGTCCCGCTCCGCGTACACCAGATACCGGCCCTCTGGCGACCAGAAGCGGTGGCTCTGGGCATATTGACCGAAGCTGTGGATCACGAAGCGCATCAGAGGCGACGGGTGGAACACCGCGAAACCCCGATCGCGTGCCTCCGCCAGGTCGAACACACGCCACTGCATCCACACCGCGTTGGGGAGATCCAGCCGCGACAAATAGGCCAGCTGCCCGCCATCCGGGCTCCAGAAGAAGCCCAGAACGTCGAAGGCGTCGCTGGTCAGCTGCCTCGTCTCCTCGCTTTCCACGTCCATCATCTGGATGGGGCCGTAGGCCTCCGTCCTGTCTGACCGACGGGCGTACGCAATCTGCCGCCCACTGGGCGACCAGACGAACGCGGTCTCCTGCCCGCCTGTCGCCGCCAGCTCTGTCACCCCCTGCGAGCTGACGCGTTGCAGGCGGTCGACGCCACCCCTGGCTGCCACGCTCAGCCACGCCCCGCCCTCGGGTGACCAGGCGGGCGCGAGGAATGCCCCCGGTGCATAGGGCAGGATGCGGCGGCGCCCCTCTCCGACGTCGTAAAGACCCATCTCCGCCGCGGGATTCTCCCGCAGCGCGCCGCCCGTGTGCCACAGGATCTCCTGCCCGTCGGGCGACCACGAAAGATAGAACGGGCGCCCCACCGCCAACAGCAGATCCCGCGCCCCTCCATCCTCCAGGGTGACCAGGCGTAGGCCCACCCCATTCTCCTCTTCGATCAGATAGGTCAGCCAGGGGCCGCCTGATGCTCCTGGGCGGGTTGCCGGCGAGCCGTAGAGATAGATGACGAAGTGATCGTCGTTCCGGGCGACCAGCTGCGGGGGCTCGTCGAGCGCCCGCTGGAGGAAGATCTCGCTCCGCGCCTCGTCCCTGGAGCGCACGACAGCGGCGAAGGCCAGCGACCCATCCCGCGCCCACGCGACACGGTGATAAGAACGCCCCTGCCCCTCCGGCGGCGCCGTGGCATCATCCGTCACCTGCCGGGTCCACCCCTGCTCGGGGGAGGTGATCCAGACGTTGCCGTCGCCCCCAACGTAGGCCAGGGAGCCGGAGCCCTCGATGGGTCGCACAGTGGGGCGCCCCTGCGTGCTCGTCTCTCCGCCCACATCCGTCGTCCTGGCCGGCTCCAGGCAGCCGGCCAGGACCAGCACGGCCGTGAGCGTCGCGACCGCGCACACTCTCTTCGCCTCAAGAACCATCTTCTTCTCCGCTCCCTATCACCGCCTGCTCGCGCGTGAGTCCACCGCGCCCTGCCGTCCGCCGGATGCGAAGGCCTTCCCCTGGATAGTGTACGGCCATCTGGGCGATCTGACAAGCAGGCGATGACGGGGGCTTTCTGTCCCATCACGGTGACCGTCAGTTGACGGTGTGCGCGGTCAATCAGCTGCTCACGCGGCTGAGGGAACACGGCAGTGCTGAGGGCCAGTGCCTGGTCTGCTTTGGGCGGAAGAGGGCAGCCCTCCCCACCCACGCTCCCGGCGGACCCGCAGTCCGGCTGGAGCGTGGAGGTCCACAGGGTGAATAGGGGACTTCTGACGTCTGGCAGTGGGCTTGCCCATGGCGGCATCCTGCACCTTGAAACGCCACGGG